>DATFWF010000166.1:0-35269 GCA_035259605.1 Thermoanaerobaculia bacterium
GCTCCGGCGCCGAGGAGATCCACCCGGCCGTTGCCGGCGAAGCGGCCCGGTGCGACCAGCATCAGGATTCCGAGTAGACCGGTCAGCAGACCCGCGGCGACCGCCGGCCGCGGGCGCGTCCGCTTGTGGAGGCCGTCCAAAAGCGCCATCCAGAGCGGGACCGACGCGACGATCAGCGCCGCCAGCCCCGAGGGGACGCGCTTCTCCGCCCAGGTCACGAGGCCGTTGCCGCCGAGGAGCATCAGGCCGCCGACGAAGAACGCGGTCGGCCAGCTACGAAGCTCCGGCCGCGGCTCGCCGCGAAGGCGCGTCCAGAGAAAGAGGATCAGGCCTGCCGCGAGGTGGCGGGTGCCGGCCATGAGGAAGGGGGGGATCGTTTCGACGCCGAACCGGATCGCGAGGTACGTCGAGCCCCAGAGCACGTACACGGCCGCGAAGGCCGCGACGAGCTTCGCTCTCGACGGCGCGATCCCGGCCGGGGCTTCAGGCACTGGCCGCCTCTTCGTCGAGGGACGCGGGCTCGGACAGCGGCAGCTCGAAGGTCTCCTTGACGGTGTCGAGCACGATCGTCGTACGTGTGGAGGCGATCGTGTCGATCCCGCTCAGGCGCTCGCGCAGGAGCCGCCCGAGCGCCTCCGCGTCGCGCGTCCGGACCTTGGCGAGGAAGCAGTCCTCGCCGGCGACGTGGTGAAGCTCCAGGATCTCCGGGATCTCCGCGAGCCTCGCGGCCGTGGTCACCGCACCCGGCCGGTCGTTGGATCGAATGAACATGAAGGAGAGCTGTCCGAGATCCACGGCCTTCGGATCGACCGAGGCGTGGTAGCCCCTCACGATCCCCCGCTCCTCGAGCTTTCGAACCCTCTCGAATACGGCAGAGGGCGCCGACCCGATCTGGCGCGCGATTTCGGCGTTCGAAACTCGAGCGTTCGCCTGCAAGATCTTCGCTATTTCACAGTCTCTTTGGTCGATCATTCGTGTATTCAACTTCTTTTCCGAATTATCGTCAAAACACAGGGACTCTGGAGAACCCTAACACCGGCCCGCCTCGAATGGTTGCAACTCTCATAGAAGCCATAGATGTTATAGTTCTCGGCATGGCTGAACGAGTCTCGACATTGGAGATCCGGGAGAAACTCGGCGACTACCTCAATCGCGTGGCCCTGCGCCACGACCAGTTCATCATCGAACGAAAAGGAAAACCTCTGGCTGCGCTCGTTCCCATCTCCAAACTGCGGGCCATCGAGGACGAGGCGGCCAGAGAGCTCCTGGCCCTGCTCAGGAAGAGCGGGTCACCGGGCAGCTCCGAAGAAGAAGCCGACCGGTTGGCGAATGAAGCCAGGAAGGCCGTCCGGAAGCAGCGGCCTGCCCGGCGTTGATCCGCTCCGTTCTCGACGCCAACGTCTTCGCGAGCGCCCTGATCCATCCGGCAGGAACCCCGGGCCGCATTCTCGAGGCGCTCCTCGAGCGGCACGCCTTCGATCTCCTGGTCTCCGAACCGATTCTCGACGAGCTTCGCCGGACCCTCTTCTACCCGCGAGTCCGATCCAGGATCCGCCTGACCGATGAAGAGGTGGACCGATGGCTGAGGCTGCTGCCCCTCCGGGCCACGGTGATTGAGCTGACTCCGCCAACGGGGACGATTTCCTCGGATCCGGACGACGACGTTTATCTGCTGACCGCGAAGGAGGGTCTGGCCGATTACCTCGTGAGTGGGGATCGGAACCTTCTGGACCTGCGGAGATTCGAACGAGTCGCGATTCTCGCGCCACAGGTCTTCCTGGAGCTTCTCGGAGCATCCGAGCGATGAACCTCGACGCGACCGGCACCCGACGTCTGAGCCTGTGGCTTCTGTCGGCCGGCATTCTCGTGGTGGTTCTCTTTCTCGTCCTGGTCGCGAGGTTCTGGCACCCGGTTTACGGGTTCACGGCGTTTCTCCAGCTCGACTCCTCAAACGACGGGACCAAGATCGCGGCGTTCCGGGAGCTGCCGGTCTACGTCTATCGGGACACCGGCGGGTACGACGGCCTCTTCTACGCCCAGATCGCCTACCACCCCACGCTCGCCGCGGAGGAGCTCCGCCCGGCGATCGATGGACTCGGATATCGCGGGCGCCGGATCCTCGCTCCGTGGATCGCGTGGACCGCCGCGCTCGGAAGGCCCGCCTGGATCGTGCACGCCTACTCCGTCGTCAACGTAGCCGCCTGGCTCACGCTGGCCCTGATTCTCTGGCGGCTGCTTCCGGTGCGAGACGGCCGGAGCTGGCTCTCCTGGTTCGGAGTTCTCTTCTGCGCCGGCTCCCTCGAAAGCGTGCGCCTCGCGCTCCCGGATCTGGTCGCCCTCTCCATCCTCGCGGCCGCGATTCTCCTTATCGAACGAGGCCGACGTGGGGCTTCGCTCGCAGGCCTGGCCGCCGCCGGCCTCGCTCGCGAGACCTCGCTCCTGGCGCTGCCCGGAGTGTTCGAGCGCCCGTGGATCTCGCGGCGCAACGTCCTGGCGGGGATCGCCGCGGCCGCGCCGCTGGCGCTCTGGATTGCGTACGTCCACTTTCGCATCGGGCCGGGCGGGGCGGGGAGCCGCAACTTCGCGTGGCCTCTGGCCGGCTGGGCCGGCAAGTGGAGCGCCGTCGCGGCGGCCTTTCGCAACGAAGGCGACCGCTGGATCGTCTGGACCACGCTGCTCGCCACGGCCGCTCTGACCGTGCAGGCCGCGTACCTGATTGTCCGGCCCCGAATCGAGGACCGGTGGTGGCGCGTCGGCGCGGCCTACGTGGCGCTGTTTCTCGTGCTGGGCGAAGCGGTGTGGGAGGGATTCCCGGGCGCCGCCACGCGAGTGCTGCTCCCGATGACGCTGGCCTTCAACGTGGTCGCCGCGCGACGCCGGGCGCCCGTCTGGCTGCTGGTCGCCGGCAATCTCGCCGTCGCTGCGGGACTCCTCTCGATGAAGGATGTGCCGCGCGATCCGACGGAGCTCGCCGCGGGCCGGTCCGGCGCCTCCGCGTGCGTCGCGAGGCTCGCCGACGGCTGGCACGGCGTCGAGAGGGACGGCGGGCACCGATGGGCGTGGAGCCGATCCAGCGCCACCGCCGTCGTCGAAGCGTGGCCGAAGGCGGACACCGAAGCGCGCCTCGAATTCGGTTTACGCAGCCTCTCGCCTCGCAAGGTCGTGCTGCGCTGCGATGGCCGCGAGCTCTGGAGCGGGATGGTCACCGCCGACCTGACTGCCAGGCCCTCCGTCCTCGTCCCGATCCGCAAAGGAAGCGCGACCCTGGAGCTCGCGACGGACGAGCCGGGTGTGCCTGAGGGCCCCGGCGCGAACGCCCGCCTGCTCGCCTTCGCCCTCCACGACCCCCGCTTCGTCGCGCCCTAGACGGCGTAGTAGCGCGCCTGGGGGTGGTGGACGACGAGAGCGGAGACCGACGCCTCGGGATCCATCATGAACCCTTCGGTCAGAGCGACGCCGATCTTTTCTCCGGGCAGGAGCCGGAAGATCGTCGCCTGGTCGGCGAGGTCCGGGCACGCGGGGTATCCGGGGCTGTAGCGCTTGCCGCGATAGCGCGCCTGGAAGCGGTCGGTCATCGTCAGGCCGGGAGGATCGGGAAGGTTCCACCGCTCGCGGATCTTCCGGTGCAGCCACTCGGCCGCCGCCTCCGCCGTCTCGACCGCCAGCGCCTGGAGGCAGTGGCAGAGGAGGTAATCGCCCGCGGCCTTGAGCTCCTCGGCCTTTTCGCGGACTCCCTCCCCCGCCGACGTGATCAGGAGCGCCACGCTGTCCGGCGGTTGACCTCCTGCTCCGTTGGACTGCGGTCCCACGAAGTCCGAGAGCGACAGGCGCTCCCCCGCCACCTGCCGCGGAAACGTGAAGGCCGCCAGCGTGTCCCTTCCCCGCGCGAGCGTCATCGTGTTGCCCGCCGACCGCGCGTCGAAGAACCGGTACATCGCCTTCGCGCGGATCCAGCCGCGGGACTTGACGTCCTCGATGACCCTTTCCAGCTCCGCCAGCTTCTCGTCGCCCGCTTCCTTCAGCTTCCAGTAGCTTCCCCGCAGCCCCAGATGTTTGGCGTAGAGCATGTGCGGGTTGACGTACTTCCAGATCTCGGCCAGATCGAGATTCCCGAGCACGTGCTCCTCGAGGTCCGGCGCCGGCAGCGGCTCGACGACTCCGACCGCCTCGCTCCGGACTTCCGGCGCCGCGAGGGGATTCTCCGCTTCGCCTGCCGAGGCGGCCGACTTCTCGACGGCTCTCCGCGCTTCGGCCTCCTTCTCGAGGCCGCGGCGCTCCTCTTCGCCCGAGAGGATCCGGTCGGCGAGCGCCAGGCCGCGCATCGCGTCCCGCGCGTAGACGGCCAGGCCTCCGTACGCCGGCGCGATCTTCGTGTCCGTGAACTTCTGCGAAAGCGCGGCTCCGCCGACTAAGAGCGGCGGCGTGACACCCCGCTCCGTTAAGTCCCTGGCGGTCGTGACCATCTGCTGCGCGCTCTTGACGAGAAGCCCCGACAGGCCGATCAAGTCGGGCCGGTGCTCGCGGTACGCCGCGACGAGCGTCTCGGGCGGCACCTTGATGCCGAGGTTGACGACCTCGTATCCGTTGTTGGACAGGATGATCTCGACTAAGTTCTTCCCGATGTCGTGGACGTCTCCCTTGACCGTCGCCAACAGCACCTTCCCCTTCTGTGAGCCGGCGGATTTCTCCATGAACCTCTCGAGATGGGAGACCGCGGCCTTCATCGCCTCGGCCGACTGGAGGACCTCCGCCACGATCAGCTCGTTGGCGTTGAAGAGGCGGCCGACTTCCCTCATGCCGTCCATGAGCGGCCCGTTGATGATGTCGAGCGGCGCCATCCCGGACTGCCGGACCGCTTCGAGGTCCTCGACGAGTCCTTCCTTCGAGCCCTCGAGGATGTAGCGCGGCAGCCGCTCGATCGGAGTCCCCGCGCGCTCCCTTGGCGCCTTCGGCTGGGAGCTCTTCGCCTTGAAGTAGCCGGCGAACGCGGCGACCGGGTCTTCGCCGCGGTTCCAGATCAGGTCCTCGGCGAGCTTCCGCTCCTCCTCCGGGATCGACGGGTAGCGGACGATCTTCTCGGAGTTGACGATCGCGAGGTCCAGACCCGCCTTGACGCAGTGGTAGAGAAAGACGGAGTTCAAGACCTCGCGCCCCGCCTCGGGCAGGCCGAACGAGACGTTGGAGATCCCGAGCACGGTCTTCGCCTCCGGGAACTCCGCCTTGATCGCCCGCACGCCCTCGATCGTCTCGACCGCGCTGCCGACGTACTTCTCGTCGCCGGTGCCGCAGGGGAAGACGAGCGGGTCGAAGAGGATGTCTTCCGGCGCGACCCCGTACTTCTCGGTCAGGAGAGTGAAGCTCCTGCGCGCGATCTCGAGTTTCCTCTGCCGCGTGACTCCCATGCCGTGGACGGGGTCCTCGTCGATCGTCCCGACGACCAGCGCCGCGCCGTACTTCTGCGCCAGGGGCACGACCGCGCGGAAGCGCTCCTCCCCGTCCTCGAGGTTGATCGAGTTGATGATGGACTTGCCCTGGCTCCACTTGAGGCCCAGCTCGATGACCTTCGAGTCCGTCGAGTCGAGCATCAACGGGACCTTGACCATCTTCGTCGCGCGCTCGAAGAACCTCTCCGCGTCGGCCGCCTCGTCGCGGTCCGGATCCTGGAGGCAGACGTCGATGACCTGCGCGCCTCCCTTGACCTGCGCCCGGGCGATCTCCGCGGCCGGCTCGAACCGGCCCTCGGCGACCAGGCGCTTGAACTTCCGGCTGCCGAGGACGTTGGTCCGCTCGCCGATCAGGACCGGGCGGTTGTCCACGTCCACCTCGAGCATCTCGATTCCCGAGACGAGCGTGCGGGAGTGGATCGGCGGGCGGCGGGGTTTCCTGCCCTCCGCGGCCTTCGCGAGCGCCGCGATGTGTGCCGGCGTCGTCCCGCAGCAGCCTCCGACGATGTTCAGCCATCCCTCGTCCAGGAACCGCGAGAGGTGCCGCGCGAGCTTCTCGGGCGTCTCGGCGTAGTTGCCGTCCGCGTCCGGCAGCCCCGCGTTGGGGTAGCAGGAGACGAGCGTCTTCGCGAGGCCGGAGAGGGTTCGGATGTGATCCGTCATGAACTCCGGCCCGGTCGCGCAGTTCATCCCGACGGACAGAAGCGGCGCGTGCATCACCGACGCGTAGAAGGCGTCGATCGCCTGTCCGGCGAGCATCGTCCCCATCGGCTCGATCGTGGCGGAGGCCAGGATCGGAACGCGCCACCCGATCTCCGTGAACGCCTGCTCGACCCCGATCAGGCCGGCCTTCAGGTTCCTCGTGTCCTGCGTCGTCTCCAGCATCAGCACGTCCGCTCCGCCCGCGACGAGGCCGGACGC
Source organism: Thermoanaerobaculia bacterium (assembly GCA_035259605.1). GTDB lineage: Bacteria > Acidobacteriota > Thermoanaerobaculia > UBA5066 > Gp7-AA6 > JAWOLE01. The sequence goes on from DATFWF010000166.1 coordinate 6,366, forward strand.
CTGGACGCGGAAGTGCTCGATCAGCGCCTCGAACGTCACGCCGCCCGTCACGGTGACCGAGCGCGTCGTCGGGCCCAGCGACCCCGCGGCGAAGCGCGGCCGGGCCGAGGTCGAGAACCGCGCCGCCGCCTCTCGGGCCAGCTCCGCGGCGCGCTTGTTGATCTCGAAGGCCTTCTCCGCCAGCCCGTACTCGGCGAGGACCAGCGGCGTGCCGCCGAAGGTGTCCGTCTCGACCATGTCGGCGCCGGCCGCCAGGTAATCCGAGTGCATCCGGCGCACGACGTCGGGCCGGGTCAGGACCAGGTGCTCGTTGCACCCCTCGTACTGCTCGCCGCCGAAATCCTCGGCCGTGAGGTCCTGGCGCTGGATCCAGGTGCCGGTCGCGCCGTCCAGGACCAGGACGCGCTCGGCGAGGATCTCGCGGAGGGCTTCGGCGCGCTCGCGCTGGCCGGCGGCGGTGACTTCCGGGTCGCCCATGGCGCATTATGCCGCGAATCCCCGCCGCGCTAAGATCCACCCACCCGAAACAAGCAAGAGACGGCAACGCACCTTTGAGAAGCCTCCATCGTCCGACTCGCGCGGCGGCGAGCATGCTGTTTTGCGCCGCCATGCTCGCGCGCGGCGCGGGCCTCGTCCGCGGGCCGGTGATCGGGCGGATCGACGACTCGACCGCGGCCGTCGTCTGGTGGACCGACGAGGCCTGCGACACCCGGCTCGACGGGATGTCTCCCGGCGGGAAGCCGTTCTCGGTCCGGCGGCCGGAGCGCGTGACGAAGCACGTCGTGCCGCTGCCCGACCTCGCGCCGGGCGGGAGGTACCGCTACCAGGCTTACTCCGACGACTTCCCGATGGGAGAAGCTTCCACGGTCGCCGCGCCGCGCGGCGCCGGCGACGCGAGCTTCCGTTTCGGGGTGATCGGGGACACCGCCACCGGGCACATCCCGGCGGAGATCGCCGACCGGCTCGTCGAGAGCGGGGCGGACTTCGTCATCCACACCGGCGACGTCGTCTACCCCGACGGCGCCGACGAGCTCTACGACCAGGAGTTCTTCCGTCCGATGGCGCGTTGGCTCGCCGGCGGCCCGGTGCTGCCGGCTCTCGGAAACCACGACGTCCATACCGACCGCGGCGCGCCGCTCCTCTCCAACTTCGTCCTCCCGAAAAACAGCGCCACCGGCGATTCGCGCTTCTACTCCTTCCGCCAGGGAAACGCCCTCTTCGTCTGCCTCGACGTCGAGAGCTCCCCTTTCGGCTACGGATCGCCGCAGTACCGCTGGCTGGTCGAAACGCTCGCCGGCTCCGACAGCGAATGGAAGGTTGTCTACTTCCACGAGGCCCCCTACAGCTCCGGCGGGGCAAACTCCGTCATCCGCCTGATCCTCTCCCCGCTCTTCGAGCGGTACGGCGTGGACGTCGCCTTCTGCGGCCACGAGCACCTCTACGAGCGGACGTTCCCGATCCGCGACTTCGGCTTCCCGGGCCCGGGCGTCGTGTACATCACGGAAGGGGGCGGAGGCGCGGACCTCGACTCGTTCCAGAAAAAGAGCTACTCGGCCTTCGCCGCGTCGCGCCACGGCTACGTCATCGGCGAGGTCGCGCCCGGCCGCCTTCTCCTGACGGCGCACGACACCGGCGGCTCCGCCTTCGATTCGGTGCTGCTCACCAAGGCGGGCGCCGCGCCGGGCCCGGCCGGAGCGGTACGGCGTCCCCGGACCGTCGGGCGGCCTTGAGGGGGGCACGCCCTCGACTTGCGCCGGCGCTTGCGTGCGCCGCGTTCGCGGTCTCTTCGATCGCCGCGGCCCAGTCGCCGCGCCCGGCCGACGTCCCCGTGCTCCCTCCGGCCGGCCGGTTCCTTCTGCGCCTCGAAGCCGGCTGGTACCGTCCCTCGGCCTTCGTGGACTCGGAAGGCGTCTCGCAGGACTTCTCCGGCTCGCCGGACTTCGTGCTCGGGACTCTGCGCCTCTCCTACTCGCCGGTGCGCCGCCTCGCCGCGGGGATCGAGCTCCCCTACCGGTACAGCAGGCTGCCGGTTCCGGAAGGGTCCGTGCTGACCGCCAGCGGCATTCCCGGCGCCGGCATCTACCTCGATTGGGCGCCGGTCCGGTCCTCGAAGCTCGACTCGGCGCTGCGCTTGGAGTACTTCCATTCCCGGAGCGTCTCGGACGAGGCGTTGACGCTCAGCGACGGCGCGGACCGCTATTCTCTCGACGCGTCCCTCTTCACCGCGGAGACGCCGCAGGGCCCGCGATGGCGAGGCGGCGCGCATTCCGGCGTCCGCTACGCCCCCTCCACTCGCCAGACCTCCTCGCTCGCGGACTGGGAAATCGACCTGCGATGGGGTTGCGCGATCGCCCGCGCCGGCGGCGCCGAGATCGCCGCGCTGGCGCTGGGCGGATACGCGATTTCCAGCGCGGCCCGGCAGGAAGGACTCGCTCTCCACGACCTGAAGTCCCGCCGCGCGCTCGCGGGCTTCGTCCTCGAGGCGGACCGGGATCGAGGGACGCCGTCTTCCCGCGGGATCGCCCTGATCGTCGAGCGGGACCTGGGCGCGCGAAACTCCCTCTCGGGCTGGCGGCTGACGATGACGTGGACCGGCCCCTTCGGGAAATCGGCGGGCAGGTGAACCCTGTACGTCCAGGAAAACGTATAATTTCTCGGATCGGAGGGAGGAAGGTGGGCGGGTCCGGGAAATACGACCGCTGAGGCAGCCCCGGCCGGAACCGCGTAGCGCGATGACGAAGAAAGAGATTGGGGCGGACCTGTCGGAAGGCGGGCACGACGCGGCCATCGCGGCCGCTGCCGCCGCTGCCCGGCGGTATCTCCTTTCGGTTCAGAGGGAAGACGGGCACTGGTGCGCCGAGCTCGAGGGGGACACGATCCTCGAGTCCGAGTACATGTTGACCATGTATTTCCTCGGACAGGGGGGCGAGCCGAGGATCCGAAAGGCCGCCGAGTACCTTCGCCGCCAGCAGCTCCCCGGCGGAGGCTGGGCGATCTATCCCGGCGGCCCGGCCGAGGTCAGCTCCTCGGTGAAGGCCTATTTCGCCTTGAAGCTCCTCGGCGACGGCCCCGACGCGCCCCACATGGCCGCGGCGCGCAAGGTCGTCCAGGATCTCGGAGGACTGGACGCCTGCAATTCCTTCACGAAGATCTACCTCTCGATCTTCGGCCAGTACGACTGGGAGAAGTGCCCCGTCGTGCCGCCCGAGCTGATCCTGCTCCCGGACAACTTCCCGATCTCGATCTACAAGATGTCCTCCTGGTCCCGCGCGATCGTCGTGCCGCTCTCGATCATCTCCGCGTACCGGCCGAGCTGCCCGGTGCCGGAGTCCGCCGGCATCGCCGAGCTCGCGACTCCTCCGGGAGCTCCGGCCCGCGCGCGCCGCCCGCGAAACGTGCGCGAGCGCGGCTGGGCGTCTTTCTTCGGAGCGGTGGACCGTGCCCTCCACGTTTTCGAGAAGCGCGGCTGGACTCCCCTTCGCCGCCGGGCGCTGGCGCGCGCCGAGGCGTGGGTGCTCGAGCGCCTGGAGCGAAGCGACGGGCTGGGCGCGATCTTTCCACCGATCATCAACACGATCCTGGCGCTGCGCTGCCGCGGTTACGCCGCGGACCACCCGCTCGTCGCCGGCCAGGTCGAGGAGCTGCGGGCGCTGGAGATCGAGGAAGAGGAGACGCTGCGCCTGCAGCCCTGCTTCTCCGCCGTCTGGGACACGGCGCTCGCGGTCGCGACGCTGGCCGACTCGGGAGTCCCCGGCGACAACCCGAACCTTCTGCGCGCCGCGACGTGGCTGCTCGACCGCGAGGTGCGGACCCCGGGCGACTGGCAGCGGCGGATCCCGGGGACGGAGCCGGGCGGCTGGTACTTCGAGTACGAGAACGAGTTCTATCCCGACGCCGACGACACCGCCGAGGTCCTGACGGCGCTGGCCGCGGTGCGCTTCCCCGACGAGAAGGAGGAGCGGCGGCGGCGCGGGGCGATCGAGCGCGGGGTTGCCTGGCAGATCGCGATGCAGAACGACGACGGCGGCTGGCCCGCGTTCGACCGCGACTGCGACAACGAGGTCCTGACGTTCATCCCGTTCGCGGACCACAACGCGATGATCGATCCGAGCTGCGACGACATCACGGGCCGCACGCTCGAGGCGTTCGAGCGGCTGGGGATCGTCCGCGAGTCCCCATCCGCGCGCCGGGCGGCCGAGTGGCTGGCGGCCCGGCAGGAGTCCGATGGGACCTGGTACGGGCGCTGGGGCTGCAATTACCTCTACGGAACGTTTCTGGCGCTGCGGGGACTCACCCGCGCCGGGTACGACCTCTCCGAGGAGCGCTTCCAGCGCGCCGGCACGTGGCTGCGCCGCCACCAGAACGAGGACGGAGGCTGGGGCGAGCTGCCCCGCTCCTACGACGACCCCTCGCGCAAGGGAATCGGGCCGAGCACGCCGTCCCAGACGGCATGGGCATTGCTCGGTCTCTTTGCGTTGGGAGACGGGAACTCGCAGACGGTCCGCCGCGGCCTCGACTACCTGCTGAGAAACCAGCGGTACGACGGGTCGTGGAAGGACGAGCACTGGACCGGCACCGGGTTTCCGCGGGTCTTCTACCTGCGCTACCATCTCTACGCGACGTATTTCCCGCTCTGGGCCCTGTCGCTGTACGGGCGGGAGGTACGCCGCGCCGCGGCGCCCGGGCAGGTTCCCGCCACCCGCGAGCGGGAGACCCGAGCCGAAACGAATCGCCGCGCTGGAGGAGTTCCCGGATGAGATTTCCGCTGCACATCACCACGGGGACGATCAAGCACCAGGTCGTGAACGCGCTCAAGGGCAACAAGCGCTACCCGTTCGTCCTCATGCTCGAGCCGCTCTACACGTGCAACCTGGCGTGCATCGGGTGCGCGATCGAGCGCCACACCGGCAGGATCCAGGACCGGCTGCCGCTCCAGAAATGCATCGACGCGGTCGAGACCTCGAAGGCGCCGATCGTCTCGATCTGCGGCGGAGAGCCGACGATCTACCCGGAGCTGCCGGGGTTGGTCTCCGAGCTCATCCGCCGCAAGCGCCACATCTACCTCTGCACCAACGGCCTCCTCCTCGACCAGAAGGTCTACGGCGTCATCCCTCCCGACCGCCGCCTGATGATCAACGTGCATTTGGACGGCATGAAGGAGACCCACGACTACGTCTGCGCCCGCGAAGGAGTCTTCGACAAGGCCGTCGAGATGATCCGGCAGGGCGTGGCCCTGGGCCACCACGTGATGGCCAACATGACGATCTTCCGCGAGACCGACGTCTCCGAGGTCGAGCAGCTCTGCGAGCTCCTGACGGGCATGGGGGTGGAGGGGTTGCTCGTCTCGCCCGGCTATCACTACGAGTCCGTTCCCAACGACATCTTCCTGACCAAGTCGGAGATCCAGAAGAAGTTCAAGCGGGTTCTCGAGATCAGCCGGAAGTTCAAGCTGACCTCGACGCCGATGTTCCTGGAGTTCGCGGCGGGGCTGCGCGACTACAAATGCTCGCCGTGGAGCACGGTCACCTTCACGCCGAACGGGTGGAAGGGCCCCTGCTACCTGATCGGCAAGAAGTACACGTTCTCCTGGGAGGAGTTCTGGAAGGGGACCGACTGGGAGTACTGGGAGTCCCGCCAGGATCCGCTCTGCGCCAACTGCGCGATGCACTCGGGCTTCGAGGCGTCGGTCGTCAAGGAGCTACCCAAGCACCCCGGCGACATGTTCCGCCTGGTCGCCTGGAACCTCACGGGTTAGCGCCAGGGCCGTAAGACGGAAACCGGGAATCGGGAATCGACCCGGTTCCCCCGATTTCCGATTTCCGGTTCCCGATTGCCGGCCCGCGCAATAATTCGCTGCCGTGGACCTCGTTACGGGCGGCACGGGCTTCGTCGGCGCGCACGTGGTCCGGGCGCTGCTGGCCAAGGGGCGGGCGATACGGTGCCTGGTCCGGCCGGCGAGCAACCGGGCCAACCTCGAGGGCCTCGACGTCGAGATCGTCACCGGCGACGTCACCGACCCCTCCTCCGTCTCGCGCGCCATGGCCGGCGTGGATCACCTCTACCACGTCGCCGCCGACTATCGTCTCTACACGAAGGACCCGCGCGCCCTCCACGCGGCCAACGTCGCGGGCACCGACAACGTGATGCGGGTCGCCTCGTACGCCGGCGTGCGGCGCGTCGTCCACACCAGCTCCGTGGGCGCGCTGGGCCTCTCCTCCAACGGCACTCCCGCCAGCGAGACGACGCCCGTGACCCTCGACTCGATGATCGGCCACTACAAGCGGAGCAAGTTCGAAGCCGAGCGGGTCGCCGAATCCTGGGCCGCGAAAGGCCTGCCCGTCGTCATCGTCAACCCGTCCACGCCCGTGGGCGAATACGACGTCAAGCCGACCCCGACCGGCCAGATGATCGTGGACTTCCTGAACCGCCGGATGCCGGCCTACGTCGAGACCGGGCTGAATCTGGTGGACGCCCGCGACGTAGCCGCCGGGCATCTGCTTGCCGCGGAGCGGGGGAAAATCGGCGAGAAGTACATTCTCGGGAACCGCAACATGAGCCTGAAGGAGATCCTCGACACGCTGGCGACGCTGACCGGCCTTCCCGCGCCGAAGTGGAAGCTCCCGCACTGGATCCCGCTCGCCGCCGCCGCTGCGGACACTTTCGCTGCGCGCTGGACCGGACGCGCGCCGCGGGTCCCGCTCGAGGGAGTCCGGATGTCGCGCTACCGGATGTTCTTCGACGCCGGCAAGGCGGTCCGCGAGCTGGGGCTCCCGCAGACTCCCGTCGAGGACGCGCTCGCGCGCGCGGTCGCGTGGTTCCGGGACCACGGCTATGCCGGGAACTGAGGGTCCCGTGCTCATCGTCACCGCCTTTCGCGAGGAGTTCGCCGCGGTGCTGGCTCGCGCCCGCGATCCTCGACGCCGCGGCGACCACGTTCGCGCCCGGATCGGAAACGCGGCGGTCGCACTCGCGATGACGGGCGACGGCCCCTGCAGCGCCGGAACCCGAGCCTCGGCCCTCTGCGAGACGCTCCGGCCGTCGGCGCTCCTGGGAGCCGGAGTCGCGGGAGCGCTCTCCCCGGAGCTCCGCGTCGGCGAGATGCTCGTCTCGCGGCGGGTGACGGATACCTCGGGAGACGCCCCGCCGCCCGACGCGGGGCTTTCGGCCCGCGCGCTCGCGATCGCCGGGATTTCGGCGGGGACCTTCGTCACCCTCGACAGGCCGCAAGTCCAGTCCGCCGGCAAGATCGCGCTGGGCCTCGCCCACGACACCTCCGACCCGATCGCGGCGGACATGGAATCCGCCGCCTGGGCCCGTGCGGCGGCGGCGCACTCGGTTCCCTACCTTGTCGTGCGGGCGATCAGCGACAGCGCCGACGAGGACCTTCCGGATTACCTGGCGCGCTGTGTCGGGAAAAAGGGAGGGATCAACCGCTCCTCGGTCGTCCTCCACGCGTTGTCGCGTCCCTCGACCATCCCGGCGCTCCTGCGGATGCACGCCCGAGTCCGCGAGTGCGCCCGGAGCCTCGGCGCGTTTCTCGAGATCTTCCTCTCGCCGGCGCCAGCGAAATGACCACGACCCTCGAAGAGCTCCTCGAGAAGACCAGCCGCACTTTCGCTCTCTCGATTCCCGTCCTGCCCGAGCCGACCCGGCGGCAGGTCATGCTCGCGTACCTCCTCTTCCGCATCGCCGACACCTTCGAGGACGCCTCCCACTGGCCTGCCCCGCTCCGCATCGACGCGCTGAACGAGTTCCGGGACCTCCTCCACGACTACTCGCCCGAGAAAGCCGCCCGGCTGTCTTCGAAGTGGACCGCCGCCGGCGTCTCCCCGCACGCGGGATACCGCCAGCTGATCTCGGAGACGCCGTTCGTCCTCGACGCCTTCTTCCAGCTCGACCCCGAGGCCGTCGCTTCGGTTCGCGACCACGTCTCGCGCTCGGCCGAGGGGATGGCGAAGTTTGTCGCCCGCACGGACGGCGGCGTGCTGATCTTGAACGACATGATCGACCTTCGCGCCTACTGCTACTCCGTGGCGGGAATCGTGGGCGAGATGCTCTCGGAGCTGTTTCTCCTGAAGCGCCCGGCTCTGCTCGCGATCGCGCCGTATCTCCGCGAGCGGGCCTCGACCTTCGGCGAGGCGCTCCAGCTCGTCAACATCCTGAAGGACGCGGCCGACGACGAGACGGAGGGACGGAGCTTCCTCCCCAAGCGCGTCCCGCGCTCCGAGGTCTTCGGCCTGGCCCGCGAGGATCTTGCGATCGCCGCCGAGTACACCGTGGCGCTCCAGGACGCGGGCGCGCCGCGCGGACTGGTCGAATTCTGCGCGCTGCCGGTGGAGCTCGCCTGGGCGACGCTGCGCAAGGTCGAGGAGCGCGGGCCGGGCTCGAAGGTCTCGCACCTCGAGCTCTTCGCGATCCGCAAGCGCCTCGAGCGCGCGCTCGACCGCAACGAGCCCGCCGTCGTCATCCGAAGGTGAGCGGGTTAGAGTCGAAGCCGAAAGGAGACCCGATGCGATTCCTCGTGAAAGTTTCGATGCCGCACGCGACGTTCAACGAGGCCGTCCGCAAGGGAACGGCCGGCGCGACCATGGACCGGATCCTCGCGGAGATGAAGCCCGAAGCGGCTTACTTCGTCGAGATGAACGGGAGGCGGACCGCGATCCTCATCGTGGACATGAAGGACGTTTCGGAAATTCCCCGGCTCGCCGAGCCGTGGTTTCTCCAGCTGGGCGCGGACGTGGAGTTCCACCCCGCCATGACCGGACAAGACCTGGCGAGGGCGGGCCTCGAGGCCATCGGGAAGAATTGGGCCTAGAGCTCCGCTCCGTCCAGTAGCAGGGCCGCCGGCGCGCCGCCGAGGGTGGCGGATCGGGACCCGGCCTCCGAGTAGAACGAGTACTCGCCGACGCCCTCGCCGCAATCCCGCGCGAAGCGGATCAGGTGGTGGCCGACCAGGCCGGCGTGGATGACCGATTCCACGTCCCCGCGCTTCAAGGCCGGGATCGCCATGCGCCAGAAGACGTGCCGGTAGTCGGCGAGGACCCCGACGCGCCACAGGATGCGGGCGAGGATCTTCAATCCGTTGGCGACGTCCGAGCGCTCGACCTTGAGCAGCGCGCCGGGTTTGAAGCGGTTGGGATACGTGTTCTCGATCTGGTGCCGGAAGCGGCGGTAGAGCGGCTCCGGGGCGTTGGCCTCCGTCACGCACTTCAACCAGCTCCTGCGGACGACCTCTCGCGGCAGGAGGAACTTCACGTTGGACTCCGCGCCTCCCGCGCCGTCGGAGAGAAGCCGCCCTTCCTTCTCCAGCCGCCTCCAGAGCGGGGTCTTCGGCAGCGCGTAGAGGAGGTTGATCGTCAGCATCGGGATCTTCGAGGCCTCGATGAAGGAGAGGATCGAATCCGCGGTGTCGGGCGTGTCCTGGTCGAGCCCCAGGATGATCCCGGAGACGACTTCCATCCCGTAGGAGTTCAAAGTGCGGACCGCGTCGAGGATCGGGAGACGCAGGTTCTGGTCCTTGACCATCCCGTGGAGGGCCTCGGCGTCGGGCGTCTCGATGCCCACGAAGACCGTGTGGAAGTACGCCTCGCGCATCAGCTCCAGGAGCCTCGTGTTCTGCGCCATGTTCAGCGTCGCCTCGCAGGCGAAGCGCATCCGGTAGCCGGTCCTGCGCTGCCACGCGATCAGATGCGGAAGCAGGTCCATCGCGGCCTTCGGGTTGGCGATGAAGTTGTCGTCCACGAAGTAGACGCACCCCGGCGGCCCCGAGGCGAAGATCGCGTCGAGCTCGCGGCAGACCTGCTCGGGTGTCTTCAAGCGCGGGTTGCGCCCGTAGAGCTCGGGGATGTCGCAGAACTCACAGCGGTACGGGCAGCCCGAGGAGAACTGGACGCTCGCGAGGAAGTACTTCTGGATGTCGATCAGGCCGTAGGCGGGAGCCGGGAAGTCCGAGAGGGGCGTGCGGTCGGCAGTCGTGAAGCGAAGCTGCTCCTTCGGGCGCTCGCAGCTCTCCGCGAGCCGCGCGTAGAGGGAACGGGTCGCGTCGCCCAGCTCTCCCAAGTGCAGGATGTCGAATTCCGGATACCAGGACGGAGAGGCGGAGACCGACGGGCCGCCCAGGACCGTGACCTTTCCGTGCTCGTGGGCGCGGCGGTTGACGTCGAGGATGGTGTCCCGCTGGACGTGCATCCCGGTGACGAAGACCGCGTCGGCCCACGCGAAGTCCCGCGCGGCGGCCGGCGTCATGTTCTCATCCACGAACCGGACTTCCCACTCCTTCGGAAGCGTCGCCGCGATCAGGAGAAGCCCCTGCGGAGGCATGAAGGCCTTCACGCGCGGCATCATCGGATAGGCGTGGTGAAGAGTCCCGAAAGAACGGGCGTAGCGCGGGAACACGCAGAGAATCCGTTTTGCCTGGGTCAAAATTGGAGTGGATTATGTACGAGGAGCGGTCGACAGTCGACAGACCGGGGCCTAAGGTCCCTTCAGGGGCAGGGAAAGCTCGACGGCGAAGCCCAGGGTGGCTTCGGGGCTTCCGAGGGCGCTGGAGAGGCCGGAGCCGAAGACCCCGGAGCGCTTGATGTCGAGGACGCGGGTCGGGAGCTTGCCGGTCGCGTCGGTCAGGGTCAGCGTCTCGTCGCCGAAGGAGGTCCGGAGAAGCAGCTTGAAGCGGAAACCCGGGATGAACTCGTGCCTCGCGTTGAAGTCCAGGAGCCACACCTTCGTCCGCGAGGAGGGGTGATAGCCCGCCTCGAACGCGTTGACCTCGGTCCCCAGCACGGCGAGCGAGACGAACGGAAGTGTCGAGCGGTCGTAGGCGGCCTGGAAGAAGAAATCGCGCTTGCCGATCTCCCAGCCCACGCCCATCCGGTAGGACTCCAGGACCGCGTCCTCGTCGAAATTCCGGCCGGCGAAGTCAGGCCGGTTCTCCTCGTGCGTCGACAGGGACCCGCTCTCCCTCTCGCCCGCCGCGAACAGGGTCCAGGCGCCCAGGCGCGCGCGTGCCTCCAGCCCCCCGCCCCAGATGTCCCCCGTGGTGATGTGGAAGGCGCCGGCGGTGTCGTTGCTCCCGTTGGGGCGCACGTACCGAACCGAGGCGGCCGCCTCGAACCCCTTCCAACGCTGCCGCCATCCGATCCCGACGTCCACGCGCTCGGCCGACAGCACCCGCTCCTCGGTGAAGACCAGCCGCTCCTGGCCGATGTTGATCAGGTCCGTCGAGGTCTGGAAGCGCCGCGAGAACCCGGTCTCGATCGACCCGCGGGAAGTCAGCGGGTAGCGAAGGACCAGCGCGTAGTTCTCGTAGCGTCCCGTCCCGGTCGCGTTGGTGTTGGTGATCGAGTACGGGGTCTCTGACTGCTCGTCATGAGACGGGCCGAGCGCCACCCGGGCGCGCCATTCGGCCTCCGGCGTCCCCGCGCCCATCCCGTCGGCCGGCTGCCGGGCGCCTCCGAACCCGATGAGGACGAACTTCGGGGTGACGTCGGAGACGTCCTCGCCACCCTGCGGCGTCTCGAAGCGCCGCGCCGCCGTCGCGTACGCGAAGCCCGCCTCCACGTGGTACCCGGGCGGAGGCGGCAGGTTCGTCCCGAGAAGCAGGCCCGCGCAGAAGATGCAGGCGCTGACGAGGTCGTTCCCCATGTCAGTCGTGAGACGGGAGACGAAAGACGGAAGACGAGAAGGCTCTCGCCGCTTCTTTCACGCCTCGTCTACCGTCTACCGTCTACCGTCTTCCGTCTTCCGGCCTTTGGGGAGGACCCTGACGAGGAGCTTGATCGTGCCCGGCACCAGCGTGGGACGGAGCAGGCGCGGGTCGTAAACGGCAAGCCGCCGCTCGTTCTCGGCGAGGCAGAGCTCCAGGAAGGACCGCAGCTTGAAGTCGCCGAACGCGCTGTGGCTCTTCAGCGTGAAGCCGTCCTGCGCCCCCTTCTTCGGCTCGCCGGCGCCGTTGCCGTTCTTCTCGCCGTCTCCGTTGCCCCCCGCCATCTGCATCGCGCCCTTCACCCGGTCGAAGGCCTGCGCGACGATGTTCCAGGCCCGGCGCGCGTCGAACGCGGGCCGCAGCGGCAGCGGCCGCCGAGCCCGCAGGTACGCAGCCCAGTTGACGATGAAGAGGATGTGCCGCGCCTCCTCCTGCATGATGTGGTCGAAGAGATCCACGATGTCCTTGTGGAAGTACTCGGTGCGCTTGCCGATGTCGAAGAGGCCGAACGCGAAGAACGAGTCGAGGCACTCGCCGTACCCCGTCCGCAGGAAGGTCCAGGTCGGGTTCTTCGGCCTCTCCGGCTCCCCGTAGGCGGCGGTCGGGATGCCGTAGGTCTTCGTCAGCAAGTTGATGATCTCGGCGTGGCGCCCCTCCTCGTAGCCCTGGAGGGCGATCGCCTCCTTCAGGATCGGGTCGGTCTCCGTCTCCCCCAGCGTCTGGACCTTGACCGCCGTGGCGGCCTCGGTCCGGGCGGCCTCGTCCCAGACGGGCAGGTTCTTCAACCGGTTCAGGCCATCCTCGTCCAGCGTCGGCCAGACGATGTCCTTCGCCTCGAAGGGGCGGTGCGTGTCGATGAAGGTCTGGCAAAAGAGCCTTCCATGCTCATCGGATCCGATCTTCAACGGCTCCATGTGGTCCGCGACTCTCCTTTCGCTGAAACCCTTAAGGAATCAAGCTGATATATTTACCCATTCGTGCGGTAATCCCAAAACGGACCGCCATTGGACGGAGGTCGAACACCTTGAAACCAAGCCCTGGAAGCTCCCGGAAAGGGGCCAGGAAATCGTCCGCGTCCCCCTATCTCCCGCAAATCGAAGGACCGGCGGATCTGAAACGGTTGAGCCTCGAGGAAGTCGCGGGCCTGGCTCGGGAGTGTCGCAGCGTGATCGTCGAGACGATCACCAAGACCGGCGGCCATCTGGCCTCCAACCTGGGGGTCGTCGAGTTGACCCTCGCGCTCCACCGCGCCTTCGACAGCCCGAAGGACCGGATCGTCTGGGACACCTCCAACCAGTGCTACACCCACAAGCTCGTCACCGGGCGGCGGGACAAGTTCCCGACGATTCGCACCCCCGGCGGCCTGTCCGGCTTCGCCGAGCCGAAGGAGAGCACCCACGACACCCTCGCCGCCGGCCATGCCGGAACCGGCCTCTCCTACGGGCTGGGTATGTCGATCGCGACGCAGAACGATCCCGACGAGCCCCACGTCGTCGTCGTGGTCGGCGACGGCGCCCTGACCTGCGGGGAGAGCTACGAAGCCCTGAACAACATCGTCCACTTGAAGCCCAGGCGCCTCGTCGTGATCTTCAACGACAACGGCTGGTCCATCTCCGAGAACGTCGGCTGGCTCGCCCACTGGAGAAACCGCTTCATGCTCCACCCCAAGTACGGGAAGCTGACGGAGGCCGGGCACAAGATCCTCTCGAAGCTCCCGCTGGGCGAAGAGGCCTGGAAGGTCGCACGCAAGGTCAAGACCTCGGTCGAAGGCCTCTTCTTCCCGAATCTCATCTGGGAGGAGATGGGCCTTCAATACCTGGGACCCGTGGACGGCCACAACCTCGAGGAGCTGGAAGAAGCGATGCGGACCGTCAAGGAGACTTCCGGAGAAGGCACGCCGGTCGTCCTCCACGTCCTGACGCACAAGGGGCGCGGTTACAAGCTCGCCGAGGACAACCCCTCCAAGTTCCACCAGCCCGGCACTCCCTCCCCCGCGGCGGGCCCCGGCGCCCGCTACACCTATTCGCAGGTCTTCGCGATGACGCTCCTGGCGAAGATGGAGAAGGACCCGCGCATCGTCGCGATCAGCGCCGCGATGCTCGAGGGCACGGCCTTAGTCGAGGTCAAGAAGCGCTTCCCCGACCGCGTGTACGACGTCGGCATCGCCGAGGAGCACGCGGTCACGATGGCGGCCGGGATGGCGAAGGCGGGATGGAAGCCGGTCGTGGCCATCTACTCGACGTTTCTCCAGCGATCCTTCGACCAGTTGATCCATGACGTCTGCCTCCAGTCGCTCCCCGTGACGATCTGCGCCGACCGCGCCGGCCTCGTCGGCGACGACGGCAAGACCCACCACGGCATGTTCGACATCAGCTACACGCGCTGCGTCCCGAACATGGTCGTCGCGGCGCCGAAGGACGAGAACGAGCTCCAGCATCTCCTCCACACGGCCATCGAGTCGGGCAAGCCGTTCACGCTGCGCTATCCGCGGGGACTCGGCAACGGCGTCCCGCTCGACCAGGAGCTCAGGCAGATCCCGATCGGCACCGGAGAGGTCGTCCGGCCCGGCAAGGACGTCATGCTCCTCGCTTACGGCTCGATGGTCCCGGTCGCTCTCGAGGCGGCTCAGTCGCTCGCCGAGGCCGGCGTCGACTGCGGCGTCGCCAACGCCCGCTTCGCCAAGCCGGTGGACACGGAGCTGCTGCGGAAGATCACGGCGATGGCGCCGCGCGTCCTGACGCTCGAAGAGCACCTCGCCGCCGGCGGGTTCGGCAGCGCCGTCCTGGAGGCGTTCCATGCCGCGGGGCTGCCGGCCGAGAAGCTCCGGTTTCACGGGATCCCGGACCAGTTCATCGAGCACAGCCCGCAGGCGATTCAGCGGCGCAATCTCAAGCTCGACGCTCCGGGGGTCGTCGAGAAGGTCCTGGAGCTCTATCCCGAGCTCGCGGGCCGCGCCGCGGCGCCCGGCGGCCGGGGCCGCAAGAGCGAGGAGAAGCTCGCGGAGACGGTGACATGGTGACCGCCTCCTCCGCCCCGCCGGACGCCCGGGTCGAGAAGCTCCTGGTCGCGGGCCTGCGCGGCTTCTGCGCCGGCGTCGTCCGGGCGATCGACGTCGTCGAGCGGGCCCTCGAGGTCTGCGACGGCAAGGTCTACGTCCGCAAGGAGATCATCCACAACCGATACGTCGTGGACGAGCTGCGCGCCAAGGGCGCGATCTTCGTCGAGGAAGTCGACGAAGTGCCGGATTCTTCGTGGCTGATCTATTCGGCCCACGGCGTGTCCCCGACGGTGCGCGACGCGGCGCGGCGCAAGAAGCTGAAGACGATCGACGCCACCTGCCCGCTCGTCACGAAGGTGCACCTGGAGGCGATCCACTACGCGCGGAAGAACTACACGATCATCCTGATCGGCCACGAGGAGCACGACGAGACGATCGGAACGCTCGGCGAGGCGCCCGGGGCGATCCAGCTCGTCGGCACCCGGCAGGAAGCCGAGGAAGTCCAGGTACCCGACCCCTCCAGGGTCGCGTACCTGACGCAGACGACCCTGTCGCTCGACGACACGCACGAGATCGTCGAGGTCCTGAGGCGGCGTTTCCCCGCCATGGTCAATCCCGCCAAGGGCGACATCTGCTACGCGACACAGAACCGGCAGGACGCGGTCAAGGCGATGGCGCCGCACGTGGACGTCCTTCTCGTGCTCGGCGCGCCCAACAGCTCGAACTCCCTGCGGCTCTGCGAGGTCGGCCGCGCGCACAACGTGCCGTCGTACCTGATCGAGAGGGCGACCGACATCCGCCCGGAGTGGCTCGCGGGCGCCCGGGTCCTCGGACTCACGGCGAGCGCGTCGGCTCCGGAGATCCTCGTGCAGGAAGTCGTCGAGTACGCCCGCGAGAAGCTCGGCGTCCGGAAGGTCGAGGAGTTCGAGACCGTCAAGGAAGACGTGAACTTCCCGCTCCCCAACGAGCTGAAGGATCTCGTCAAGGCGAGCCTTCCCGCGTTGCGCTGAGGGCCGCGGCACAAGAGTGGCCACCCCCTCGCGACTGGAATTGGACGGCGCGGCGCAGGCGCCCCCGGAGGCTCCACGGGAGGCCCCCCGGCCCCGGCGCGGCCTGCGGATCGCGCTGCTCGCCGTCGGGCTCGCCGCGGCTCTGTTCGTCTTCAGGACGGTCGGATGGCCGGCCGTCTCGGCGAACCTCGCGCGCATCGGCGGATGGTTCGCGGCCCTCGTGGCGATCTACGCCGCGGCGCAGCTCGCCTTCGCGGCCGGCTGGTGGGTCCTCTTCGAGCCCGGCCCGCGGAGGCCGGGCCTGTTGAAGCTCTTCGCCGTCTATCTCGCCGGCGACTCCTTCAACTACGTCGCTCCCGGAGGCGTGGCGGGAGAGCCGGTCAAGGCGAAGATGCTTGCGGGGATCTCCGGCACCCGCTCCGCCGTCGCCTCGCTGACGATCCACAAGCACGCCGACATGCTCGCGCAGTGGCTCTTCATCGCCGCCGGAGTCGGCGTGGCGCTCGCGCGCTTCTCGATGCCCCTGGCCGCGAAGCTCGCCGCGATCGCGGGCGTGGTGGCGCTCGGCGCCGGGCTTCTCGCCCTGACCTGGGCGCTGCGGCGCGGGACCTACTCGCCGGCCGTCCGCTTGCTCTCGCGCTGGAAGTTTCTCGCCCGGCGCCTGGAATGGCTGCACCGGCCCGCGCAGGACCTCGACGATCGGATCCGGGACTTCTACTCGCGCCGCCTCGGGCGCTACGCCGCTTCGACGGCGTGGTGCTCCCTGGGCTGGTGCGGCGGCTTGCTGGAGACCTGGATCGTCCTGCAGCTCCTCTCGCCGGGCGCCGGCTGGGACGCGGCGTTCGCGATCGAGGCGCTGGCGATGACTCTGAACAACATGTTCCTTCTGATTCCCGCCCGCATCGGGACCGCCGAGGGAATCCGGGTCGGCGTCTTCCTGCTGCTGGGCCTCGCCGCGGGGCCCGGAGCGGCGTACAGCCTCGTGCGCCGCGGCCGGGAGCTCGTCTGGACGGTCCCGGGGTTCGCGGCGTTCTTCCACTGGCAGGCGAAAGAGGCGATGGCGGGAGAGAGGCGAAATTGAAGACGAAGGCTCTGCTCTTCGATTTTGGCGGGACGCTGGATTCCGACGGGGTCCCGTGGAAGGAGAGGTTCCACCGGCTCTGGATCGCCGAAGGCGAGACGGTGGAGCCCGCGGATTTCGATCGGGCTTTCTACGCGGCCGATGACGCGCTCGTCGGAGTTTTGCCTTCGAGCCTGACCCTGTCCGAGACCGCCGGGCTTCTCGCTCGCGGCCTCGCGAAGGAGCTCGGGACCGCGGACCCGGACGTCGCGGCCCGGGTCGCGCGGCGGTTCTGCGCCGACTCCCGGGAGAGCCTCGCCCGGAGCGCGGAGCTCCTCGCGCGCCTGAAGCGGCGGTATCGCCTCGCCGTCGTCTCGAACTTCTACGGGAACCTCGAGGCGATCTGCGGCGAGGCGGGCCTCCTGGAGCACGTGTCCGCCGCCGTGGATTCGGCCGTCGTCGGGTGCGGCAAGCCCGACGCGGGAATCTTCCGGGCCGCCCTGCGGGAGCTCGGCGCGCAGCCGCAGGAGGCCGTCTTCATCGGCGATTCCCGCCAGCGCGACATGGAGGGAGCGCGCCGGCTCGGGATGCGCCACGTCCTTCTCGCGCCGGACCCGGAGGCGCCGCCGGGATGCTGCCCGGGAGACCGGATCATCGCCCGCCTCTCGCAGCTGGAAGCGGCTCTGGACTCCGGGAAGATCCGCGCGGGAGGAATCCTCGCGGCCGGCGAGGGCAGCCGCCTGCGCGGGGACGGCTGGAGCATGGCCAAGCCGCTCGTTCCCGTCGAAGGCGTTCCCTTGATCGAGCGCGTCCTCTCCAACTTCCTCGCGGCGGGCATCGAGACGGTCGCCGTCATCTTCAACGAGACCGAGACCGACTGCGCGGCGTTCGTCAGGTCGAAGTTTCCCGAAGCGGATATCCGCGTGCTGGTCAAGACGACCGCGTCCTCCTACGAGAGCTTCCGGGAGATCGCCGCGATGCTTCCTCCCGGCCGCGCCCTCGTCTCGACCGTGGACGCCTTCTGCCGGCGCGCCGACTTCCTCGATTTCGTCCGGCGGGCGGAGGCGGCTCCCGCGGACCAGACCGTCCTCGCCGTGACGCCGTTCGTCGCCGACGAGAAACCGCTCTGGGCCCGCGTCGAGGCGTCGGGCCGCGTCTCGGCGCTCGGGGGCGTCTCCGGAAACGCGGTCACCGCCGGCCTGTACGTCTTTCCGGAGCGGGTCCGGGCGCTCGCGCCTCCGGCGGGCATCGGCCGGCTGCGCGAGTTCCTCTCCTGGCTGGTGGACCGGGAAGAGCCGGTCGCCGGCATCTCGATGGAGAAGGTCGTGGACGTGGACCGCGGCGAGGACGTGGCGCTGGCCGAGTCCCTGGCGGCGACGGAGATTCCTTCGTGAGCGCGCCGGACTCCCGCGCCTGCTGGGCGATCTACCGCGAGCTCGCCCACTCTCCCGGCCGCGAGACCGACGACGCCCTGATCCTGCGCGCGACCGCCGAGAAGCTCGCGCCGATGGGCTTCGCCGTCGAGCTGAAGACCGCCGAAGAGGTCTCGGAGTTCGACCCCGAGCCGCCGCCGTTTCTCTTCGTCATGTGCGAGCGGCTGCCGATCCTCGACCGGATCGAGGAGTGGGAACGGGCTGGTTCCTGCGTGGTCAACACCCCGGCCGCGATCCGCAACACCTACCGCGACAAGACCGTCCTCCTCTTCGAGAAGTTTCGCGTCCCGTTCCCGGCCAGCGTCATGGTCCCGACCTCGCTGCCGATCCCCCGCGAGGCGGAGTTCCGCGAATCGCCGGCCGGCTGCTGGGTCAAGAGGGGCGACGTCCACGCGACCGAGCCGCACGACGTCGTTTACGCCCCCGACCCGGCGGGCCTGCGCGACGCTCTCGGCGGGATGCTGGAGCGCGGGATCCCGCGCGCGCTCGTCCAGGAGCACATCGCGGGAGACCTGATCAAGTACTACGGCGTCGGCGAGGTGGACCCCGAGGTCCCCCGGGACAACGGCGGCGGATGGTTCCAGTGGTTCTACCACCGCGGCCAGGACCTGAAGGGCTACGCCTTCGATCCGGCGGAGCTCGCCTCGGCGGCCTCGCGCGCCGCGGCGGCCCTCGGGCTCGAAGTCTTCGGAGGCGACGCGATCGCCACGCCGGAGGGACGGATCGTGATCATCGACCTGAACGCCTGGCCGAGCTTCGCGCTCTACCGCGACACGGCGTCCGAGCAGATCGCCTCGTACCTGGCCGCGCGGTACCGCCGGCACGTCGAGGTGGGAGTGCAGGAATGACGACATCGGGAACGACGGAAGGGAAAGCCAGGAAGCACAACGAGGTCGGGCCGCGCTCGAAGGAGATCTTCGAGCTGGAGAACCGCCACATGGCGCCGGGCCTCCAGTCCTTCGCCCTCTACTCGGGACTCGCGATGGCGCGCGGCCGCGGCAGCCGCCTCTGGGACGAGGACGGCAACGAGTACATCGACTTCATCGCGGGGATCGCGGTCGGAAGCGTCGGCCACTGCCATCCGCACTATGTCCAGCGCTTGAAGGAGCAGGTCGAGAAGATCACCTTCGGGAGCTTCACGACGGAGGTGCGGGCGAAGTTTCTCGAGCTTCTCGGCAGCGTCACGCCTCCGGGGCTGACCCGCGTCTCGCTCTTCTCTGGCGGCGCCGAGGCGGTCGAGGCGGCGTTCCGTCTGGCCAAGTCCGCCAGCGGCAAGCACGAATTCCTCGGGTTCACCGGCGCCTTCCACGGGAAGACCGGCGGCGTCCTGCCGCTTCTCTGGGGCGATTTCAAGAAGGGGCTCGGGCCGTTCACCCCCGGCTGCTATTCGGCGCCATACGCGTACTGCTACCGCTGCCCTCTCGAGCTGACCTACCCGGACTGCGGCCTGGCCTGCGCGGAGAAGGCGCGCGACGTCATCCGCGACCAGAGCTCGTCGCAAATCGCGGCCGTCATCATCGAGCCGATGCAGGGAACCGCCGGAAACGTCATTCCGCCGCCCGGTTTCCTCACGGCGATCCAGTCGGTCGCGAAGGACCACGGCGCGCTGTTGATCGCCGACGAGATGATCACCGGCTTCGGCCGCACCGGCCGGATGTGGGGTGTCAACCACGACGGAATCGTCCCGGACGCGATGACGGTCGGAAAGGGCGTCGGGGGCGGGTTTCCGCTGTCGGGTCTCGTCTCGACGGACGCGCTGACCGCGCATCCGCCGTTTTCCAACCCGAGCGGCAGCTCCTCCTCCTACGGCGGCAACCCGCTCGCCTCGGCGGCGGGCCTCGCGTCGCTCGAGGTCATCACGCGCGAGAACCTCGTGGAGAACTCGCGGCGGGTCGGTGAGGCGATGCTCCGGAGGCTCCAGCAGATGCAGGAGAAGCACCGCGTCATCGGCGACGTGCGCGGCAAGGGACTGCTGCTGGGACTCGAGCTCGTCCAGGACCGAAAAACGAAGAAGCTCGTCTCGAAGAACGACACGAAGAAGCTCTTCCAGGAATGCCTGCGGCGCGGCCTCGTCGCCATGTCCTACACCCCGATCATCCGGATCAACCCCCCGTTGAACACCGACGAGGCGACCGCCCTGGAGGGCCTCGACATCCTCGACGAAGCGATCGGAGCGGTGTTCCGGTGATGCGCGGGGCGATCCTCGGCGCGGGCAACGTCGCGGTCCGCGGGCACCTGCCCGGATGGCTGGCGCGGGCCGACGTCGAGATCGTCGCGGCGGCCGATCCGAGGCCCGCGGGGCGCGCGGACTTCTCGAGGCTCCTGCCCGGCGCCCGCTGGTACGGATCGGCGCAGCAGCTTCTCGCCAACGAGAGCGTCCACTTTGCCGACATCGCTTCGCCGCCGGCCATGCACGCGGGATTGATCCGCGCGTGCCTGGAGCGCGGCGTTCACGTCCTCTGCGAGAAGCCGCTCGTGCTCTCCCGCGAAGAGCTCGACCCGCTCGCCGCCCTGGCGCGGGGCAAGGGACTCGCGCTGGCGACCGTCCACAACTGGCGCAACGCTCCCATCCTCGCCGCCGCGCAGGACGCGATCGGGCGCGGGGTCCTCGGAGAAGTGCGCTCCTGCCGCTGGGAGACGCTCCGCCGGAAGCCGGCCGCCGCGGCGTCGGAGGGCGAGGTCAACTGGCGCGTGGACCCGGCCGTCGCGGGAGGCGGCGTCCTGATGGACCACGGGTGGCACGCGCTCTACGTCGTCTGTGGCTGGCTGCCGGAGCGGCCGGCGCGGGTGGCGGGGCGGCTCTCGACGCGGAAGCACCGCGAGTGGGCGCTCGAGGACACGGCCGAGATCGCGCTCGAGACGGCCGGAGGCGCCCGGGCCGAGATCTTCCTGACGTGGGCCGCGGACGAGAGGAGAAATCGCGTCGAAGTGACCGGGACGCGGGGGACGCTTCGCATCGACGGAAGCGTCCTCGAGTGCCTCGGCGAGCGGCTGGAATTTTCCCAGTCGCTGTCGGAGGGATCGCAGCACCCGGAATGGTTCGCGCCGGTCGCGGAGAATTTCCTCGAGGAAGCCCGCTCCGGGGGCGGCTCGCGGGCGACGCTCGAAGAGGCCTTCCTGTGCCTGGACGCGATCGAGGGAGCGCGCGAGCCGAGCGCGCGGGGCGGGGAGGCGGTCGCCATCGTCCGCGAAGAGGTTTCGACGTGACGGCGACGCTCTGGATCGCGCGTGACGAGGGGGGCGTCGATCCGGAGACGCGGCTTCTCGGGTTGACGCTTCTTCGGCGCGCGGAGCTCGTCGGGAAGCGGGCGGGGTTCGAGCGGGTCGTCGTCGAAGACGCGCGGGGCTCGACCGGGCAAGCCCCTCCCCTGCGGCACGACGGGGAGGAGATCCGGGCGGGGAGGCTGGTCGTTCTTTCTTCGTCAGTGGTTCCGGAGAAAAAGTGGTTGAGGGAACTGCGGGAGATGCCCCTCGAGCCGGGAACGGTGGAAGTCGATCCGGGATGCGCGGCCGTGCTGGAAACGGACAGGCCCGAAGACGTCGTCTCCGCGCTCCTGTCTCGCGGGAAGCAGAAGGCGACCGAGACCGTCGCGAGGTTGTCCTCGGGGCCTCCCGGAACTCTCTCGAGCGACGACCGTTTCGTCATCGGAGAGCCCGGGGATCTTCGGAAGGCCGAGCGGTGGCTGCTCTCGGGGTTGATCAAGGACTCGGAAGGGTTCATGTCGCGGCACGTCGAGCGGAAGATCTCGCTGGCGATCTCGCGGAGGCTGGCCTCGACGTCCGTGACGCCGAACCAGATGACGCTCATCAGCGTCGCGATCGGGATCTTCGGCGCGGCGCTTTTTCTCTCGCCGGTCCGCTGGGTGCCGTTCGTCGGGTCGCTGCTGGTGCTCGCGCACTCGATCCTCGACGGCTGCGACGGCGAGCTCGCCCGCCTGAAGCTCCGGGAGTCGCGCCTGGGCGGCGTGCTCGACTTCTGGGGAGACAACGTCGTCCACTCCGCCCTCTTCGCCGCCATCTCGATCGCGTGGGCGCGCGAGATCGGCCGGGCCTGGCCGCTCCTCCTCGGCGCGTCCGCCGTCGCCGGGACGCTCCTCTCGGCCGGCCTCGTCTTCCGCCGCACGATGACCGCGGCCAAGGAAGGGCCCCTCTACACGGGGGTCACGACCGGCACCGACTCCGCCTTCGCGAGGGTGGCCGAAGCCCTGGCAGGCCGCGACTTCCTCTACCTGGTCGTGATCCTTTCCGCCCTGGGACTCCAGCGCTGGTTCCTGGCGCTCGCCGCCGCCGGCTCCCCGGTGTACTTCCTCCTGCTGGCGGTCCTTTCGCGGCGAGGACGGCGGGAATCCCCGGCCGCCGGGGCGGTTCATAATCTTGAGAAGCAGGAGACCTCATGAGCGACCGCACCTCCTTCTACCCGGAGCTGGAAAAGGACATCGCCCCGCCCACGGGACGCCTGGGCGTTTTGCTGCCGGGGCTGGGAGCGGTCTCGACGACGCTCATCGCCGGAGTCAAGCTGATCGAGAAGGGCCTGGCTCGCCCCTTCGGCTCCGTGACGCAGATGCAGAAGATGCGGCTGGGCAAGCGCACCCACCCGCGGTTCGTCCCGATCAAGGAGCTCGTGCCGCTGGCCGAGCCCAAGGACCTCGTCTTCGGCGCGTGGGACATCTTTCCGGACAACGCGTGGGAAGCGGCGAAATCCGCCGGCGTCCTCCCCGGCGACCTCCTCGAGAAGGTCCGCCCGGAGCTCGAGGCGCTCGCTCCCTGGCCGGGCGTCTTCGACCGAGCCTACGTCCGCAACCTCGACGGCAGGCACGTCAAGAGCGGCGCGACGAAGAGGCACCTCGCCGAAGCCCTGATGCGCGACATGGACGACTTCCGCTCCGCAAACAAGATCGACCGCGTGGTCGCCGTGTGGTGCGCCTCGACGGAGACGTACCTCGCGCAGGCGCCGGTCCACGAGACGATCGCGGCCTTCGAGAACGGGCTCGAGAAGAACGCCCCCGAGATCTCTCCCTCGATGATCTACGCGTACGCCGCGATCAAGTCCGGCATCCCCTTCGCCAACGGCGCGCCGAACCTCTGCGTGGACATCCCGGCCCTCTCCGCGCTGGCGAAGGACTCCGGCGTCCCGATCGCCGGCAAGGACTTCAAGACCGGCCAGACGCTGATGAAGACGATCATCGCGCCGGGATTGAAGGCCCGGATGCTCGGCCTGCAGGGCTGGTTCTCGACCAACATCCTCGGCAACCGCGACGGCGAGGTGCTGGACGACCCCGGCTCGTTCCGGACCAAGGAGCTGTCGAAGGTCTCGGTGCTCGACGCGATCCTCCAGCCGGAGATGTACCAGGAGCTCTACGGCGACTACTTCCACAAGGTCCGCATCGAGTACTACCCGCCGCGGGGCGACGCCAAGGAGGGCTGGGACAACATCGACATCTTCGGGTGGCTCGGCCAGCCGATGCAGATCAAGGTCAACTTCCTCTGCCGCGACTCGATCCTCGCCGCGCCGGTCGTGCTCGACCTGACGCTCTTCCTGGACCTGGCGCAGCGCGCGGGCCTCGCCGGCATCCAGGAGTGGCTCTCCTTCTACTTCAAGTCGCCCATGTCGCGCCCGGACTTGAAGCCCGAACACGACCTCTTCATCCAGCACCTGAAACTTTCCAACACCCTGCGCATCCTCGTCGGCGAGGAAGTCCTCGACCACTCCGGGCTCGACTACTACGAGGGGGAGGAGGAGGCCGAGGAGGAGATCCGGTCGCTGCGACGATCCGGGAACGAATGACCGGGGAAGCGGACTTCCGCATGCCCTGGCGCTGGGCGATCGGCATGGCGGTCGTCCTCGCGATCGTGCTGGCGGTCGTCGCGTTCCGGGGGCCATCCGGGACCCCGGTTTCGACGGCACGCGCCGCCCGCAAGGACCTGGTCGTCCCGATCCTCGCCGAGGGGAGCCTGGAGCCCCCGCCGGGCGGAGAGCTGCGAGCGCCGGAGGCCGCAACGGTCGCCTCGATTCCGGCGAAGGAGGGCGAGCAGGTCGCCAGAGACGCGCCCTTGGTCGTCCTCGAGAGCCCGGAGCTTTCGCAGTCGGCGCTCGCCGCCCGCTCCTCCGCGGCGGAGCTCGCCGAGGAGAAGGTTCGCGCCGCGGGCGACCTTGAGCAGGCGCGGCGCGAGACCGCGCACGCGAAGGAAGTGTTCGAGGCGGACTCGCGCCTCATCAAGGAATCGGCGATCTCGCGGGCCACGCTGGAAAACGACGAGCTCGCCTACCGGCAGGCCCTGGAACGGCTGCGGACCGCCGAAGCGAAGTTCGCGTCGCTGGGGGGCGAGGCGGGCGGGTCCCGGCTCCAGCTCGCGCGCGCTTCCGCTGAGCAGCTCGAACGGCGGGTCGCGGCGCTGACGGTGCGGGCCCCGGCCGCGGGCACCGTCTACGGCCTGCCGCGCAAGACCGGCGAGACCGTCAAAGCCGGAGACCTCGTCGCGAGCGTCGCCGACCCGGCGCACCTGCGCGTCCGGATCCGCGTGGATCAGCCGGACCTGCCGCGGGTCCACGTCGGCCAGCGTCTCGTCATCGCCTTCGACGGGCTCCCCGAGCGCCGGTGGGAGGGGAAGGTCCTCTCCGTCTCGCCCGGCGTGCGGGAGACCGGAGGGCGCGAGGTCGGGGAGGTGATCGGAGAGATCGCCGATCCCGCCCGGTCGCTGCCGCCCAACGCGTCGGTCAACGCGCAGATCGTCACCGGGGAGAAGAAGGGCGCCCTGGCGATCCCGCGGGCCGCTCTCTTCCGCGACGGCGACAAGCGCTATGTCTTCCGCCTTGAGGACGGCCGCGCGCGGCGCCGCGACGTGACGGTCGGCCTGATCGGCATCAACGACGTCGAGATCGCCGGCGGCGTCTCCGAGAACGACACCCTCGTCCTTCCGGGGACCGTCCCGATCTCCGACGGCGTCCGCGTCAACGTGACCCCGGCGCGCTCCTGACGGTCCGTTCCGCATGTTCACGCGGGAGACCTTCGAGACCGCGGTCCACCGGTTCCGGACCCATCCGGTCCAGACGGCGCTGACGCTCGCGGGCCTCGTCGTCGGGACGGCGGCGATCATCATCATCGTGGCGCTCGGGCTGACCGGGCGGACCTTCGTCATGAACCAGATCGAGGGCGTCGGGTCGCACCTGGTCTGGGCGAGCTACGAGGGAACGGTCACCGCCGGCGTGTCGCGCACCACCGAGGACCAGATCACCGACGGCGACGTCAAGGCCATCGAGGCGCGCTCCGACCTCTTCTCCGGAGTCACTCCGTTGGTCGAGCTCCACGGCACGGTCTCGGTCCTGTCGAAGGCCGCCGACGTCGCGGTCCTCGGAACGACGCCCAACTACACCTCGGTCCGCAAGAACGTCCGGATCCTGCGCGGGAGATTCCTCGACGAGGACGACGTGATCCAGCGCTCGAAGGTCTGCGTCGTGAGCACCGCCCTCTACAAGGAGCTCTTCGGCAACGAGGCTCCTCCCCTTCTCCTCGCGGGAGAGGGCCGGGGTGAGGGGAGCTCGGACCGCACCCTCCGAACCCTCGGCATGACGTTCCACGTCGTCGGCGAGTTCGACAAGCCGGTGGACACGATGGGCCAGGGCGAGGTCACGCCCTACTCGATCTTCATCCCGGTGACCGTCGCGTGGTTCTACACGCCGACCCGGCGCGTGGACACGGTCTTCGCCGAGGCCCGCGAGTTCTCCGAGATCCCGCACGCGGCGGCTACGGTCGAGGAGCTGCTGCGCGACCGCCATCACCAGGGCTCCGTCTTCAAGGTCAAGACGATGACGACCGTCATCCGGGTGGCCCGCACGATCTCTTTCGGCCTGATCGCCGCGTTCATCGTGGCCGCTGCGGTCTCGGTGGTCGTCGGGGGCGTGGGCATCATGAACATCCTGCTGGCTTCCGTCGAGCAGCGCACTCGGGAAATCGGAGTGCGGATGAGCGTCGGCGCCCGCAGGAGCGACATCCTCCGGCAATTCCTGCTCGAGGCCTTGATGCTCGGGGCGATCGGCTCGATGATCGGCGTCGCCGTGGGGCTGGGGCTTCCGCTTCTCCTGCGCCCCTTCATCCAGAGCGTGCTCATCCGCGTGTCGGGCCTCTCGGCCCTGCTCGCGTTCCTCTTCTCGTGCGCCGTCACGCTCATCTTCGGCGTGGTGCCGGCGTACCGCGCCGCCAACCTGAACCCGACGGAGGCTCTTCATTATGAGTAACCGCAGATCCGCCAACCCGCTCGCCGCGGCCCTCGTCCTGGCCGCCGCCTCCCCGGCTATCGCCCAGGCGCCCCCCGGCGACGCGCTGACCGTGCGGCGCGCTGTGGAGCTCGCGCTCGAGCACGCGCCGGAGGTCGCGGTCTCGCGGGCGGAGGCGGACGAGGCGCTCTCCTCGGCGCGGCTCTCCAGGGACGAGCTGAAGCCGTTCGCCTCGATCTCGACGACGCCCGGCTACTCCTCGGGCCTCCCGGTGCAGGTCGCGGGGCAGGTGCCGGCGATCTTCGGGTTCGAGGTCCGGCAGACTCTGTATGACCCGTCCCGCCGCGCTCTCGTCTACGACGCCGAGGCTGCCGCGGCCGAGGCGCGCGGGGCCTATGCCAGGGCCTCCGCCGGGGCGGCCCGCGCCGCGACGATGTCCTACGCCCGGGTCTGGACGGGACAGAAGAAGGTCGAGAACGCCCGGCGCCGCGTCGAAGCCCGCGAGGCCGTGCTTCGCCGCGCCTCGGCCCTGCGCCGCGAAGGCCGCCGCACCGACCTCGAGGTCGAGAGCGCGGGGCTCCAGGTCGCGAGGGCCAAGCAAAAGCTCCTCGACGCGCAGGCCGAGCTGGACCTCGACCGCCTGGAGCTTTCGAAGCTGATCGACTGGCCCTCCGGCCGCGCGCTCGTCCTCTCCGAGGACCCGCGGGAAGCCTTCCGCGACGCGGCCGCGGGCGACCACCTCGCGCAGGCCCGGGCGGCCGATCCGGAGTTGAAGGCGACGTCGGACCGGATCGCCGCTCTCGAGCGGTCCGCGACGCTCGCGGAAAGGACCTGGCGGCCGATCGTCGAGGCCGAAGCCCAGTACCTGCGCCTCGCGAGCTACAACAACTTCGACCAGTACTTCGTGAAGTTCAAGGAGAACAACTTCACCATCGGGGTCTCGATCATCCTTCCGCTCTGGTCGAGCGGGCGCTTCGCCGAGCAGCGGGTGACGGCCCGCTCGCGGCTGTCGCGCGCCGAGGCGGCGCGGAGCCTCCGCGAGAAGGAGCTCGAGCTCTCCGTGCGGCGCGCCGAGACCGACCTCGTCCGCGCCGGTGCCGAGGCTTCACTCTCCGGCCGGGCCTCCGCCGTCGCACGGGAAGAGCTCCGCGTCGCCCGGGCGCTCGCGGACGAGGGGCGCGGGGAACCCGACGCCGTCGAGCTTCGCGAGATCGCCCTGGGTGAGGCCGAGGACGAGGAGGCCTCGGCGGTTCAGGGGCTTCTGGCCGCCCGCGTCAGGCTCCTGGAGCTGACGGGAGGGCTCGCCGGTTCGCTCCCCGGCTCGTCGCCGGAGATCCGGGCCTCGATCGGTAGAGAGCCGCGCTGACGACTCTCTGAAGCGGGGACCCTTGCGGTCCCCCGAGCCCCCCAACGTCCCATTGACCCCCTCCTCGACGGGGTGTCAGATCCGCGCACGACGATCCTGATCGACTCAACCGGCGGCAAGAACGGCGAGGTCAAGGCGGACGTCGGCCAGTCCGGCGGCACGCAGGGAACGGGCTGGATCGACGTGCTCGCCAACCTCGACATCGCGATCCAGGGCAACCCGACAACGCCCTACACCTCCGGCACGGACAACAACCTGACCTCTCCGGCCTGGGCGGTCCACGTCAACATGGCGCTCCAGACGCCTGGACTTGTCCTCTCCGGAGACGCTACCGCGCGATAATTCCGCCGCGAGAACGAATCTCCGATCGCGCCGTTGCCGCGCGCCGTTAGAACGACAGCCTGTGCGCAAGCTTTACTTCGATATTGACGGCACGCTCCTCGTCCTCGACACCGGACTTCCAAAGCCCGCCCTCGCTCGAGGGCGTCTTGAGAGGGCAATTCGCGAGGCTCGAATCGACGAGCTCGTTTGCGTGGGCAATTTCGTCGAGGTCATTCGGACTCTCCGGACGGTGCGGCCGGAGTACGACGGACTCGCTGCGATTTTCGCTCTCTGCCGCGGGGTATTCCTGGACGAAACCTGGTTCCGCCGACTCACTCGACTCATCCTGGACCCGTGGCTGCGGGCCGCCGAGGTGGACCTGGAGGCTGACTGGTGGTACATGGACGACCAGGCGGAGAGGTATTTCTTCAACGCGGGCCGGGCCGAGCTAATGCGGCAGCATCTCGGGGAGAGGATTCTTCAACCCTCCCCGAGCGGGGACGGGACGGATGTGCTCGAATGGTTGCAGGTCGTGGCATCGCGCAGCGCGCCTTAGCCGGGCGCTGGAGCCGGTGGACGCAGATCCTCGGAATTCGTTGTGATGTTCTTCCCGGCGGACAGGGGCTCTAACGGAGGTGAGACGGCGTTGAACTGGAGAAGGATCCCCTTTCTTCGCTGGTCGTTCTGGCGGCTGGCGTTCGGAACCCGGCACCTGATGACCGAGTGGCAGGTCGGAGACGGCCGCGAAGCGCGGCTGGCAGACTACGTGGTTGCGCGAGCGCGCGATTCCGACCCGGCGGACG
>DATFWF010000167.1:0-16061 GCA_035259605.1 Thermoanaerobaculia bacterium
TTGGACGGGACCGGGTCCTTGGCGAAGGAGTGGCGGACGGTCGCGAAGGTCGTCGAGACGGCGATGCCCAGCGCGATTCCCGCCACGATCAGGACCGAGAGCGACCGGTTCCGCTTCAGGCTCTTCCAGGCGATGCGAACATTGTGAAAAATCACGGCTCTTCTCCTCCGGTTTTCCGGTCCGTCACCGCAGCGTCGCCGCGAGGCTCGCCGCCGTCCGCCCGGCCGGGCTCTCCGGCGGGAGCGCCGCGAGGTCCACGACCTCGCCGTCCAAGAGATGAATCTGGCGCGAAGCCCGCGAGGCGCACTCCGGCGTGTGCGTGACCATGACGATCGTCGTGCCGGCCTCGTTGATCTTCTCCAGCTGGTCCATGACCTCGCGCGACATCAGCGTGTCGAGGTTCCCCGTCGGCTCGTCGGCGAGGATCAGCCTCGGCTCTCCCGCCAGCACGCGCGCGATCGCCACGCGCTGCTGCTGCCCGCCGGAGAGCTGCGCCGGAAGGTGCCGCAGCCGCGAGAGGAGGCCGACCATCTCGACTGCCCGCTCGATCCGCTCGCGGCGCTCCCTGGCCGGGAGGCGCCGGTAGCGGAGCGGCACGTCCACGTTGTCGAAGACGTCCAGGTCCGGGATCAGGTTGAAGCTCTGGAAGATGAACCCGATCTTCTCGTTGCGGATGCGCGACATCTCCGAGTCGGAGAGGCTCGAGACGTCCTGCCCGTCCAGGTGGTAGGAGCCCGACTCGAAGGTGTCGAGCAGGCCGGCGATGTTCAGGAACGTCGTCTTGCCGGAGCCCGAGCGCCCCATGATCGCGACGAACTCCCCCGCCCTCACGTCCACGGAGACGTCGTGAAGCGCGTGGGTCTCGATCAGGTCGGTCCGGTAGATCTTCCGGATGTTGCGCATGGACAGCATGTCTGGTTCACTCCTTTAGCGAGGCCGGGCTAGTCAGAGAATCTCGCCGTCGACATCCGGCTGCCCGGCCTCGGAAGAGAGTTTTCAAAAGCAGCACGGCGAGGTGAGTCGCATCGGAGTCAGTTGCGGACCAGGACGGTCTTCGCGCCGCCCAGCTCCGCCATGTCGGACAGGATGACCTTGTCGCCCTTCGCCAGCCCGCGCAGGATCTCGACCTCCGAGACGCTGACCGCGCCGACGGCGATCTCGCGCCGGGTCGCGATGCCGTTCTCGACGACGTAGATCTGCTTGCCGCCGCCGCTCTCGAGGAACGGTCCGCGCGGCACCTTCAGGACGTCGGGCTTCGATTCGAAGACCATGCGGACGGAGACGCGCTGGCTCTGCCGCAGGTTCGCCGGCGGCGCGCCGTCGAAGACGACGGTCCCGTGCCCCTGGCTGTCGCGGATCTCCGGCGACATCGCCGTGACGTGGCCGGGGTAATCCGTCCCCTCGTAGAAGATCCGCGCGGAGGTCCCGGGCGAGACCTCGGCCGCGTAGTTTTCCGGAAGCGTGAATTCGACCTCGAACTTCGAGAGGTTCACGACCGTCGCGATGGGCGAGTTGGCGGGGACGGAGTCGCGGTCCTGAACGGCCAGGGAAGCGACGATCCCGTCGAAGGGCGCGGAGATCGTCAGCGCCTCGACCTGCCGCTGCAGCTCCTCGGACAGCGCCGCCTGGCGGTCGAGCGCGAGCTGCCGGCTCCGGATGTCGAAGTCGGCCGTTTCGACGGCGAGCCTCGCCGTCTCCCTCGCGTTCTTCAGCTCCAGATCCGCGATCTGGACGTCGTCCTTCGCCTTCTCGTAGTCGGTCTTGTTGAGGATTCCCTCGTCGAACGCCCGCTGGGCCCGCTCCAGAAGCCGCCGCGCGGCCTGGAGGCGGACTTCCAGCAGGTCCACCGCGTGCGCGTTCTTGATCGCGTCCTGGCGGGCGTCGATCCTCTGCCGGTCGAGCGCGGACTTCGCCGAGGCCAGCGTCGCCCGCTCCTGCGCGAGCTTGCTCTTCAACTCCGGGCTCTCGACCTTCGCCAGCGCCTGCCCTTTCGAGACGGAGTCGCCGGCCTTGACCGCGAGCGCCACGATCCCGGCCGAAGGCGTGAAGAGCGTCGGGTGGAGGGCGGCGACGATCCGGCCGTCGGCCGAGGTGTCGCGCACGAGCGTCCCGCGGGTGACCTCGCCGATGCGAACCTGCGACGCCGCGACGGAGCGATCGGCGCGCGACCACCGCCGGATCGTCGGCAGGGCGATCAGCAGCAGGACGAGCAGGGCGCCCGCGGCGATCAGGGCGATCCACATCCCGCGCGAGAGCCCGCGCGGCCTCTCGATCGTCTTGTCCATCACGGAGACGTTTTCGATCATCGCGAAGGAGATAGAGCAACGCCCGGACCACGCCGCCGGCCCCGAAAACCTCTCGATTTCCTCGAAAACCCGGCAATCCCGTCCGTCCGTCCCCGGACAGATGTCCGCATCCACCGGACATCCGTCCGCCCGGTGACCCGTTGCGGCGGAAGGACTAAGCGGCCCTTACCCCGATCTCACCCGCCGGGAGAGGGAAGAAACCCGGCCTGTGAGAGAGTTTTCTGTCGCGGTGTACAACGACTTCTACCGGTTCCAGGAAGCGCCCTTCAACATCACGCCCGACCCGCGTTTCCTCTTCTTCTCCGAGAGGCACCGGGAGGCGTTCAACCACATCCTGTTCGGCGTCAAGGAGCGCAAGGGCTTCATCCAGATCACCGGCGAGGTCGGCGCCGGCAAGACGACCGTCTGCCGGGCGATCCTCAAGGAGCTCGGCCCGACCTACCGGACCGCGCTCGTCCTGAACCCCACCATGACGAGGGGGCAGCTCCTCCGGACGATCCTGACGGAGTTCGGCTTGAACCCCGGCCGCTCCGACAGGGTCTCCTCGCTCGACATGCTCAACGAGTTCCTCCTCCACGAGGCGATCATCGGCAACGACGTCGTCCTCTTCATCGACGAGGCGCAGGACCTGGACTGGGAGCTCCTCGAGCAGGTGCGCCTGCTCTCCAACCTCGAGACGGAGAAGTCGAAGCTCCTCCAGATCGTGCTCCTGGGGCAGCCTGAGCTGCGCGACAAGCTCGAGCAGTCCAACCTGCGGCAGCTCCGTCAGCGGATCACGGTTCGCTACCACTTGAAGCCCCTCTCCCGCGAGGACACCGAGGCCTACATCCGCCATCGCCTCGCCGTGGCCGGCTCCAACGGCCGGCCGCTCTTCACGCCGTGGGCCGTGCGGCGCATCTACGGCTACTCCGGGGGCGTCCCGCGCCTGATCAACGCGGTCTGCGACAAGACGCTCCTGTGCGGTTACGTCACCGGAACCGACAAGCTCACCGCGGCACACGTTCGCCGCGCGATCCGCGAGCTCGAGGGCAACTCCTCGTGAGCCTGATCGACGAAGCCCTGAAGAGAGCGGAGCTCGAGGCGGCCCGACGCGACGGGCTGCGCACCGGCGCCTCCCCGTGGGTCATGGAGAGCGGGACCCGACGCAACCGCTGGCCGATCTTCGCCGCGGCGTTCCTTCTGCTCGCCGCCACGGGAGCCGCCCTCTACTGGCTGGCGCTGCGTCCGGGCGCGGTTTCCAATCGTCAGCCGCCATCGCAAGCCGCCGCTCAATCCAAGATCCAGAATCCAAAACCCAGGATCGAACTGGAGACCGTCGAGGTTCCCCCGCCTCCGGCGGCGGCCAAGCCGAAGGACCCGGGCCGCGCCGAGGCTCCGAAAGCCGAGGCTCCGAAGACAGCATCGAAGAGCGCGCCGGCCCCGGCGCGTCCGGCGCCGGGCTCCGCCGCCGTGGAGAGGCGCCCGGCCCCGCGCGCCGAGGAACGATCGACTGCCGCCGCGTCCGCTCCAGCCGCGGAGAGCCGGAATCCCGGCGGACTCGTCAACGGAAGAACCTACGTCGGCGAAGTCGTGATCCCGGAAGGCGGAAAAGTCACGCTCGAAGGAATCGTCTGGTCCGAAACCAACCCGATCGTCCTGGTCAACGGAAAAGTCCTGCCGCCGGGGGCCATCGTCGAGGAATTCACGATCACATCCATCCAGCCCGACCGCATCGAGCTCAAAGGCCGCGGCGTCACCATCTACCTAGCTCTCAAGTAGGGCCGGGGTCTCGGACTACTTCTCCAGCCTTCGGACCATCTCCAGCGCCTCGGGATTCTGCGGCGCGATCTCCAGCGCCTTCCGGTAGGCGGCGAGCGCCGCCTGGCGATTGCCCAGCGCCGCGTTGACTTCGCCGACCCGGTCGTGGAGCGTCGCCTCCTTCGGCGATTCCGAGGCCGCGAGCTCGAAGAGAGCGAGCGCCTCCGGCAGCCGCCGGTGCTGAAGCGCCCGGTTGGCCACGATCGAGACCTGGTCCGCCCCGAAGTTGTAGCCGTCGGGGCTCTTCTCCTTCAGCTCCCGGTACCGCGCGACCGCGGTGGCGGCTCCGCCCGCCTCGAGCGCCTCGGCCAGCGGCGCGCCGATCGAGGGCTTCCCGCGCGAGTCGAAGCCGAACCTGTCGAAGTTGAAACGGTTGCCCAGGATCGCGATCTCGATTTCCACCTCGTCGGAGAGGGCCTTCTTGCCCCAGAAGTCGCCGCCGAGGATCCCGAAGTCGGTGCGCTTGATCCTGACCGCGCCCTCACCGCCAACGCGCATATTGCCCCAGGCGGAGTCGGCCATTCGGGGGACCGTCTGCGTCATCGGGATCTCGATCTCGCGGGCGACGCCGCGAATCTCGAGGGTCCCCCGGACGGCGTAGCGGTCCGGGCCGGTCCTGGCGATGGAGCGGCTCGTGAAGACGATCTTCGGGTATTTCTCGACATCGAAGAACGCCGGGCCCTTCAGGTCCTTATCGCGCCCCTCGAGGCCCGTGTCGATGGAGCCCGCGTCGATCACGACGGTGGCCGAGGACCGGGTCGGCTCCTTCTCGTCGAAGAGGATCGCCGCGGCGTAGCTGCGGAAGGCGCCGCGGACTTTCGTGACGCCCAGGAAGCCGATCGTGAAGCCGATCGAGGAGTGCGCCTGGTCCACTCCGAAGATCTCCGCTCCGACGAGCTCGATGCGTCCCCAGTCCGCCGGGGCCGGCGAGGCGATGAGGGCGATCCCGAGCAGGGCGGCCGCCAGTCTCGTCCGCGTGTTCTTCATCATGGGGGAAACGTATTCCGACGGCCGGGCCGGAGGGTCGGCTCCCGGTCAGACTTCTGTCAGGGAATCGTCATATCGACGCGCCCGGCGCCCGCCGGCGCGGGTCATTGGTAGATTGATCGAATGCGCGAAATCGGGGGACGCGGAAGCCTGGCGGGCCCGCGCGCGATCGCCCTTCTCCTGGGCGCCACCCTGGTCCTCGCGGCCCTCCTGGCGTGGCAGGCGCAGGACGCCGCCCGGTCCCACCGCCGGGCGGCCGAAGGCACGCTGCGGGACGACTCCCGGTTCGCCGCGAGAGAGTTTCTACGCCGCGCGCGCTTCGAGGTGGACCACTTCGGGCTCTATCCGATCATCTACGTCCTGTCCGCGAACGAGAGGGCGTTCCCGGGCGGCGCGCTGCCGGACCGCGAGGAGATCGCAAGGCTGTCGCGGAGGATGCGCAACGGCCCTCTGCCCGCCAGGGCGCTGTTTCGCCTGGACGTCGCCACCGGAACGGTCTCCGCTTCGCCCGAGGCGCCGGAAGACCTGGTCGCCTGGGTCCGGGCAAACCTGCCGGGGCTCGTCGCGGGAAAAACGCCGCCCGAGGGGGAGCTGGCGGCCGAAACGATCTCCGTCGCGGGCGCCCCGCGCACGATCGTCTACGGGGTCTCTCCGGACTCGTCGCGAATCTGCCTCGCCTTCGAGGTGGATACCAAAGACCTGGCCCCATTTCTCGAGAGAGCCTTCGCGGACGGGCCGCTCCTGCCGGCCGCCGCCGGGGCCGAGCCGATTCCCCTCTTCCTCGAGCTCTCGGACGCCTGGGGCCGGGTTCTCCTCCGAAGGGGGAGTTCCTTCGACGCGGCGCTGGGCTTCGAGGAGAGGCTCGCCGGGCCGCGCGCGGGAATCTTCCGCGGCATGACATTGAGGGTCTCGGTCCCGGCGGAGGCGGCGCGGCGTCTCCTCGTCGGAGGGCTTCCCCCCTCGCGGCTTCCCGTCGTTCTCGGCGCCCTGACGCTCGCCGCGGGACTGCTCGCGGCGGCGGTCGCGCTGGCCCGGCGCGAGCGGGCGGTCGCCGCGATGCGTTCCGACTTCGTCTCCGCGGTCTCCCACGAGCTGCGCACGCCGCTCGCTCAGATCCGGCTTTTCGCCGAGACGCTGATGCTCGAGCGGACCCGCACGGCCGAGGAGCGGCGGCGCTCTCTCGCCATCATCGACCAGGAAGCGCGCCGGCTTTCCCACCTCGTGGACAACACGCTTCAGTTCACCAGGGCCGAGAGGGGAACGATCGCGCTCGAGCTCGCGGATCACGACCTCTCGGGAATCGTTCGGGACGCGATCGAGGCCTTCTCGCCGATCGCGGCGGCGCGCGGCGTTCGCGTGGCGGTGCAGATCCCCGAGACCCTGATGGCCCGCGTGGACGAGGGAGCCGTGCGCCAGATCCTCATCAACCTCCTCGACAACGCCGTCAAGTACGGGCCGCCCGGCCAGCAGGTCGTCGTGGGGCTCGAAAGCGGCCCGCGCTCCCTCCGGCTGTTCGTGGAAGACCAGGGGCCGGGCATCGCCCCGGGCGACCGCGAGCGAATCTGGGAGAAGTTCGCCCGCCTCCCGCGGCGAGACCAGGCCCACGCCGGCGGCGCCGGGATCGGCCTGTCGGTCGTGCGGGACCTCGCATCGCTTCACGGCGCGACCGCTCGAGTGGAAGCCGGCGTCGGCAGCGGTTCCCGTTTCGTCGTCGAGTTTCCGCCTGCGGCCGCGGCGCCTTCATTGGAAGGAATCCCGGCGGGGGGCAAAGCATGAGCCGCATCCTCCTCGTCGAAGACAACGAGGACCTCGCCTTCGGCCTCCGGAACAACCTCGAGATCGAGGGTTACGAGGTCGAGGTCGCCGGCAACGGGAACGCGGGGCTCGCGCGGGCGCGACAATCACGGCCGGACCTGTTGATTCTCGACCTGATGCTCCCCGGCCTCGACGGCTTCAGGCTGCTCAAGGCCCTGCGGGAAAAAGACGGCGCGACGCCGGTTCTCATCCTGACGGCACGCGGCGAAGAGGCCGACAAGGTGCGCGGCTTGAAGCTCGGAGCGGACGACTACGTGACCAAGCCCTTCGGAGTGTTGGAGCTCCTCGCGCGGGTCGAGGCCCTTCTTCGGCGAGGCCGCGCGGGGTCCGCCGATCGGGAGCGCGCGACCCGTCCGCCGCGGCGTTTCGGCGACGTGGTCGTGGATCTCTCGACGCGGACGGTCACGCGGCGAGACCGTCCCGTCGAACTGACTCCGAAGGAGTACGACCTCCTCCTGGCGCTCCTCGACCGGGACGGCGCGGTCGCGACGCGGCTGGAGCTGATGCGGGAAGTCTGGGGATACGACGACTCGGTGATCTCGCGGACGATCGACACCCATATCGGGGAGCTTCGCCGCAAGCTCGAAGCCGATCCGGCCGCGCCCCGGCATATCCTCACGGCGAGGAAAGTCGGGTACCGGCTGGAAACGAGGTCCAAGGTCTAAGGTCGAAGGTCGAGACTCCGAAATTCAAGCGTGAATCGGAAACGAACATGGTGGCTGGTGGCGTGTCTGGCGTTGACAGCCGCGGCTGCGACGCCGGCGCCCGAACCGTCGCAAAGCGGTTCGTGGCCCGTCGGGTTCCGGGTCACGGCGGGCAGTTACGTTCCATCCTCCGCGCTGAACCGCTCGACGAGGCCGCTCCAGATCTCCGTCTGGTATCCCGCCGCTTCCGCGAAGGGAAAGCGGATGACGTACGGAGAGTACGTCGCGTTGAACGCCTCGGAGCGCGATCCCGAAAAACTCGTCACCAGGACGGGCAGGGATGAGGCCGTGGAGGAGTTCCGATCGTTCCTCGTCTCCGCGAAGGTGGGGGCCTCGGACGTCGCCCGGATCCTCTCCACTCCGATGAACGCGGTCGAGAACTCGCCGGCGGCGCCGGGCCGCTTCCCGCTCGTTCTGATCTCGCAGGGCAACGGGCAGTCCGCGCATGATCAGGCCTTCCTCGCGGAAGCGATCGCCTCGCGCGGTTACATCGCCGCCACGGTCCCCTCCGCGATGCGGATCTCCGGCCCGATGAAAGGCGAAGAGGAGATCGCGGCGAAGGCGACCGAGCAGGCCGAGGATCTTTCCGACGCGGCCTCGCGACTCAAGACCGCCGCCGAGCTGTCGGAGGAAGGATTCGCGATCGTCGGCCACAGCTTCGGCGCGCGGGCGGCCCTGCTCGCCGTCATGAGCAACTCCGCCGCCCGCGCTCTCGTGTCGCTCGACGGCGGCATCGGCGCCAAGACCGGGAAAGGGACGCTCGAGCGATCGCGGCTCTTCGACGCGAAGAGGATGACCGCTCCCCTGCTTCACTTCTACGAGGAGCTCGACCCGTTCATGGAGCCGGACTTCGGATTGATCGACTCGCTCGATGGGTCGTTTCGCCGCCTCGTGAAGGTCCCGGACATGCACCACGTCCATTTCACCAGCGCCGGAAACCTTCTGGCCCGGGCGCCCTCCCTCGCCAAAGCGACTCGCGCCGCCGCCGGGACTTCAAAAAGCGTCGAGGGCGTCCAGCGCGCGGCGATCTCCTTTCTCGACTCGGTTTTCAAGCAGCCTCCGGGGCAACCGGCCGCCGCATGGAAGCCGGCGGATCCGGCTTTTACGCTCACCGAGAAGCCGCCGGCCGTTCGAAGCGGCACGTGGATCCCCGGTCCGCGCGGGCGGCTGCGAGTGGACGACGGCGGAGGAGGCGGAAGCATCCTTCTGCCCGTCCTCTTCGTCCACGGCAACGGCGGCAACCGAACGCAGTGGTCCGCGCAGCTCGAGCACCTCCGCTCCGCGGGCCGTCGAGCCGCCGCTCTGGACCTGCGCGGGATGGGCGACTCCGACATCGCGTACGACGGCGATTACTCCATCGACGGCTTCGCCGCCGACGTCGCCGCGGCCGCCGATGCGCTGAAGCTCGACCGGTTCGTCCTCGTCGGCCACAGCTTCGGGGGTGCGGTCGTCGCCGCTTACGCCGGCAAGCACCCGGACCGCCTGGCGGGGCTCGTCTTCGCCGACGTCGCCGGCGACATGCGCGGGACGCCGCCCGCCCAGCTCGAGGGCCTCTTGCGCGGGTTGCAGCCGTCCACCTACGAGGAGTTCACCAAGCGCTGGTTCGGCGCGATCCTCGCGAAGGGGACCGACGCGACGAAGTCGGCCGTCATGAGATCACTCCGCGCGACTCCGCGCGAGGTCTTCGTCGCGGCGACGAGCGGCCTCTACACTTTCGACCAGGGCGCGGCGCTCGCCCCATATCGCGGCCCGCGGATCCACATCGCGTCGTTTCTCGCCGGACAGGCTCAGGCCATCGACAAGTCCTTCCCGGACATACCGGTCCGGACCATCCCGGACGCGAGCCACTGGCTGATGATGGACCGCCCCGACGAGTTCAACCGGATCCTCGACGAGTTCCTGGCCGGCCTGCGGTGATCAGGACGCGGCGGAGCGGCCGCGAAGGGGCGTTTCGGCGGGAGGGGCGGAGCTTCGCGGAGCGCCCGATTCCGAGTTCCGCTTCCGGAGAAAGCCGAGAATCGCGAACCCGGCCAGGCCCCAGGTCAGCTCGCGCAGCCTCCGAACGAGCCCGACGGCGAACCCGAGCACCGGGTCGAGGCCCAGCGCGGGGAAGAGAGCGTAGAGCCCGCCTTCCTGGACGCCAACACGGGCCGGCACGAAGAAGAAGACTCCCTCGACGAGAACCGCCAAAACTGCGATGGTGAAAGACGTCGCGCTCGCGACCGGAGCGCCGAGAAGCGTCATCACCAGCGCCACCTCGGCGAAGCTGACGAGCCAGCCGCCCAGGAAGAGCAGAACGGACGCCGCGAGACGGCCGGGACGCTCGCGAACGGAGTCCCCGACCGACGCGACGAGATCGTTCCCGAATCGCTCGCCGAGGGCCTTTCCGCCGGGGAGGCGGCCAACCCACGCCAGGAAGCGCGCGAACGGCATGTCCGGCGCGCGCCGGCGAAACGCCCACGCCAGGAACACGACGAAGAGCGCCGCGAAGACGAGCAGCAAGGGCCCGAGCACCCGCAGGCGCGGCTCGACCGTCCCGCCGCGGGCGAAGGTCGCGCCGGCGCCGACGAAGAGCACCTGGGCCAGGAACTGGGACATCGCCGCGACGCCGACGGATCCCAGCGCTTCCGGGCCGGGAACGTAGCGCGACAGGAGACCGGCCCTCACGATCTCGCCGCCGACGACCGCGGCCGGAGCGAGCGCGTTGACGCCGTCCCCGGCGATCCTCATCGCGGCGAGAGAAGGCAGCGGCACGCGCCCCGGGTCCGCGAGGGTCAGCCGCCACCCGAGCGTGGTGAAGACGACCACCACGCCCTCGAGCGCGAGCACCGCCGCGAAGCCCCACCCGACCTGGCGCAGGCAGCCGGCGATGACCCCGAACCCGATCCGGTGAACTAGCCAGAAAAAGAGGAGAAGTCCCGCGGCCAGGGCGAGCCGCCGGTATCTCACGAGGCCCGGTCGAGAATCCGGCCTCCGGCGCCCACGCGGAACCGCCGCCCGCGCCAGACGACGGTGCTCCCGAAAAACGTCTTCAGCCACAGGATCGTCCCCAGCAGGTCGCGCACCGGCACGAGCCAGAGGAGCCTTCCGACGGACCGGTCGTGGAGGCATCGCGCCGCCAGGAACCACGCCGCCCCCAGCCGCACGCCGAGAGTCGCCGCGGCCACGGACCAGCCCAGCGCGGATCCGCCCGTCGCGAGCAGGAAGAGGAGCGCCGCCGCGGTGCCCTGCGTGAAGACGAGGCCGGCGTAGCCCCAGGGCCGGGAAGTCCGGATGCCGAGGTTCCACCGCGTCTGGCGCGCGTTCAGGTCCCACAGGTCCTTCGTCCCGAGCTGGTGATCCACGACGTCGCAGGCGAGCTCCACCCGGTGCCCCGCCTGGGACGGGAGCCTCCCGAGCATGTAGTCATCGGCGAGACCTTCTTCGATCGCCGCGAATCCGCCGATCTCGGCGAGGACCTCACGCCGGATGAGGATCCCCGCTCCCATCGCGAAGCTCATGCCCTCGAGCTTGCGCGCCACGAGCGCGCCGGGCAGGAACTCCGTCGTGAGGCTGAGCGAGTCGAGCTTCCCGATGAGCCCGGTTCCGGAGGTCCGGTAGAGGCATGTCACGACTCCGACCCTCGGGTCGGACAGGGGCTCGACCATCCTCAGGAGGTGGCTTCGCCCCGCGCGAATGTCGCTGTCGGAGACCAGCAGCAGCGGATACTTCGCCACGGCGGCGAGCTTCGCGAGCATCCGCACCTTCGGGTTGGCCCCGGGCGCCAGCCGCCCGATGACGATCGTAATGTCCGCCTCGGGGTGCTCGCGCGCGACTCGCCGGGCCGCCTCGAGGCTCGGCTCGGACTCGTCCTCGGCCCCGAAGACGATCTCCCAGCGCCCGTAGTCCTGCCGGCAGAACGAGGCGAAATTCTCCGGGGCGTCCCGGTCCAGGCCCCGCAGCGGCTTCAGGATGGAGACCGGAAGCCGATCTCCGGCTCGGTCGGGGGTTGGCGGCTTGCACCGCAGGACGTCGCGCGCGGAATACAGGGCATAGACGTAGAAGCCGCTGGCCGAGGCGCAGAGGACGATCAGGATCGGCCGAACCGCGTGGAGGGCATGGAACCAGACCGGATGGTGCACATCCACCTCGCTTCGAGTCGCGGCTCGGCCGCGCGCTTCACCCCGACTCCGCCGCCCCGGAGAGGATGAACCCGCTCCTGGCGAGGGAGTCCCGGACGCGCCGGGAAAGGAGCGCCGCAAGCTCCCGTTCTCCCCAATCCTCCAGGCCCGTCGACGGTTCGCCGGGGACGGTCCGCGCCGGGTGGCAGTAGAGCTCGACCCGATCGGCGCGAATCCGCGGGATCAACCCGAGGAGATACTGCTCGGTGATCTTCCCGGTCGCATGCAGCCCGTACACCCTGTCGGAGAAGCCCACGCCTGCCCGCGCCAACCGTTTCTCGCCGCCCGCGCGAAGCCACCCGAAGATCACGCTCGCGAGAACCTTGCCGGCCGCGCCGCCGCCGTCCAGGTCGAGCGCGAGGCGAAGCTCCTCCGAGGGGAGCCGGATCGCCGGGATTCGAAACTCGCCGGCGAGACCGGCGAGCATCTCGAGCACGACGGGATGCAGGTGCAGGTGATGGTGGCCGTCCACGTGGGAGAGAGGCAGCCCTGTCTCCCGGAAGCGCTCGAGCTGCGCCCGAACCTCTCGCTCGAGCTCGCGGCGCGCGGCGGCGGAGAACTGGTACCGGAGGCCGGCGGCGACCGGTCCGCCTCGGAATCGCCCGCCCGCATCCGTGATCGCCGGCAGCTGATGGTGAGGCAGCGCCGCTCGTCCGTCCACGATCACCAGGTGGAGTCCGACGGCGAGGCCCGGCCGTGAGCGCGCCAGCTCCACCGCCTCCCCGGCCGCGTCGCCGGCCACCATCAGGCTTGCCCGCGTCAGGACGCCGCGGTCGTGCGCCTCGGCGATGCCGCGGTTGACGGCCCGCGACCGCCCGAAGTCGTCCCCCGTGACGCTGAGCGTTCTCACGCCCGGGCCTCTCGGCGCGAGAGAAAACGGAAGAACTCGACGCCTTCCCGAAGACGCCGCTTCGTCATCTCGGCGCTCGTCAGCATCTCGGCCACCATCTCCGCGATCTTGCGCGGCCGGAAGTAGAAGCGCTTGTAGAAGAGTTCGAGCGCCTTCGAGATCTCCGCCGCCGAGAGGTCGGGATAGGAGAGCGCGCTGACCTGGATGCCGTTGTTCCCGACCAGCGCCGCCTCTTCCCGGATGAGCCACCCCCGGGCGCTGGCCTGCTCGTACAACTCGGTTCCCGGATAGGGAGCGGCGAGCGACACCTGGATCGAGTGGGGGTTGATCGAGCGCGCGAACTCGATCGTTTTCCCGATCGTCTCGGGCGTCTCGCCCGGCAGCCCCAGGATGAAGGTCCCGTGGATCGTGATGCCCAGGCGGTGGCAGTCCTCGGTGAAACGGCGGGCGATGTCGATCCGCGTCCCCTTCCGGATGTTGTTGAGGATCTGCTGGACGCCGGTTTCGTAGCCGACGAGGAGCAGGCGCAGCCCGTTGTCCTTGAAGACCTTCAGGCTTTCCAGCGGAACGTTGGGCTTGGCAGTGCACGACCAGGTCACGCCCAGGCGGGCGAGCCGCTTCGCGATCGTCTCGGCGCGCGGCAGGTCGTCGGTGAACGTGTCGTCGTCGAAGTAGAACTCCTTGACCTGCGGAAACGCGTCCCGCCCGAACTCGATTTCGCGGGCCACGTTCTCGGGGCTTCGAGTCCGGTAGCGGTGGCCACCGACCGTCTGCGGCCAGAGGCAGAAGGTGCAGCGCGACCGGCAGCCCCGGCCGGCGTAGAGAGAGATGTAGGGGTGGAGCAGGTATCCCTGGAAGTAGTCCTCGACGACCAGATCGCGCTTGTACACTTCCATGACCCAGGGGAGCGCGTCCATGTTCTCGATCGTCGCGCGCGGGCGGTTGTGGACGATGCGGCCCCCTTCGCGATAGCTCACGCCGTCCACGCTCGGAAGCGGGCGGCCCTCCGCGACCTCCTGGACGGTGTAATCGAACTCCTCGCGCGCGACGAACTCGATCGCCTCGGACGCGCGCAGCGAGGGCTCGGGAAGGACCGCCACGTGCGCGCCCACGAAGCCGATCCGCAGCTTCGGGTTCGCCGCGCGGAGCGCCTCGGCCACGCGGACGTCGGATCGGAACGAGGGCGTGCTGGTATGGAGGATGGCCAGCTCGTAATCGCCGGCGAGCGGAACGATGTTCTCGAGCGAAAGCCCGCGAGCGGGA
Source organism: Thermoanaerobaculia bacterium (assembly GCA_035259605.1). Lineage (GTDB taxonomy): Bacteria > Acidobacteriota > Thermoanaerobaculia > UBA5066 > Gp7-AA6 > JAWOLE01. Next base: position 13,883 of record DATFWF010000167.1, read on the forward strand.
GCGTCGATCAGGCGGCTGCCCGGAACCATCGCCGCCGGCTGCGCCAGCCACGTCGGGTACCAGAAAGATCGGATCTCGCGCTTCGCCTGGTACCGGGAGCCCGCGCCGCCGTCGAATCCCTCGTAGGAAGGGGGATTCAGGAAGAGCGTTTTCAACGGGCTCAAGCGGCGCTCGCTTTCCGGGCCGCGGGCATCAGGCGCAGGGCCGCGCGCACCGCCCCGGGGACGAGGCGTGGCCGGAGGAGTCTCGAGTCGTAGAGGGAGAGGCGCCGGTCGTTCTCCGACAGGCAAAGCTCCAGGAACTCGCGCGCCGAAAAATCGCCGAACGCGTTGTGGCTGGTCATCTCGAATCCTTTCTGCGAGTCATCCCCTCCGAACGCCGCCGCCTGGCGTGCGTGGCCGAGGAGCTCGAGGGCGACCAGCCAGCCGCGCCGCGCGTCGAAGGCCGGCCGCAGGGCGAGCGGCGCGCGGCCTCGCAGGTACGCCGCCCAGTTGACCAGGAAGAGGATGTGGCGCGCCTCCTCCTGGACGATCGGCTCGAAGATGTTGATCAAGGCGGGCGGGAAATATTGCGATCGCCGTCCGATCTCGAAGAGCCCGAAGGCGAAAAAGGAATCGATGCACTCGCCGTACCCGACCCTCAGGAAGGTCCAGACCGGGTCCCTTGGAGGCTGCGGCGCGTCGAAAGGCGAAACGGGGATTCCGTACCGTCGCACGAGGAGCTGGATGATCGCGGCGTGTCGCCCTTCCTCGTATCCCTGGAGGGCGATGGCCTCCGAGAGGACCGGATCGGGCTCCGCGCGGCCGAGGGCCTGGACCTTCACGGCGGTCTCCGCCTCGGTCCGGGCCGCCTCGTTCCAGACAGGAAGCCCCTTCAACCGCCCAACGGCCTCCCCATCCAGGTCGGGCCAGGCGATCGCTTCGGGCTCGAAGGGCCGGTGGGTCTCGACGAAGGTCCGGCAGAAGAGCTCCTTGTGAGCCTCGGACCCGACGCGGAACCGCCCGGCTTCCGTCACTAACCCGCCTTTTCATATCACCGAAAGCCTCCGCCCGATTACGTCCCGGAGAACCTCCAAGGCTTTGCTGCGTTTAATCTCCTGGGAGGAAGCTCATGAAACGAGGACTGTCCCGCGCGCTCTTTCTGTCCCTGGCGCTGCCGGGGTCGCTGGCGCTGGCCGAAACCCGGATGGAGAAGACCCTGAAGCTCGATCCGGGCGGGGAGTTCTCGATCGACACGGACCTGGGCAAGGTTACGGTGACGGGGGCGCCGGCATCGGGCGTCCACGTGGTGGTCACCTCCAGGCGGGAGCTCGACGACCTGCTCCGGTTCGAGTTCGAGGACGGCCCGGCACGCGCGTCGGTGCGGGCCCGGAAGCTCCATCCCTTCAGCTCCTTCTTCAGCGACGGCGGCGCCAGCGTTCGGTTCGAGATCGAGCTGCCTGCCCAGACGACGGTCAAGGTCCACACCTCCGGGGGCGCCATCTCCCTGTCCGGGACGCAGGCCCCCGCGACGCTGCACACGTCCGGCGGCGGGATCGAGGTCCGCGACCTCCAGGGAGACCTCGAGGCGGAAACCTCGGGCGGCTCGATCAAATTGAAGGACATCCGGGGCAAGAGCAACGTGGAGACATCCGGCGGCGGGATCGAGGCGGCCAACCTCGAAGGGACTCTCCACGCCGAGACGAGCGGCGGCCCGATTCACACCGACCGCATCAGCGGCGACATGCGACTGCACACCTCCGGCGGCGGGATTCACATCCGCGAGGCGGGCGGACGCATCGACGCCAGCACCTCCGGCGGATCGATCGAGGCGGAGTTCGCCCGCGGCAACGCCCGCGGCGGAAGCCTCGAGTCCTCCGGCGGCGGAATTACCGTCGCGGTGGACCCGTCGGTCGGCCTCGCCATCGACGCGCGCGGCAACTCCGTGTCGAGCGACCTGCCGCTGACGGTTCAAGGCGAGTTCTCCCGCGGCTCGCTCCACGGAAACCTGGGCCCGGGCGGAGAAAAGCTCCATCTCCGCACGAGCGGAGGCTCCGTCCGAATCCGCCCCCTCTGACCCGTCCTCCTTCCCGACTGTCATCCTGTGAGTCACGCCTCGGGATGCGAATCACGCGGCGCGGTCGAGCCCGATAAAATCGTCGGGTGCCGGAAGCTCCCTCACCCATCGTCATCGCCGGAGC
>DATFWF010000168.1:0-7667 GCA_035259605.1 Thermoanaerobaculia bacterium
TAGCCGTTGGTGCCGTACGTCACCGAGAAGAGCAGGAACCGCGCAGGGCCGGGGTCAAAGCGCAGCCGCCGCGCCAGGCCGGCGATTTTGAAGTCGGCGGTGTAGATCTCGCCGGAGTAGTCGCGTCCGACGTTGGAGAAATCGAGGCAGCAGGACGGCGACTCCTGCTGGGAGATCGGCCCGAACCGGAACCCGAACGTGTCGTTCCATCCTGTCAACTGGAGGACGGTGGCGGTCCCCGCGCCGAGCGTATCCATGACGAGGTCTTCGTAGGAGAAGCCGAAGAGCGTGGTCCCGTCTCCGATCTCGTTGGTCAGCCCGGCGGCGAAGACGGTCCCGAAGCCCAGCCATGCGGACTGTGTCGAGGTATAGCCGACTCGCCGGTAGGTGTTCATGAGCGCCCGCTGGGCGATCGTGTAATCCACGAGATGGGCGGCCTTGTCCACTCCTCCCGCGTAGGTGTGTTGTCCGAAGAAGCCCTCGCTGGTGAAGTGAAAGCCGTCGTGCGAGGTTTCCTTCACGGAATTGGCGATCTGGTAGGAGATCGTCGTGGCCACGATCAACCCGGTGGCCCAGGGCTTGAGGGGCTGTCCGAGGGTCCGGAACTTCGTCACCGTCGGCGAGGGGATGCCCGAGGGACCCAGGAGGAGGACCTTTTCCGGCATCCGCAGGCTCAAGCGCAGGTCGGCGGGGGGGTCGGACAGGTCGATGAGGGTCACGTTCCTCAGGAGGGCCGGATCGTCATCGTCGGGGCCCGGCCGCGAGAGGGAATCCGAAAGGACGTTCGGAGGAAAAAGATGAAGGTCATCCGCGCCGAGCCGCCCGCAAAGGGCGAGGAGGGCGACTAGAGAGATAGCCGCCGGTCCCACGGCTCGGTAAGAAACTCTCATCGATTGGCCAGGGCAAGGGCAGCCAAAGACTTCTAACGAATTTGAACCGCCCTCGGTTTCACCAAACAACGGCCCGAAGGTGCAAGGGTGAGCCTTGCCGATTTCGGGCCAAAGTCCCAGGCTCGACCGCCTCGCCGATGTAATCTTCCCGCCAAAACCGATCGGGAGGGAAGGATGAGGCTGACGAGAACGGCGGTTGTCGCGTTGGGGCTGATCTGCCTGGGTGCAGCGGAGCCGAAGGACAAGAAGCCCGCGCCCGCGAAAGGCGCGGCCCCGGCTTCCGACGAGAAGCCATTTGATCCGTATGCGGCGTTGAAACACCGCTTCATCGGCCCGCCGGGAAACCGTGTTTCCGCCGTCGTCGGGGTGCCGGGCGACCCCAACACGTACTACGTCGGGGCGGCCTCGGGGGGCGTCTGGAAATCGATCGACGGCGGGATCAGCTGGAGCCCGATCTTCGACGACCAGACCGCGCAATCCATCGGCTCGATCGCGATCGCCCCCTCCGACCCGAACGTCGTGTGGGTCGGGACGGGCGAGCCCTTCATCCGCTCCAACGTTTCGCTGGGCGACGGGATCTACAAGTCCACCGACGCCGGCAAGACGTGGAAGAAGATGGGCCTGGAGAAGACGGGGCGGATCGCGCGGGTCGCGATCGACCCGAAGAATCCCGACGTCGTCTTCGCCGCCGCGATGGGCACCTGCTACGGGCCGCAGCCCGAGCGCGGGATCTACCGCACGCAGGACGGCGGAAAGAACTGGGAGCGGGTCCTTTTCGTGGACGAGAACACGGGCGCGTCCGATCTTGCGATGGACCCGGTCAACCCGCGCGTCCTCTTCGCCGGGACCTGGCCGATCGAGATCCGGACGTGGGGCAGAAAGAGCGGCGGCACCGGAGGCGTCTACGTCTCGCGCGACGGCGGGACGACCTGGAAACGCATCACCGGCAACGGCCTGCCTGATCCGCCGCTCGGGAAGATCGCGGTGTCGGTGGCGCCCTCGGATCCCCGCCGCGTCTACGCCCTGATCGAGACCGGGCAGCGCGGATCGCTCTGGCGCTCCGATGACGGCGGCGAGAAGTGGAAGCGCGTCAACTCGAGCCGGCTCTTGAACGAGCGTCCCCACTACTACACCCGGATGCTGGTGATGCCCGACAACGCCAACGAGGTCTACTTCCCCTCCAACGGGATGGGCGTGACCTACGACGGCGGCGAGACCTCGGAGTCCATCCGCTGGGGCGGCGACAACCACGACATGTGGTCCGACCCGAAGGACCCGCGCCGCATGATGATCGGCAACGACGGCGGCGTCCTGATCTCGACGACCCGCGGGCGGCAGTGGAACCGCGTCCGCCTCCCGATCGGGCAGATGTACCACGTCGCGGCCGACAGCCGGGTCCCCTACATGGTCTACGGGCAGATGCAGGACGACGGCTCGACGCGCGGGCCGAGCAACAACCCGGGCGGCGGCGGAATCCCGCCCGCCAAGTGGACGACGACCGCCGGCTGCGAGACGGGGTGGGCGACGCCGGACCCCGTCAACCCGGACATCGTGTGGGGCGGCTGCTACGCCGGCGTCGTCGAGCGCTGGGACGCGAAGACCGGCATGTCGAGGAGCGTGAGCGTCTGGCCCGAGCGGACGATGGGCGCCAACGCCGGACAGATCAAGCTCCGGATGAACTGGACCTTTCCGATCGCGATCTCGCCGCACGACCACAATACGGTCTACGTCGGGAGCCAGTACGTCCACGCGACCTCCGACGGCGGGCAGACGTGGAAGACGATCTCGCCGGACCTGACCTTAAACGACAAGACCATGATGGGCGACTCGGGCGGCCTGACCGTGGACAACCTGTCCGTCGAATACGCCGGCGTCGTTTACTCCATTGCCGAGTCGCCCAGGGAGAAGGGCGTGATCTGGGCCGGCGCCAACGACGGCGTCGTCTCCGTGACCCGCGACGGCGGCGCGAACTGGTCCAACGTCACGCCGGGGGCCCCGGGACTGCCGCCGAAGGGAACGGTCTCGAGCGTGGACCCCTCGCCGCACGAGAATGGCGTCTGCTACATCGCGGTGGACCTCCACCAGGTGGACAACCGCGATCCGTTACTCTTCAAGACGTCCGACTACGGCAAGACGTGGAAGTCCATCTCGTCGAACATCCCGAAGAGCCCGCTCTCCTACGCGCACATCGTCCGTGAGGACCCGTTCCGCAAGGGGCTGCTCTACGCGGGGACGGAGAACGCCCTCTACGTCTCCTTGGACGACGGCGGCCACTGGGAGCCTCTCCAGGGCAAGCTCCCCCACGCGCCGGTGTACTGGCTGACGGTGCAGCCGACCTTCCACGACCTCGTCATCGGGACCTACGGGCGCGGGTTCTACATCCTCGACGACGTCACCCCGCTCGAGCAGTTGACCGACTCCGTCCGAGCCGAGGCCGCGCACCTCTTCGAGCCGCGGCAGGCCTGGCGCCTCCGTTCGGTGTCGCAGGCGGCGCTGGCGCCGGTGGGAACCTCCGCCGGGCAGAACCCGCCCTATGGAGCTTCGATCAATTACTGGCTGAAGGAGGCGGTGAAGACTCCGGAGAAGAAGCCGGAGGACGCCGCGGCGGCCGCGGAGCCCGAGAAGCGGCGCAAGGGCCCGATCGAGATCACCATCTTCGACGCAGCCGGGGAAAAGATCCGGACGCTTCGCGGAACGAACACGAAGGGTTTGAACCGCGTGACGTGGGACCTGCGGTACGAGCCCTCGCAGCCGGTGCGGCTTCGGACGACGCCGCCTGGCAACCCGCGCGTCTGGGACGAGAAGCGCTTCCGCGGCAAAGATTCGCGCGGCATCTTCTACTACGGCATCACCGCGATCCGAAACGGCCCGCTCGTCGCGCCGGGGACCTACACCGTCAAGCTCACCGTCGAGGGCAAGGAGCTGTCTCGCCAGATCGTCGTCAAGAAAGACCCCAACAGCGCCGGCAGCGAGGCTGACGTCGCCGCCTCGACAAACCTCTCGCTCTCGATCTACCGCGACACGAACACGACGGCCCGGATGATCAACCAGCTCGAGTGGTCGCGCCGCCAGATCGAGGACTTCAAGAGGATGCTCACCGCGGCCAAAGCTCCCGAGGCCGACACGAAAGCGGCCGGCGACCTCGACGCGAAGTTCCGCGCGGTCGAAGACCGGCTCCTTCAGCCGAGCCTCGCCGAGAACGACGAGAAGTCCTTCCGCGGCCCGCTCGAGCTCTATCTGAAGCTTCTCTGGCTCCAGGCCGAGGTCGGTTCGGGCGCCGCGGACGTCTCGGGCAACGCCGACTTCCCTCCCACGCAGCCCGAGCTCGAGGTGTACGACCTGCTCTCGAAGACCCTGGGCGACACGCGCAAACAGTTCGACGAGCTCTACGAGAAAACCATTCCCTCCTTCAACGACTCCATGAAGTCGAAGGGCTACATCCAGCTCATGACCGTGAAAGAACCCGAGGACCAGAAGGCGGAGGAAACCGAAGAGAGGGACGAAGACCCCGACTCCTGACGCAAATCCCCCCGGGTCCTATGCGTGCCGTAGGGGCGGCCCTTGCGGCCGCCCGCCCCTCGCCGTCGCGCCATCCGTCCGAGACCGACGAGATTCCCCCAACGCCGACGCACCTCACGACGCGAACGGCGATACGGTCTCGACGTCATGGAGGAGCAGAGCCGCAAGGACCGGCCCTACAGGAACGGTGCCGATCCGGAGGCTACGCGAGAGGGGGCGGGATTGTATCCTCTTGCGCAATGCCGCTGTCGGCGGGAACCCGTCTCGGTCCTTACGAAATCGTGTCGCCGGTCGGGGCCGGCGGGATGGGCGAGGTGTACCGCGCGCGCGACACCCGCCTCGGGAGGACGGTCGCGATCAAGGTCCTTCCCGAGAGCCTCGCGAGCCACCCCCAGCGCGTCTCGCGGTTCGAGCGCGAAGCAAGGTCCGCCTCCGCCCTCACGGATCCCCACGTCGTGTCCGTGTTCGACATCGGGCACGCCGGAGAGAGTCTCTACCTCGTCACTGAGATCGTCGAGGGAGGGAGTCTTCGGGAGCAGATCGTCCGGGGCGCTCTTCCTTTACGGCGGGCGCTCGATCTCGCCGAGCAGATCGCGTCGGGCCTCGCCGCGGCGCACGAGCAGGGAATCATTCACCGCGATTTGAAGCCCGAGAACGTCCTCCTCACGAAGTCGGGAGACGCGAAGATCGCGGATTTCGGCCTGGCCAAGCTGACGGAGAGCTCGTCGGAGTCGGACTCGCACCTGCCGACATCCGACGGGTTGAAGACCTCCGAGGGGATCGTGATGGGGACGGTTTCCTACATGTCGCCGGAGCAGGCGCGCGGAGCCCGACTCGACTTTCGCTCGGACCAGTTCGCCTTCGGCTCGCTCCTTTACGAGATGCTCACGGGGAAGCCGGCCTTCCACCGGCCTTCCGCCGCCGAGACGCTCTCCGGCATCATGCGCGACGAGCCCCCGGCGCTCCGGACCGTCGAACCCGGAATCCCCGCCAACGTCGCGTGGATCGTCGAGCGGTGCCTGGCCAAGCAACCCGGGGAGCGCTACGCCTCGACGCGCGACCTCGCCGTCGAGCTCCGCCTTGCCGGAGAGCGCCTCTCCGACCCGGAGAGCCGTCTGCCTCCCGTTGACGCGCGTCCCGCGCGAGCGCGGCGCGGCGCGCTCCCGTGGATCCTCGCGGCGGCGGGCCTCGTCGCCGCCGTAGCCATGGGCGCGCTCTGGCTCCGGTCGCGAAGGCACGCGGATTCTCCACGGCCGCTTCTCCGGTTTTCCATTTCTCCTCCCAGCGGGGCCAGGTTCTACTCGAGGTTCGATGCCGTCGGCTTCGCCCTCTCGCCAGACGGCTCGCGGCTCGCCTTCCTGGCCGATGACGCGGCCAGCGCGCGCGACGTCATGCCCGGAGGAAGGCCCACGATCAAGATCTGGCTTCGGGCCGTCTCGGAGCTCGAGCCGAAGCCGTTGCCCGGCACGGAAGGGGCATCGAATCTCTTCTGGTCTCCCGACGGGCGATCCATCGGCTTCATCGCGGAGAACCGCCTCAAGAGAGTGGATCTCGGCACCGGAGCCTCCGTCCCGATCTGCGACATCCCCGCGGGAAAGTACAAGCAGGTCTCCGGAACCTGGGGCGCGGAGGAGATCCTCTTTTCCTCGACCTTCGAAGGGACGATCTACCGCGTCAGCGCCGACGGAAGCCGGCAGCCCGCTCCGTTGGTCCGTCGAGACCGCGCGAAGAGCGAACCGTGGGTCGGATGGCCTCATTTCCTTCCCGACGGAAAGTCGTTCCTTTACGTGCTGGCTCGCATCGACGGGACGACCAGGCTGATCCTCGGATCCCTGGACGGCGGCGCGCCCCGCGACGTCGGTCCGATCACGTCGCGGGTCGAATACGTCGATCCGGGATTCCTGGTCTTCGCGCGCGAGGGCGCCCTCTACGCGCAGCGCTTCGACGCGAAGGCCGCGAAGCTGATCGGGCCGCTGGTGTCGCTCGCTCCGTTCGTTTATTACTTCTACACGAGCAGGTGGGCGGGATTCACGGCCTCGCGCGCGGGAACCCTGGCTTACCAGCCGTCCGACAACCTGACGCAGCTGATCTGGTTCGACCGCTCGGGGAAGGTCCTGGGAGAAGTCGGGTCGGAGACCGCGGGCGAGACGATCAGCCTCGCCCTCTCCCCCGACGGAGGCAGCGCTCTCCTCGACCGCACGCGCCGGGACCTGGGAACCTACGACGTCTGGCTGCTGGACGTTGGCCGGGGAATCGAGACCCGCCTGACGTCCGACCCCAACACGGAGTTCGACCCGGTCTGGCTCCCCGATGGAAAGCGCTTTATCTACTCGGCCGTCCGCGAGTCGCTCCCGCAGCTGATCCGGCGGGATCTCTCCGGAGGATCCGAGGAACTGCTGCTGCCTCCCGGCACCTTCCAGGAAGCCATGGACGTGTCGCCGGACGGCAAGAACCTCCTCTTTGCCCAGACGGGCCAGTCCGGGTTCGGCCTCTGGATGTTGCCGCTGTCGGGAGCAGGCGCCGCCCCTTCGCCGGTCGTCGTCGGAAAATCGCAGCAGGAGATCGGCCGCATCTCTCCCGACGGCCGCTGGGTCGCTTACCTCTCCAACGAGTCGGGCCGGCAGGAGGCGTACGTGCAGGCGCTTGGCGAGAACGCGGAAAGGGCTCGCGTGTCGGCTTCCGGTGCGACCCTGCTCCGTTGGAGCCGGGACGGCAAGGAGGTCTTCTTCACCACGCCCGACCGGCGCCTCCTCGCCGCGGCCGTCCGGACTTCCCCATCTCTCCAGGTCGGAGAACCGAGTCCTCTCTTCACGCTCACCGGCGAGGGCTGGCGGGCTTTCGACGTAACCGCCGACGGCCGGTTCCTGGCGGCCGTGCAGCGCGTCACCTACGGCGCTTCGCCGCTCGCGGTGGTCGTGAACTGGACGGAGGGGCTCAAGAACTGACCCGATCGGGCGGATACTGACTGAAATGCAAGCGGGCACCAGGCTCGGTCCGTACGAAATCCTCGCGTCGGTCGGGGCGGGAGGAATGGGCGAGGTGTACCGCGCCCGCGACACGCGACTCGACCGCACGGTCGCCGTCAAGGTGCTTCCGGGCCACCTCTCCGCGAGCGACGAGATCCGGCAGCGCTTCGAGCGGGAGGCGAAGACGATCTCCCAGCTTTCGCACCCGCACATCTGCGCGCTCTACGACGTCGGCAACCAGGACGGCGTCGAGTACCTCGTCATGGAATTCCTGGAAGGAGAGACGCTCGCC
>DATFWF010000169.1:0-3084 GCA_035259605.1 Thermoanaerobaculia bacterium
CGGCGCTCGTGAAGAGATTCCGGCGTCTCAGGAAGCCGGGCTCGGCTTCGCCGCGTCGGCGGGCGCTTTGGTCGGCTCGAGCGCGGGCTCCGCATGGACCGAGCGGAAGGCTTTCCAGGTGATCGAGCCGCCTTCCCGGCCTCCGCCGCCGCGTCCGCCTCCTCCGCCGCGGCGGCCGCCATAGCCTCCGCCGCCCGAGCCGCCGCCGCTCCTGCCGCCGGAGCCTCCTTCTCCCTGGCGCCCCTTCGGCGGTCCGATCTTCAGCGTGCCTTCCATCGAGGAGCCCTTGACGGTTCCCTCGTAGTGCTCGGTGCGCGCATCGCCGGAGACCTCGAAAGCGATCTTGTCACCCTTCATCTGGATCTTCGAGATCTCGCGCGGGTTCGCGTCGGGCCCGGTGACCGAGCCGACCAGCACGCCGGCGGTCAATCCGAAATGGAGCCAGCCCTCGAGCGTGCGGCCGCTGCGCTCGATGGCGAGCTGCCAGTCGCCCGAGATGCGCGCGGCGACGGCGGCGGGATCGGCGGGAGGAGATTCGGCCTCGTGGCTCCGGGCCGGGGCCGGCGGCGGAGTGGAAGAGAAGCAGGCCGCCGCGGAAAGAACGGCCGCCGCGAGAAAAAGCAAGGTCCCCGGGCGCGAGCGCATCGCCACTCTGGTAACGCGTCGGCGAAGCGCTGTGTTTCAGCCGCCCGTCGGTTCCGCTGCGGAGCCGATGCGGGAGCTGCGCCGCTCCATCAGGGCGACGTCATGCCAGACGCCGCGGACGCAGCCGATTCGCTCCCGAACTCCGACCAGGCGAAACCCGCACGCGCGGTGCAGGGCGATGCTGGCCTCGTTGCTGACGAAGATCCCGGACTGCAGTGTCCAGATCCCGAGAACCTCGGAGGAGCGGATGAGCTGCGACAGGAGCGCCTTTCCGACTCCCTGACCCCGCGCGCGTTCGGCGACGAAGATGCTGACCTCCGCCACGCCGCTGTACACCGCGCGGCGGGAGACCGGGCTCAAGGCAGTCCAGCCCAGCAGATCCGAGCCGGCCGCCGCCTTGAGCCGGGGAGCCGGCAGGTGGGCCTCGTCCCAGGCCTCCCACGAGGGCGCCTCCGTTTCGAAGGTCGCCTGTCCCGTCGCGATGCCCTCGAGGTAAATCCGGCGAACCCGGTCCCAATCCGCGGGCTCGAGGGCTTCTATGCGCATTGGCGCCGTTCGACCCGCGCTGTAGCGCAACCGCTGTAGGCTGGTGACGCTTGAAGAACGATCCCTGGCCCACCGAGAGCGCCTCCGACCAGGCCCGCGCGGCGGAGAAGGAGACAGGACGCGTCGAGGCCTTCAGCGACGGGGTCTTCGCGATCGCGATCACCCTCCTCGTGCTCGAGCTGAAGGTCCCGAAGGCCCCGCCGGGCGGCCTCGTGGCGGCGCTCCTCCAGCAGTGGCCGACGTTTCTCTCCTACTTCACGAGCTTCGCGACGATCCTCGTGATGTGGGTCAACCATCACGAGATCTTCAACCATATCCGGCGCACGTCCGTCGCTTTCCTGTTTCTGAACGGGCTCCTCCTGCTCTTCGTCACCGTCGTCCCGTTTCCGACGTCGCTTGTCTCCGCTCATCTTCTCTCCGCCGACGCCCGGGCGGCCGCCGCGATCTACGCGGGGACCTATTTCCTGATCGCTCTCTCCTTCAACGCCCTCTGGCTCTACGCGTCGAGCGGGCGGCGCCTGATCGGCCACCGGTCCGACCAGCGGCACATCGACGCGATCACCCGCAACTACCGGTTCGGGCCGATCTTCTACTTCGCGGCGTTCCTGCTCGCTTTCCTCTGGGTTCCCGCGAGCCTCGGGCTCTGCCTCGCCCTGGCGATGTTCTTCGCCGTGACGGCTTCCGTGAAGAAGGGAACAGGCCCGGTTTCCTGAGCCGCCCGGCGACCCCGCGCTCCTCGCTCAAGCCCTGCCCCCTTTTCTATTACTAAAGTCCAATGGACAGTGCCTGGAGGCAGGCGTATTGCGTTGGGCGGACACGAACGTTATACGCCGACACAACGCGGATTCCGTTTCCGGGGTGAATCCCTGCCCCGGCGCGGTGAAGAATTGAAGTGGAGGATGCGATGAGCCGGAGAATCCAGGTGCTTTCGTTCCTCGCGGGTCTGGGGTGTTTCGTTCCCGCGACGGCCGGCTTCGCCGCGGTTCATCCCATCACCGACTACATCGTGTACGGGGAGAACGGCGTCAAGATCGGCGTCGGTTCGACGGTTGGCGGGCTGACCGGAGCGCGAAACAACTACTTCCCGTTCCAGAACAGCGCAGTCCGCCTGAACGGGGCCGCCTCGGTCCTGGGCGACGTGCGAAGCGGCGGCAACGTCAACCTCGGCAATGGCGCCTCGATCACCGGGATCGTCCATTACGACGGGAACACCTCGACGGTGAACGTGCCTCCGAGCGCGTCCGTCGGCGGACTCGACCCGAACGGTCCGGACCTGCCGCCGGCGCTGCCTTTGGCCTCGATCTTCCCGTGCCCGTCCCCCGGCCCGAACGACTCCGGAGCCAACGGCCAGAGCCGGTCGATCAATCAGGGGACGTACGGGAACTACACCTTCGGCGCGGGCTTCACCCTGACGCTGCTCGATTCGGGCAACTACTACTTCAACTCGATCTCGACGGCCAACGGCGCGAAGATCGTCGTGAATTCGCCGCCGGTGCACATCTACGCCTGCGGCGGAGCGAACTTCGGCTCGGTCGAGGTGCTTCCGAACTCCTTGAATTCCGCCGACGTGACGCTCGAGGCGCAGGGCACCGGCAACGCGTTCTCGGGCAACGGCGGATCCAACTGGATCGGCAACGTCTACACTCCCAACGGCTCGATCCACTTCGGCGGCAGCGGCTGCTGCACCTTCTTCAACGGCCAGTTCCTGGCCGGCCAGCAGGTGGACATCGAGCACGGCGTCACGGGCACGTTCACCAACTGCTGCTCGCCGCTTCCGAGGCCGAACAAGGACGCCACGATCTTCCACGGCGACCAGAACACGAACAACGGCGCGAACAACACGGTCCGCGTCAAGTACCAGGTCAGCGGGATCTTCGGTTTCTTCGCGGCGGG
>DATFWF010000170.1:0-13417 GCA_035259605.1 Thermoanaerobaculia bacterium
GACTACACCAGCGTCATCAGCCAGGCCGGCAAGACCCCGGTCCTGGTGGACGTGGACGCCTTCGCCCTCCAGAACGCCTGGGAGATCAACTACCCGGTCGAGCCGGGGAGGGTCGTGGCCCTGGTCAACATCGGCGCTTCCGTCACGAACGTGAACGTCCTGTCGGGAGCGAACACGATCTTCTGGCGCGACATCTCCTTCGGCGGCAACCAGTACACCGACGCCATCCAGAAGCAGCTTTCCCTGGGCTTCGAGCAGGCCGACTCCTTGAAGCGCGGCGAGGCCTCGGGCGAGCACTCGATCCAGGAGATCCTGCCGATCCTGCGGTCGGTCTCCGACGACCTTTCCCAGGAGCTGCAGAAGACCTTCGACTTCTTCGGGGCGACGACCTCGACGGAGCGGATCGACCAGCTCTTCATCGCCGGCGGCTGCTCGAGGATCGTCAACCTCGACCGCCAGCTGAAGGAGCGCTTCGGGATGCCGGTCGAGATCATGAACCCCTTCCGGCAGATCGACACGTCCGGAGCCTCGGTCTCCGCGGAATGGCTCAATGAGAACGCGCCGAGCCTCACGGTCGCCGTCGGCCTGGCGACCCGGCACATCGGGGACGAAGCCGCTTGATCCGAATCAACCTTCTCACCGAGGCCAAGGCCGCCGCGGCGAGGAAGAGGGCACCCGTGCTCCCCACGGGGGCGCGGCTCAACAACCTCCTCTTCTTCGGCGGGCTCGCCCTCGGGGTCCTCTACGTCGTGGTCTTCGGGCTGCTCGCCATCTCCGAGAGGAGCCGCCTCGACGACGACATCGCCAAGGCCCGCCTCGAGGCCGAACGGTTGAAGTCCATCATCGAGGAGGTCAAGGAATACGAGGCGAAGAAGGCGAGCCTCGAGTCGAAGATCCAGCTCATCAACGCGCTGAAGACCAACCAGAAGGGGCCGGTCCGGCTGATGGACGAGATCTCCAAAGCCCTGCCCGACCTGGTGTGGCTGACCTCGCTCGAAGTCGCAAACAACCAGATCACGATGAAGGGCAAGACCCTCTCTCCCAACGCGGTGGCGACGTACCTGGAGAACCTGAAGAAGAGCCCGTTCTTCGCCGAGCCGGTCTTCAAGTCGCTCGGCCAGGACGGCGGCGGCCTGACCTACAGCTGGGAGATGACGCTGACCTTCAACCCCGCCGCGGTGCTCGCCTCCGCGCCGCCCGCGCCGGCGCCCACCCCCGCCGTCGAGAAGAAAGGGAAGGGGGCGTAGGTCCCGATGGCGCTGGAGCTGAGACTCGAGGAGCGCAAGTGGTGGGTCGCGCTGCTGATCGGGCTGGCCTTCGGCGCGGCCCTGGCCGGGGCCGTCCACTACGCCTGGCTTCGCGGGGTCCACGACGAGATCCGGGCCAAGCGCACCGAGCTCGACGGCCTGAACCAGGAAATCCAGAAGGGCCGGGCGGCCGAGCGCAAGCTCTCCCAGTTCCGCGAGGAGGTCAAGCGGCTGGAGATCGACCTCTCCAAGCTTCTCCAGATCCTCCCCTCCAAGCGCAACACCGAGGACCTGATCAAGCGGATCGAGGCGCTGACGCGGCAGGGAGACTTCTCGCTGAAGAAGTTCACGCCCGGGGAATTCATCAGCAGGGACTTCTACGCGGAGTGGCCCATCACGATCCAGCTCGACGGGACGTACCACAACCTCGCCCTGTTCTTCGACCGGATGAGCCGCTTCTCGCGGATCATCAACGTCGAGGAGCTGAAGATCGGCGGGATGGACGCGCCGGGCAAGTCGATCGCGGCGAGCTTCGTGGCCAAGACCTTCATCTACACCGCCGGCGAGAAGGCGGAAGCCAAGAAGGCCGCCTCGGCCGGAGGCTCGCCCATCGGCGGGGCTGCCAGCAAGGCTCAGGCCCTCAAGAAGAAGTCCGAATCGGGGGCCGATTGAAGCGGCTCGCAGTGGCGGCGCTGGCCGCGCTCCTCGCCTCGGCCGCTTTCGCGGCGCCGCCCGACGCGGCCCCGACGCCGGCCCCGACGCCGGCTCCGGCGACTCCGGGGGAGTCTCCCGGGCAGGCGCTGATCGAGCAGGAGGAGTCCGCGATGTCCGGCCACGCCTACTCCTACGATCCGGCGGGCCGCCGCGATCCGTTCCGATCGCTCCTCCTCCGGTCCGACAAGGGGGGCATGGGGCACCGGCCGCCGGGGATCGCCGGAATCGCCATCGACGACGTCATCCTGCAGGGAATCTGGAGGACGCGGGCGGGCTACGTGGCCCAGATCCGCGGGACCGACAACAAGAGCCATCTGCTTCGCTCGGGCGATCAGCTTTTCGACGGCGAGGTCCTCCGGATCGCTCCCAACGAAGTGACGTTCCGCCAGAACCTCAACGATCCCCAGAGCGTGAAGCCATTCCGGGACATCACCAAGCAGCTCAATGCGACGATCAAGCCCTGATTTCGGAAGTACGGCATCTTCCGGCGCGACGGGAGGAGCGATGCGAAGGACAATAGGATGGTCCGCGACGACGATCGTGGCCGCCATGATGGCGGCGGCGACCGGATGCGCCGCCAGGAACGCGGCATCGGCACCGCCGCGGGCGGCCCAGGCCGCCGGGGCTTCTCCGACGGTCTCCTCCGAACAAGCCGCCCCCGCGGCGGTTCACCTCTCCGGCGCCGCCTTCAACGAAGACGCCGACGGCGCGCGGGTCGTCCTCTCCGCGAACGCCCCGCTTCTCTACACCTCTTACGAGCCGCGTCCCGATCTGCTCGTCGTGGATCTTCCGGGCACCGACACGGGCAGGGACTTCCTGCCGCCCCACGATGTGGGCACGCTCGTCACCTCCATTCGAGTCGAGCCGGTGGTGGAGCGGGGCAAGCCGATGACCCGGATCTCCATCGTTCACCGGGAAGGCGTCAGGTCGGACGTGCGGAGCGTGGGGCAGGGCCTGGCGATCGCCTTCGAGGCGCCCGAGGCCGCGGCCGCCGCCGCCTCGCCGGCGACGCAGGACACCGCGACCTCCATGACCGCGCAGGCGGCGCCTCCCGCGCCGCAGGCCGAGCCTTCACGGACCGTGGTCGCCGAGGAAATCGGGCGGGCCGGGTCGAAGCCCGCCGCGGGAGACCCCCCGGTTCCCGCCGCTCCGGCGCCCTCTCCCGCCGCTTCCACGGCCGCCATGCGCGCCGAGGTGGCCCACCTGCTCGAAGAGGTCCAGGTCAAAGTGGGCGCCGACTCGCAGGTCCGCGTCTCGCTCCTGGGCGACGGGACGCTCTCCTCCCGCGACTTCCTCCTCGAGAATCCTCCGCGGCTGGTCATCGACCTGCCGGGCGTCAAGAACCAGGTCCGCCACCGGGTCTTCCCGATCAAGAGCGATCTCGTCTCCCGGGTCCGCGTCTCGCAGTTCCAGTCCGCTCCCGAGCCGGTCACCCGGGTCGTCCTGGATCTCTCCAGGCCCGCCCCGCACGCGGTCCTGCCCGAAGGCGAGCGGCTGACCGTCGTCGTGGGCTCCGGCGCATCGGCGTCCTCGACCCCGACGGATCGGCCGGACGCCTCCCGGTCCCCTTCGGAGACGACCGTCGCCGAGGCGCCGCAGCGCTCTCCGGAGACCGTGATGGCCGCTTCCACCCCCGCTTCCAGGCCCGAGGCTCCCGCGCCGGCCGTCGAGAGGCCCGCTCCGCCGGTCGAGAAATCCGCGCCGCCGGTCGAGAAGCCGGTCGCTTCCGTGCCCGAGCCCGCGCCCAAGGGCGTGGCCGCCGTGAATACCCCTGCGACTTCGAACTCCGCCGCGCCGGCCTCGACAACCTCGACGGCCCCGGCGCCCCAGCCGCCGGCACCGGCCCCTGCCGCGGCGCCGAAACAGGACCCACCGGCGAGCGATCCGCCTCGCCTGCCGCCCGGAGTCCAGAAGGCTCAGCGCTCCACCTCGGCCCCGGCGGCCCCGCGCCCGGGCAAGGAGAAGTCCTCGCCTCGCGATGAGGCGCTCTTCGAAGCCGCCGCCGCCATGCTCCAGCAGGAGGAAGGCGCGCGGCCGGAAGCGCCTCCGACCGCGACGTTCCAGCCCCGAGCGATTACCGAGAGCTCGTCGCAATTCACCGGCGAGCCGATCTCCCTCGACTTGAAGGACGCCGACATCAAGGACGTCTTCCGGACGATCTCCCAGTTGACGCAGCTGAACATCGTCGTCGACCCGGAGGTCCGGGGAACGGTCACGGTCCAGCTCGAGGACGTCCCGTGGGACCAGGCCCTCGACCTGATCCTCAAGCAGAACAGCCTCGGCTACGTCCTCGAGAACAACATCATGCGCATCGCGACGTCGGCCAAGCTCCAGGCCGAGCAGGCCGACCGCGCGCGGCTCTCCGAGGCGAGGCAGGCGGCCGAGCCGACGCGCACCGTGATCAAGAAGCTCTCCTACGCGCGGGCGCAGGAGCTCACGCCGACGATCAAGAGCGTCATGTCGCGCCGCGGCGACATCGTCGTGGACGGCCGGACCAACACGCTGATCATCCGCGAGATCCCGACGTACCTCCCGGCGGTCCTCCAGCTGATCGAGAACCTCGACACGGCGACGCCGCAGGTCATGATCGAGGCGCGGATCGTCGAGACCACGAAGTCGCTCGGGCGCAGCCTGGGCATCGCCTGGGGCGTCGCGGGCAAAGCCGACGTCGCGCACGGCAACACGACCGGACTCGTCTTCCCCAACAACGCCCAGGGGACCTTCACGGTTCCGCTGGGGACCCCGCAGACGATCCTGACGGCGCGGCTGGGCAACATCCTCGACACGTTCAACCTCGACGTCGCGCTGTCGGCCGCCGAGAACCAGGGCCTCTTGAAAATCATCTCCTCGCCCAAGGTCGCGGCGCTGACCAACACGTCCGCGAGCATCCAGTCGGGCGTCCAGATCCCCGTCCAGACCAACGTCAACAACACGACGACCGTCATCTACGTGGACGCGACGCTGAAGCTCACGGTGACTCCCCAGATCACCAACGAGGGGACGATCCTGATGAACGTCAACGTCCAGAAGCGCGAGCCGGCCGTCGCCCTGAACCTCTCGATCGGCCAGAACGTCCCGCTGACGGTGCGGCAGTACCAGGGCGAGATCCTGGTGCGCGACGGCGGGACCTCGGTGATCGGCGGCATCTTCCAAATCAACGACCAGGACCAGAACAACATGATCCCCGGCCTCTGGAAGATCCCGATCCTGGGAAATCTCTTCCGCAACAAGACCCGGACCGAGAAACACGACGAGCTGCTGATCTTCATCACGCCCCGGATCCTCAAGCAGTGAAGAAGGGTGAGCCAATGAAAAGAACTTTGTGGATGCCGCTCGTGCTGGCCGCCGCCGCGGCCCTGGCGCCCGCCTGCACGAACAAGCAAGGGGAGACCGAGGCTCCTGTCTTCATCACGGTGGACCTCCAGCTCCAGCCGGGTTTCGTCAACGTCGGGGTCGTCGCTCCGGTCCAGGTCTCGACGATGCACCTCCAGAGCCACCTGAAGAACCCGAGCCAGCAGGATCCCCAGGGGTTCGCCAACGTGATGTGCGAGAGCTACACCGTTCATTACAAGCGCACCGACGGCGGTTCGCGGGTCCCGCCGGACCAGACGTTCGGCTGCGGCGTCCTGGTCCCGTCGGGAGGGGCCGCGACGTTGAGCAACTTCCCGATCCTGCCGGCTTCGGCCGTCCAGGCTCCTCCCCTCGACCAGCTTCTGCCGTTCAACGGCGGGTTCGACCGGGAGACGGGCAAGGCCGAGATCGACACCGCCTTCGAAATCACCTTCTTCGGCCACACGGTCTCGGGCCAGCGGGTCCAGAGTGAGACCGCCACCGGGATCCTGAACTTCAATTTCGCAGCGACTGCCGCGGTAGCCCGGAATGGGAAGCGATAAGGGGAGGCTCGCCATGCGCCGGATCGTCAACATCCTCGTCGGTGTCGCCCTTCTCGGGGCGGCGAGCTGGTACTGCTCGTCCGACGCGCCGAGTCCGACGCCGCCCAGGGTCAATACCCCGGGCCCCTCGGGCTCGAGCCCGCTGCAGATCCGTCTCTTCACGAGCAACGCGAACCCGATCGCCGGATCCTGCACGGCGATCCAGGCCCTGGTGACCCTGAACGGCAACAACGTGCCGGACGGCACCGGGGTCAGCTTCACGACGGACCTGGCCAACTCCGTCTTCCAGCAGAACCTGCTTCCGCTCATCTCCGTCGTGACCCAGGGCGGCGTCGCGACGACGGCCCTCTGCTCGACGGCGACGGGGCTCGCGACGGTCCGCGCCACCGCGACCGTCGGCTCGGATACGGGGTCGGCGACCATTCAGATCGCCTTCCAGCCCTCCCCGCAGGTCGCTCCCTTCTTCACGTTCTGCGTCCCGAGCTTCGGCCCGTCGGCGGGCGGAACCACCCTCGTCATCAACGGCGGCCGGTTCTTCGGCGACGCGACGACGACCCGCGCGACGTTCACGGCGCTCGGGGTCACCCGCGAGGCCCTCGTCTCGGCGGTGACGGCGAGCACCGTCACGCTGGTCACGCCCGGGTTCCCCGAGGCGACGTCCAGCTCGGTTCCCGTCACGATCAACGTGACCTTCGGGACCAAGTCGGCGACGCCGGTGACGCTGACGCTGCCCAACTGCTTCGCCTTCGGCACGGCCTCCTCCTCGACTCCCACCATCACGGCGGTCGTCCCGTCCTCGGGCTCCAACGATGGCAATACGCTGGTCTCGATCTTCGGATCGGGCTTCTCCTCGCCGCTCCAGGTCTTCTTCGGCCCGGTCGAGGCGAAGGTCGTCAGCGTCTCGTTCAACCAGATCGTGGTCTCGACGCCGCCCGCGTCCGGCCCGGGCCTTCCGAACCTGAACGCGACCGTCAGCGTCCGGGTTCACGAGGTCAATTCCGGACAGGACGCGACGCTCTCCAGCGGGTTCCGGTTCGTGACGGCCCTCCAGATCACGGCGATGGACAACACCCTCCAGCGGGTGGACGCGCCCTTCACGGCGGTCACGATCCACGGGCAGGGATTCCTCGCCCCGGTCGCCGTGACCCTCGCCGGCATCCCGGCGCAGGTCATCTCGGTCTCCGCCACGGAGCTGCTCGTGCTGCCGGGCACGCCGTTCTTAAACGCCTGCTCGGATCTGTCCGGGCCGGCCGTCGTGACCAACATCAACTCGGGCGACACCAAGTCCGGGCCGAACTTCACGTACATGGTCCTGATCACCAAGCCGACGATCACCTCGGTGAGCCCGGCCTCCGGGCCTCCGGGAACGACCCTCACGATCACCGGCACGAACCTCGGCAACATCACGAGCGTCACCATGGGCGGCAAGCCCGCGCCGATCGTCTCGGCTCCCACGGCGACCTCGGTCACGGTGACGGTCCCGGACAACAACGCCACCGCGCCGGCCTGCCCGGCCGGGACGGCCGCCGGCACGCTGATCAACGTCGGCTCGCCGGTGGACGTCACCGTCACTTCCTCGCTGACGACTTGCTCGGCCTCGGTGGCCGGGACCTTCCAGTACCAGCTCCCGTGCAAGCCGGGGGCGGACCTCTCGCTCACCAAGACCAGTTCGCCCAACCCGGTGGCGTCCGGCGGGATCCTGACTTACACGATGCAGGTCAACAACGCCGGGCCCAACGCCGCGACCAACGTCGTCGTCCTCGACGCGCTGCCGGGCGGCGTGACCTTCGTCTCCTGCACGACGACGCAGGGCACCTGCGGCGAGACGGGCGGCAACGTGAACGCCAACTTCGGGACGATCAACTCGCCGGGCTTCGCGATCCTGACCATCCAGATCACCGTCAACGCGTCCGGAGGCACGAGCATCACCAACACGGCGGTCGTCTCCTCGGACACGCCCGACACGAACACCTCCAACAACCAGGCCAGCACCACGACGTTCGTCGCCGGCGGGGCGACGCCGACCCCGACCATCGGATTCGGAACGCCGACGGTCACCCCGTCGATCACCGCGGACCTCGTCCTGTCCAAGAACGCCTCGCCCAGCCCGGTGACCTCGGGCAGCACCCTGACCTACACTCTGGGCGTGACGAACAACAAGCCGGGCTCGGGCACCGCGACCGGAGTCGTCGTGACCGACCCGCTGCCGGTGGGAACGACCTTCCAATCGTGCACGACGAGCCAGGGCACCTGCGCGGGCCCGGCGGTCGGGTCCAACGGCACGGTCGTCGCCAGCCTCGGATCGCTCGGGTCGCCGGGCTTCGCCCTGGTCACGATCGTGGTCAACGTGACGGCTCCCGGAGGGGCCTCGCTGATCAACACGGCTGTCGTGACCTCGACGACCGGGGACACCGACATCTCCAACAACACCGCTTCCGTCACGACCGGCGTCAGCGCACCGCCGCCTTCTCCGTCGGCCGACATGTCCGTCGTCAAGACCGCGTCCTTGAGCCAGGTCCCGAGCGGCGGCGTCCTCACCTACACCCTGACCGTCCACAACGGCGGACCGGATCCGGGGCAGGCGGTCCTCGCGACCGATCCGCTCCCGGCCGGCACGACGTTCATCTCCTGCCTGGCGTCTGTCGGGACCTGCACCGGGCCTGCGGTCGGCACCAACGGAACGGTCACGGCGAACCTCGGAGCGATGGCGACCGGCGCCAATGCCACGGTCACGATCGCCGTCAATGTCACGGCGAGCAACGGCTCGACACTGGTCAACACGGCCACCGTTTCCTCGCCGACGGCGGACCCGAACCCGGGCAACAACAGCAGTACGACCACCACCCAGGTCAATCCGTCGACCGCGGATCTGTCCCTGACCAAGGGAGACGCCCCGGACCCGGTCACGAGCGGCTCGACGCTGACCTACACCGTCAACATCAACAACCTCGGGCCGGGGCCGTCCACCTCGATCGTCATGACGGACCCGCTGCCGGCCGGCACCTCGTTCGTCTCCTGCATCCCGACCCAGGGGGTCTGCGCCTTCAGCGCGGGAACGGTCACCGCCAACATCGGAACGCTCCCGGCTCTTGGCTCGGCCTCGGTCTCGATCGTGGTCACCGTGACCGCGGTCGGACCCACCTCGCTGTCCAACACGGCCAGCGTCACCTCCGCGACACCCGACCCGAACTCGGCCAACAACTCGGCAACCGCGACGACGACCGTCAATCCGTGAATCCTCAGCGATCGGATTTCACCGCCCCCCCTCGCGGGGGGCGGTTTTGTTTTCGCCCCCGGCACGGAATCGAGACTCGATGACCGAGAACTCCTCGGAGATCCGGATCCGGAACCTGAAGCGCCGCATCGCGCAGGACCCGACCTCGCCGCTCTTCATCGGGCTGGCCGAGGAGTACCGGGCGGGAGGAAGGCTCTCCGACGCGATCCGGGTCCTGGAGAAGGGGGTCCACACCCATCCCCACTACATCTCGGCCAAGGTCGCGCTCGCCCGGGCCTACCTCGAGGCCGGGCACACGGGGGACGCGGCGGCGCTCTTCGAAAGGGTCCTGGCGGTGGATCCCGGCAACCTCGTCTCGGCCAGGGCGCTCGCCGACATCGCGCTCTCCCGGGGCGATCGCCTGGAGGCCGTCAAGAAGCTCCGGCTCTACCGGGCGCTTTCGGCGGACCGCAACGTGGACGAGGCGATCGCGAAGATCGAGGCCGAGATGGCCTCTCCGGCGCCGGGAGAGCCGCGCGGACGAGTCCTCGCGCGCCTCTACCTGGAGCAGGGGCACCCCGCCGAGGCGCTCGAGGTCCTCGACGACCTGGCCCGCTCGGAACCGGGCGACCCGGAGATCGAGGCCCTCCTCAAGGAGGCCGCCTCGCGGCTCGAACCTCAATCCGCTCCGGAGCCGGTGCCCGATCCCGCCGCCGGGCGGAGGGCCGCGAAGGTCCGGGTTTTGAAGCAGTGGCTGGCGGTGATAAGAAGGTCCGCCTCCGCTTCTCCCCGATGAACGTCTTTCGAGAAACCCTCCGCGGCATCGTCGAGCGTGTCGAAGGCGCTCAGGCGGCCGCGTTCGTGGGCTCCGACGGGATCCCGGTCGAGAGCTTCTCGGTCGGCCAAGCCTTTTCGATCGAGACGGTTGCGGCCGAGATGCTGGGAATCGTCAAGTCCGCCCAGAATCCCCGCGGCCAGGCGCTGGCCGAGCCGGTCCGCGAGCTTGCGTTCGTGACCGAGGGCTCCCGGGTTCTCCTCTCGCGGGTTTCGCCGGAGTATTATCTCCTGCTGCTTCTGGGGGGGAGCGGCGGTCTCGGCCGAGGCCGATTCGAGCTGGCGAAGGCCGCCGTCACGCTGGAGAAGGAGCTCATCTGACCATGCTGTCGTTCAAAGAAATCAAGGATTTGATCGACCTCGTGTCCGAACGCGGGCTCTCGGCCCTGGAGGTGGAGCAGACGGGCTTCCGCATCCGCATCGAGGGCGCTCGCCCGGTCGCCGAGGCCGCGCAACCTTCGGTGAAGTCCGGCAACGGGTCGGGACAGGCTCTGCCGGAGGCGAGGCCGGGGCCGGCCGCGATCGAGATCTCCGGGCCCTCGACGGACCAGAGCCTGCACGTCATCACCTCTCCCATCGTCGGAACGTTCTACCGCGCGCCTTCCCCCGAGGCCGACCCGTTCGCCGAGATCGGGCAGAGGGTGTCCAAGGGGAAGGTCCTCTGCATCATCGAGTCCATGAAGCTGATGAACGAGATCGAGTCCGACGTCGAAGGAGAGATCGTCGAGGTCTACCCGAGGAGCGGCCAGCCCGTCGAGTACGGAGAGAAGCTCTTCGCCATCCGGCTCGCGGCGTAATTGTTCAAGAAGATCCTGATCGCCAACCGCGGGGAGATCGCCCTGCGGATCATCTCGGCGTGCCGGGAGCTCGGGATCCGCACGGTCGCCGTGTACAGCGAGGCCGACCGCGACGCCCTCCACGTGCGTTTCGCCGACGAGGACGTTTGCATCGGGCCCTACCCTTCCGCCGCGTCGTACTTGAACATCTCGGCGATCGTCTCGGCCGCGGAGATCAGCGAGGCCGACGCGATCCATCCCGGCTATGGCTTCCTGTCGGAGAACGCCTACTTCGCCGAGATCCTCCACGACTGCCACATCGCCTTCATCGGGCCGTCGGCCGAGGCGATCCGCAAAATGGGAGACAAGTCGCTCGCCCGCCGGACGGTCGCCGCGGCGGGAGTGCCGACGGTGCCCGGCTCTCCGGGGCCGGTGGACACGCTCGACGAGGCGCTCGCCTTCGCGAAGAAGGCGGGATACCCGGTCATCCTCAAGGCGTCGGCCGGCGGCGGAGGGCGCGGGATGCGGGTCGCGCGCGACGAGAAGGAGCTCTCCGGGGCCTACGAGACGGCGCGCGCCGAGGCGGAGACGGCCTTCGGCAACGCCGAGGTCTACCTGGAGAAGTACCTCGAGGCGCCGCGCCACATCGAGTTCCAGATCTTCGGCGACAACCACGGGAACCTCCGGCAGATGGGGGAGCGCGAGTGCTCGATCCAGCGCCGCCACCAGAAGCTGATCGAGGAAGCCCCCTCGGCGGCCCTGGACGAGGCGCTCCGAACGAAGATGGGCGAGGCGGCGATCGCCGCGGCGCGGTCGGTCTCCTACACCAACGCGGGCACCGTCGAGTTCCTGCTCGATTCGCAGGGGCGCTTCTACTTCATGGAGATGAACACGCGGCTCCAGGTCGAGCACCCCGTCACCGAGCAGGTCACCGGCGTGGACATCGTCAAGGAGCAGATCGCGGTCGCGGCCGGGGAGCCGCTCTCCTTCGGACCCAAGCAGCTCCGGCCGCGCGGGCACTCGATCGAGTTCCGTATCAACGCCGAGGACCCCTTCACGTTCCAGCCGTCGCCCGGCCGGATCACCGCGTTCCATCCCCCCGGCGGCCACGGCGTGCGGCTGGACACCGCGGCCTACTCGGGCTACGTCATCCCGCCCTACTACGACTCCTTGATCGCCAAGCTCATCGTCCGGGGCCGCGACCGGCGCGAGGCGATCGCGCGCGGGCGCCGCGCCCTGGACACGTTCGTCATCGAGGGCATCAAGACGACGATCCCGATGCACCGCAGGATCCTCGACGACCCCGACTTCGTGGACGGGAAGCTCTCGACCCGCTTCATGGAGAGGTACGCGCAGGCGTCGTGAGAGGATTTGTGATTTGTGATTTGTGATTTGTGATCAGGGCGGAATAGCCCTTTCCGTCCGAATCGCAGATCTCCGGTCACCGATCACCAGTTGCTCTTGAAGCCGACCCTGAGCCTGCCGGCGATCTACGCGATCACGGACAGGAAGGCATCCGGGCTCGATGACCACTCCGAGATCGCGCGCCGGCTTTTCTCGGTGGGGATCCGGTTTCTCCAGGTCCGCGAGAAAGAGATGGAGGACCGCGAGTTGCTCCCGCAGGTGGACGAGTCGGCGGGCCTGGCGCGGGAGAGCGGGGCGCTCCTGCTCGTCAACGACCGGGTGGACATCGCGCTCGCCGCGGGGACCGGGGTCCACCTCGGCGAAGAGGACCTGCCGGCCGGCGACGCGAGGAGGATCCTGCCGCCGGGCGCGGTGATCGGCGTCTCCACGCACGATGTCGGGGAGGCGGGGCGGGCCTTCGCGGACCCCTCCTGCGACTACGTAGGGTTCGGGCCGGTCTTCGAGAGCGGCACCAAGATGGTCCGCGCGGCGCGGGGGCTCGAGGCCCTCGCCCGCGCGGCGGCGATCAAGAGCAAGCCCCTGGTCGCGATCGGGGGAATCACCGCGGAGGCTCTCGACTCGGTCTTCGACGCGGGGGCGGACTCGGCGGCGATGATCGGAGCGCTGCTTTCCGGCGGAGCGATCGAGGACAACGCCCGGCGCTGCCTGGACGCCGCGCGGCGGCGCGAGATCCGCGGGCGGATCTACCTTGTCGGCTTCATGGGCTGCGGCAAGACGGCGATCGGCCGCCGGATCGCCGAGAGGCTCGAGAGGCCCTTCGTGGACCTCGACGCCGAGATCGAGCGGACCTCGGGAGCGACGGTCCGCGCGCTCTTCGAATCCGACGGCGAGCCGGCGTTCCGCGAGCGCGAGGCGCTTTTCCTCGAGGGGACCGAGGCGCTGCCGGACGCGGTCGTCGCGACGGGCGGCGGATGCTACGTCCGCGAGGGGAACCGCCGGACGGTCTCGCGGCTCGGGACCGCCGTTTTCCTGGACGTGCCCTTCGCGACCCTCGCCGAGCGGCTGTCGGGAAAGACCGACCGGCCGCTGTTCCAGGACCCCGAGCAGGCCGCGCGGCTCTACGCCGAGCGCGAGCCGTTCTATAGAATGCAGACGGTCCCCGTCCGGCTGGAAGGGGACTCCGTCGAGAGGGCGGCCGACCGGGTTCTCGACGCGCTGTCGGACCGGAGCCGCCGCCGGCCGGTTCTCTGACGCCAGGTCCGGATGCGCTACCTGCTGCTGTCCGACATTCACTCCAACGACGAGGCGCTTTCGGCGGTGCTCGCCGCGGCCCGGAGGCGGCGCTTCGACCGCGTCGTGGTGCTGGGCGATTTC
>DATFWF010000171.1:0-10682 GCA_035259605.1 Thermoanaerobaculia bacterium
TCGCCCAAGCGAAGTCCTTCGGCGTGTTGGACGCGTTGACCACGACGAGGTAGGAATCCGCGCCGCGCCGGTAGACGAGCAGGTCGTCCACGAAGGTCCCCCGCTCGGTCAGGAACGCCGAGTAATGGATGCGCCCGTCGGCGAGCTTACCGACGTCGTTGGGCGTCAACCGCTGCAGGGAATCGAGGGCGCCCGTCCCGGTGAGCTCGAGCTCTCCCATGTGCGAGACGTCGAAGATCCCGGCGCGCTCGCGGACGGCCCGGTGCTCTTCGAGGATGCCCTGGTATTGCACGGGCATCTCCCAGCCGCCGAAGTCGATCAGCTTCGCGCCGAGCTCGCGGTGGAGCGAATAGAGGGGGGTTCTCTTGAGCGACACGGCCTCCGCGGATGAGGACATGAGGAGGGGAAATTAGCACAAGAGAGCGGGCCGCGAAGGATTCACCCGGATCAGGGAAGTCGTATTCTTCGGGCGTTCTTCAGGGAGGGGAAATGCCGCTGCTCTTCGCTCTCCTCCTCTCGGTGGGAATCCCGCAGGCCTCGCCGCCGGCCCGACTCGTCGCGACCTTCTCGATCGTGGCCCGCGATCCGTCCAACGGGGACTTAGGCGTCGCAGTCCAGTCGAAGTTCCCCAACGTCCGCGCCGCGGTCCCTTACGCGAAGGCCCGCGTGGGGGCGGTAGAAGGATTTGTGATTTGTGATTTGTGATTTGTGAACAGGGCGGAAAGGCCGCCTGTTGCCCGGTTCATTCCTTCTTCAGTTCGAGCTTGATTTTCGCGATCTCGCGGCCCGCGTTGGAGGCGACGAGGATGCGCAGACGCCGGATCTTGTGCCCGGGGGCGGAGAGCGTCAGCTCGTGGACCAGCGGGCCGGTCAAGCGCAGGGGCGAGCCCGGGCCGAAGGAAGAGACCGGCCCCAGCACCCGGCCGCCCTCTTCCAGCTCGGCGTCCGGAGGCGTCACTTTGAATTCGACCGGCCCGACCGTCCGGTCGTCCACCTTCGGAATCTTCGGGAACTCGACCTTGGATTCGCGCTTGAGGTCGTCGCCGATGTCCACGGTCTCGTCGCCGGCGGAAGGCGTGGCCACGATTTCGAGGTTGAGCGTCCGGTAGCCGGGCAGCTCCAGCCGCACGCGGTGGGAGCCCTCGCGCGGGAACTCCAGCGTCCTGCCGCCGCCGTGGTCGTCCCAGTCGTCCGCGATCCCGACGTAGCGGCCGTCGACGAAGATCCGCGCCTGGTCCGGGCTGACGGAAAACTTCGCGTACCGCCGGGTCCGGACCGTGCGATCCACCGGCGGCGCCGCGGCGGCCGGGGGCGCCGACGCCATGGCCTCGCGAGGAGCGGGCGCCTCCTCGCCGAGGGCGACCGGCGGCGCAGAGGTCGGCCGGCGAGCGCGCGCGGCGGGCTCCCCCGACGACCGGGGGACGCCGACGCTGGAGTCCGCCGCTTCCTTCGGCCCGCGGGTGGGCAGCTCGACCGGAGCCGCGGCGGCTGCGGCCGTTGGAGCCGGCGGTTCCGCCGACGGCGCGCGGGCCGGAGCGGTCGCAACGGGCGCGGCCGGCGACGTCGCGGCGGCCGTCTCGGGAACGGCCCTCGTCCTTCGCCAGAGCGCGAAGGCGATCGCCGCGACGAGAAGGACGGCGGCGATTCCGAGCAGGTACGTGAGCCTCGAGGTTGGCGGCCGGGCCTCCGCGGGCCGCGCTGGCGGCGAGTCTTCCCGCGAATCCTCGGTCTGCGCGGCCGGCCGCCCGGCACCCGGAGGGACGACGGCCAGGGGCCGGGTCTGGAGGTGGAGGCTTTCGATCTCGCGCTCGATCGACCCGACCTCTCGCAGGAATTCCTTCGCGCCGGCCGGCCGCTTGTCCGGCGCCTTCGCCAGGAGGCGCGAGAAGACGCTCCGCGTCGAGGGAGGAAGGTCCGCGCGGAGCCGGAGCGGATCGCGGGGCTCGGTATGGAGGATCTGGTAGACGAGCGTCGTAATCGTGTCGCCGGGAAAGGGACGCGACCCGGTCAGGAGCTCGTAGAAGACGACGCCGAGCGAGAAGAAGTCGCTCCGGCCGTCGAGCTTCTCGCCGCGAATCTGCTCCGGCGACATGTACGCCGGGCTCCCGAGCATCTGGCCGGTGCGCGTCAAGTCCCCGGCGCCTTCCAGGAGCTTGCCGATGCCGAAATCCGCGACCTTGACCCGCCCGTCGCGCGTGATCAGGATGTTGCCGGGCTTGATGTCGCGGTGAAGGACGCCGCGGTCGTGCGCGTGCTCCAGCGCCAGCGCGGTCTGCCGCACGACCTCGACTCTCTCGGAGAGCGAGAAGTCCGGATCGGTCATCAGCCGCTTGAGGGGCTCCCCTTCCACGTACTCCATCGCGATGAAGTCCGTGTTCTGGTCGCGCCCCGCCTCGTAGATCGTGACGATGTTGGGGTGCTGGAGGCGGCCCGCGAGCTTCGCTTCTTTCAGGAACCGGGAGGCGAGATCCTTCCCCTGTTCCTGCGAGCCCTCCAGGCGCAGCGTCTTGACCGCGACCGGCCTCTCGATCTGCGGATCGTGCGCGAGGTACACGGTCCCCATCGCGCCTTCGCCCAGGACTCCCGTGATCTCGAAACGCCCGAGCCGGGAACCGAGCGGCAGCGTCATTCCGCGGCGTCGTCCTCGCTCGCCGCCTCCGGCGGCTCCTCGCGGAACTCGCGCTCGCGCCGCTCGAGCACGGCGCGCGCCTCGGCGGCCCGCTCCGGCGGAACGAGCACGCGGCTCATGCCGAAGGCGCCCAGGTTCTCGGGCCACGGCGAGCCGCCGGACGGCCCTTCGATCTCGCAGGGAATCTCCTCGGACTCGAGCAGGCCGGCGATCAACGCGGCCTCCTCATCCTGGCCCGTGGAAGCGACCTCGACCCACTCGGCCTCGTCGTCCTGTTTCGCCATTGCTGTCCTCCCGCTTCTACTTCGTGACCCGGAGCCGCTTCTCCCCCGCCTCGACGACCCGGCCGACGACCGCTGCCGAGGTCGCACCGCCTTCGCGGCATTTCGCCGCGTACGCCTCGGCCGAGGCCGCCGGCAGCGCGACGAGCAGGCCGCCGGAGGTCTGCGCGTCGCAGAGCAGCAGGAAGTCGTCCTCGCCGACGCCCGGGCCGGTCTCGACCCGGGGCTTCATGTTTCGCACGTTCACGCGCGATCCGTCCGGCGCGATCCCCCTGGCCGCAAGGCGGCGAGCGGCGGGAAGAAAGGGGACCTTCCCGATCGAGAACTCCCCGGTCGTTCCCGAGGCTTCCATCATCTCGTGCGCGTGGCCGAGCAGGCCGTACCCGGTGATGTCGGTCGCGGCGTGGATCTCGAATCCCTCCATGGCCTCCGCGGCCGCGCGGTTCAATGTCGCCATCGCCGACACCGCGGCCTCCATCTCGCCGTCGGAGAGGACCCGCCGGTGGAAGAAGCGGGCGGCTCCCTCTTCCGCGAGGGCGTCCGCGCGGCCGGCGCAGACCGTCACGCCGATCCCGAGCGGCTTGGTCAGGACCAGCGCGTCGCCCGGACGCGCCCCCGCGTTTCGCGTGATCCGCGACTCGTCCGCGAGACCCGTCACCGACAGGCCGTAGAGCGGGATGTCGTGATCGATCGAATGCCCTCCGCCCACGACGGCACCCGCCTCCGCCACCTTCTCGACGCCGCCCCGGAGGATTCCCTCGAAGACCTCGGGGGGCAGCACCGACGTCGGGAACGCGGCGAGCGCCAGCGCGAGGACGGGCCTGGCCCCCATGGCGTAGACGTCGGAGAGGGCGTTGGCCGCTGCGATCTGGCCGAAGAGGTACGGGTCGTCCACGACCGGAGTGAAGAAGTCCACCGTCTGGACGAGGACCTTCCCTCCGCCGATCCGGTACACCGCCGCGTCGTCGGCCTGGGCGTTGCCCACCAGCAGCGCCGGGTCAGCCGGGGATGGGAGCTTCGAGAGAAGCGCGGAGAGGTCGAACTGACCGATCTTGCAGGCTCAACCCGCGCTCGACGCGAACGTCGAGAGAGCGGGATGACCCGCCTTCCTGTAACTCACGGGTGGATTATGTCGCTTCCCGAGGTATGGGGAACCGTTTTGGGCTCTAGTCGTCGCCTCCGCGCAGGATGAAGCCCAGCAGGAAACCGACGCCGAGGGAGACGGCCACCGCGGTGCCGGGGTTCTCCTTGACGTAGCCGAGGAGGTCCTCCCAGACGTCCCCGTAGTCCTTCTCCAGGCGCTTCGCCGCGGCCTTGACGCCCTTGCGGACGTCGACGCTGACGTCGTCGAACTGTTCGCGGGCTTTCGTGTAGGAATCCCCCAGGACTTCCTTGGTCTCTTCGATCTTCTCCTCGACGTAATCGCGGGCGCGATCGAAGGGAGTCTCCTTGGCCATCTCCACCTCCCCGTTTCGAAAGCCGGATCATATACCCTTGCCCCGTGGAGAGGTCTCCTTCTCCGGCGCCTCGCGCGCGGGGGGAATCTCGAACGGCGGAGCACGGGAAGGGGGGGCCGCGTGCGCTCCTCCGGAATCTCTCGGGCATCGCGCTGGAGACCTACCATGGGTTCCGCGCGGACCGCGGCGTGGACCTCGCGGCGTCGCTCTCCTTCACGACGCTCCTGACCGCGGTGCCGCTGATGGCGACCTTCGCGCTCTTCCTGGCGACCTTTTTCAAGCAGAACGTCACCACGATCTTCGACCTGGTCAACCTGATCCTCCCCTACCACACGGCGCAGGTCACCGAGAGCCTGCGGGATTTCATCTCGCAGTCCACCGCGATCACCGGGGTCGGCCTCGTGCTCCTCTTCCTCGCGTCGCTGCGCCTGATCTTCATCGTCGAGGGAATCGTCAACACCGTCTGGGGGGCTCCCCGCCGGCGGCGGCTGCTCCCCCGGGTCCTGATCTACTCGGTCGGGCTCGCCGCGCTGGCGCTGCTGATCGGGTCGATCTCGCCCGGCCTGAGGTTCCTGAAACAATTCGCGGTCGCCAGCCACATCCTCGCCGCCCCGGCCACGGACTACTTCTTCCCGCTCGCCGTCGAGTTCGCTGCGCTGACTCTCCTCTACAAGACCCTGCCCAATGCCACGGTGAAATGGACGCCCGCCGCGGCAGGAGGGCTCGCCGTGGCGGTCTCCCTGGAGATGCTCCGTTTCCTGTTCGGCGTCTACGTGAAGGGCCTTTCGCGGGTGAACCTCATCACCGGCTCCCTGACGCTGATTCTCCTGACGCTGCTGTCGGTGTACTTCGTCTGGGTCCTGATCCTCCTCGGCGTCGAGCTCGTCCACGTGGTCCAGACCCACGCCGCCGGGCGCCGCCGGATCGGCGGCCCGCGGGCGGGGGCGGCCGAGAACGCGATCCGGATGCTGCTCCAGCTCGCGCGCGGAGGGACGCACGGGCTGCGGGAGCTCTACGCGCAGCAGGAGGAGACTTCCCTCGAAGCCGAGAAGATCCTCGCCAGGCTCCAGAAAGCCGGCCTGATCTCCGGCGACCCGAACCACGGCTTCGCCCTCACGCGGCCCGCCAGGCGCATCACGGTCGCGAATGTCGTGGACGCCTTGTCTCCGGACCTCTACACGATCACCCCCGAGGAAGGCGATCGGGTCGTCGAGATCCTGGAGCCGCTCTTCGACCGGCTCCAGGCCGAGCGGCGAGCCCTCCTCGGGATGCCGCTCTCTGACTTCCTGAGACGCTAAGTCTCTCGAGGATCAGCGGGATGGCGCCGGGTACGCCAGTCCGGCCATCCTCCAGAAAACCCTTGCATGTGAGATAGTGTTATAGTTAACTATATCGCTATATAGGATGGATCGAGATTGGAACGACAGCCAGCCGATTTACCGACAGCTCCGGGATCGTGTCGTCGCGTTGATCCTCGACGGCGTCCTCAAGGACGGGGATCCGCTCCCCTCCGTCCGAAGCGTCGCGGCGGAGTACCGCGTCAATCCCCTCACGGTTCTCAAGGGGTACCAGCAATTGGTTGACGAGGACCTGGTCGAGACCAGACGGGGACGGGGCATGTTCCTCAAGCCGGGCGCGCGCCGCACCCTCCTCGAGGGAGAGCGCCGGAGATTCCTGGCGGAGCAGTGGCCGAGAGTCCACGCGACGATCCAGCGGCTGGGCCTGACGGCGCGAGAGCTTCTCGAGCCGGGAGAGGTGCGGTAGGGAGATGGCGATCCTCGAGGCGCGCGGCCTGCGCAAGGCCTACGGCGAGACCGTCGCGCTCGACGGCGTGGACCTGCGCGTGGAGGAGGGGCGCATCCTCGGTCTGATCGGACCCAACGGCGCTGGAAAGACGACCGCGTTGAACGCGATCCTCGGCCTGACTCCCTACGAGGGGCAGCTCCAGGTTCTCGGCCGCGATCCCTGGACCGAGCGCGGCCTGCTCCTGCGCGAGGTCTCGTTCATTGCCGACGTCGCGGTCCTCCCCCGCTGGATCCGGGTGTCCCAGGCCCTCCGTTACGTCGAAGGGGTCCACCCGCGGTTCGACCGCGCGAAGGCCGAAGGATTCCTGGCGAAGACCTCGATCCGGCCCGCCAGCAAGGTGCGCGAGCTGTCCAAGGGGATGGTCGCCCAGCTCCACCTCGCCCTGGTCATGGCCACGGACGCGAAGCTCCTCGTCTTAGACGAGCCGACGCTGGGGCTCGACATCCTCTTCCGCAAGCAGTTCTACGACTCGCTCTTGAACGACTACTTCGACCGCAGCCGCACGATCCTGGTGACGACGCACCAGGTCGAGGAAATCCAGGACGTCCTGACCGACCTCGTGTTCCTCCACCGCGGCCGGATCGTGCTGTCCTGCGGCATGGAGGAATTCGAGTCGCGCTACGCCGAGGTCATGGTGAACCCCGAGAACCTCGCCGCGGCCCGGGCGCTTGCGCCGATCCACGAGCGCCACGTCTTCGGGCGGAGCATCTTCCTGTTCGATCGCGCCGACCGCGCGCAGCTCGCCGCGCTCGGCGACGTGCGGACCCCGAGCATCGCCGATCTGTTCGTCGCTGTGATCGGCGGGAGCAACGGGGCGCCGGGAGCTGCCCGATGAGCTCCTCCTCCGACGCCGTCGCCGGACGCCCCGCGGAGCGGTACGGTCCGACCGCCTTTTCGTGGACTCGGCTCCTCGAGTGGTCGGTCCGCCGGGAGATCTGGGAGAACCGCTCGATCTACGCCGCGCCGCTCGCCGTGGCCGCGCTGGTGCTGTTCATCATGGTGGTCAGCTCCGGCAATCTGTCCCACTGGCGCCGGGTCCTCCTCCAGCCCGATCCGGTCCGCCGGCAGGCCGCGCTGGAGCAGCCCTACGACATCGCCGCGATGATGATTTTCTTCACCGTCCTCTTCGTCGGGATCTTCTACTGCCTCGACGCCCTGCACGGCGAGCGGCGCGACCGGAGCATCCTGTTCTGGAAGTCGCTTCCGGTGTCGGACACGACGACAGTGATCTCGAAGGCGCTCGTTCCCCTGCTCGTCCTTCCGCTGTTGAGCTTCGCGATCATCCTGGGCATCCAGACGATCCTCTGGCTCGTCCGCGGCGCCGTGCTGATGGGAAGCGGCCTCGGCCCTTCGGTGGCCGGGCCCCAGGTCAGAAGCGTTCCCTCGCCGCCGGCCCTGCTCCTCGCGGTGCTGGTCACCGCGCTTTGGCACGCGCCGCTGTACGCGTGGCTGCTCCTGGTATCCGGCTGGGCGAAACGCGCGGCGTTCCTCTGGGCGTTCCTGCCCTTCTTCGTGCCGAGCGCCCTGGAGAGGGGGGCGTTCCACACCTCCTTCATCGGCTCCTTCCTGCGCTACCGCTTCCTGGGCTGGTGGGGAGAGGCGCTCGGGCCCCGGGGACAGGACCGCTACGGGCTCCAGGCCCTGACACGACTGCGCCCCGTGGAGTTCCTCGGCAGGCCCGGGATGTGGATCGGCCTCGCGCTCGCGGCGGCCTTCCTGGCCGCGGCCGTGCGGCTGCGGCGCTACCGCGAACCGATTTGACGCTTTTACGAGGAGGAAACCATGAAGACCACTCTGCGAGTCTCCCTCTCCCTGCTCTCCCTTCTGATCACTGCCGCCGCCATCGCCCAGGAAAACCCGCTCGCCTACCACACGAAGTACATGTACCAGGGAGTCAAGAGCCTTCTGCTGAAGTCCGCCGAGAGGATGCCCGAGGAGAGCTACGCCTTCAAGCCGACCGAAAGCGTGCGCAGCTTCGGCCAGATCGTCGGCCACGCCGCCGACGCCCAGTACCTCTTCTGCTCCGTCGCCCTGGGAGAGAAGAGCCCGGCGCCGAAGATCGAGCAGAGCAAGACGGCCAAGGCGGACCTGATCGCCGCGTTGAAGGACGCCTTCGCCTATTGCGACAAGGCCTACGACGCCATGACCGACGCCGGCGGGACCCAGACGGTCAAGCTCTTCAAGCAGGACATGCCCAAGCTCGGCGTTCTGGCGGTCAACAACCTCCACTCGACGGAGCACTACGGGAACCTGGTCGTGTACCTCCGGCTGAAGAACATCGTTCCGCCCTCGAGCGACCCGGGCTTCCAGGTCGAGCCGCCAAAGAAGTGAACAGACAACCGCGTTAAGGATTGGTGGAGCTGACCGGGATCGAACCGGCGACCTCCTGAGTGCGATTCAGGCGCTCTCCCAAAACTGAGCTACAGCCCCACGGAGGAACGCGAAGAATAGCACGCCACTTCGGGAGTCAGCACGACCGGGCGGGAGGGGCAAGCATCTCCTCCACGACACGGGCGAGCACTGCCGGGGGGTGTGCGGCGGCAGGACCTGCCCGCCCGGATTTGTCGCCGACAAACGTTGGTCAGAGAGATGTCACGCCGGAAGGCGCCCGGCGCGCCAGCACGACCGTCCCCATCACCACGAGCACGATCCCGTCGAGGATCAACACCCGGGGAGCTGTCAGGAAGCTCGCCAGAACACCCGCCGCGAGGTTTCCCAGGGGCATCGCGCCTCGGAAGGCCAACGAGTACACCGATACGACGCGGCCGCGCAGCCGGTCTTCGACATTGGCCTGGACGAGCGTCATGAACATCGCGAAGACGATCATCAGCGCCGCGCCCGCGGCGAAGAGGACCGCGTAGGAGATGAGCGGATTCTTCGAGACCGCGAACGCGATCATCAGCACGCCGAAAACGGTCTGCATCGAGACGGCGAGGACGCCCTTGCGCCGGACGTGGCCGAAGCCCGCGATGCCCACCGCGCCCACGACCGCTCCGACGCCGAACGCGGCCAGCAGGGTCGCGTACCCCTTCGCGTCGCGGTGGAAGACCTTCTGGGCGAAGACCGGAAGGAAGGTCACGAGCGGCATCGCGCAGAAGCTCCCGACGAAGGCCAGCCCGATCAGGCCCCGCAGAGCGGTCCCGTCGCGCACCGCGCGCAGCCCCGCCTTCAGGCTCTCCCGGAACGGTTCCGTCCTCTCGCCTCCCGCCTCGAGCGCCCCGCGCTTCAAGGCGAGCAGGGCGACGATGGGAGCCAGAAAAGAGACGCCGTTCAACGCGAAGCAGGCGGCGGCGCCGAGCTTGTAGAAGGCGAGGCCGGCCAGGATCGGGCCGATGATCCGGGCGAGGTTGAACTGGATGGAGTTCAAGGCCACGGCGTTGCCCAGGTCCGGCTTGTCCACCAGCGTCGGCACGAGTGCCTGGTAGGCCGGTCCGCCGAAGGATTGCGCGAAGCCGACGACGAAGGAGAGCGTCAGGATGATCCACACCTGGATCGCGTGCCCCCAGATCAGTCCCGCCAGGAGAAACGCCGAGGAGAGCTGGACGATCTGCGAGGTCAGGAGGATCCGCCGGCGGTCCACCCGGTCGGCGAGCACGCCGCCGAAGAGCGAGAAGGCAAGAAAAGGAGCGTCGCCGAGGAACGCGTCGAGGCCGAGGAGAAACGCCGATCCGGTCATCGTGAGGATCAGCCAGTTCTGCGCGACTTCCTGCATCCAGGTCCCGACGCTCGAGGTGAACGCGCCCGCCCAGAGCAGCCGGTAGTCGCGGTAGGTGAAGGCCCGGAAGGTCTTGACGAGGCGCGAGGGCCGCGGCGCTGCGCCGTCCGGGAGGACGCCGCCGCCGGGCTCGATCTCGGGCTGGCTCACTCCGGCTTCGCGGGCGTCTTCTCGATCTCCCCGGTCATCGGGACGAAGCGGACGGGGAGAATGTCCTTCTCCGTGATCTTCCCGTTCCTGTCCTTGGAAAGCACCTTGAGCTCCTGGAAAAAGCTGCCGACGGGGATGACCATGCGCCCGCCCGGAGCGAGCTGGTCGAGCAGCGGCTGCGGGATCCTGTCCGGAGCGGCGGTCACGATGATCGCGTCGAAGGGGGCGTGCTCGGGCCAGCCGCGGTAACCGTCTCCCTCTCGAACGAAGACGTTGCCGTACCCGAGCTTCTTCAAGCGCTCGGCCGAGTCGCGCGCCAGCTCCGGTACGATCTCCATCGAGTAGACCTCCCTCGCCAGCCGCGCGAGGACCGCGCTCTGGTACCCGGAGCCGGTCCCGATCTCCAGGACCTTCTCCTCGGGAGAGATTTCGGCGAGCTCCGTCATGAGCGCGACGATGTAAGGCTGGGAGATCGTCTGGTTGCCGCCGATCGGCAGCGGGTGATCCTCGTAGGCGTGCGCGGCCTCCGCCGCCGGGACGAAGAGGTGGCGCGGGATCTCCCGCATCGCGTCGAGGACGCGCGGATCGCGGACTCCTCGCGCGACGATCTGCGCCTCGACCATCCTGGCTCGCCGCTGCGCTTC
>DATFWF010000172.1:0-14773 GCA_035259605.1 Thermoanaerobaculia bacterium
CTGTCCTGTTTCGACCGTTTGATCGCGTTCCTGACGACGCCGTTCAAACGGCTCGGTATCTCCGGGTGGAAGGAGACCGGATGCAACGCCGAGGCTCGCGGCTCGCCGGTTCGCGACGCCCAGCACTCGACCGACGGGTTCTGGACGATCGACGTGCGGCTGCAGTCCTTCGCCATCGGTCCGACCGCCTCCGATCCATCCCGGCCGGGTTTTCTTCGCGTCGAGGTGGAGCCCGGAACGGCGGCTCACGAGGTCTGCGCAGGGACCCGCATCGTTGCCGGGATGATCCTCGCCTTCGGCGGAGCCGTCGTCATCGACTCGGACGGTCCGTTCCTCGAGATTCATCCGGACCAGGACTTTCAAATCGTCTGAGGCGGCGGCCCCCGGTCGCGGCCCCTCCCGGAATTACCTCGATCGTCTACGCGCTGTTCCGGTCTGCCGAGCAGGCACGGCCGACGTGAAGCTTCACGAGCGCCGGCAGGACGTGTAACCGGGCCTCGCCGGCATCGGCCGCCCGACCCTTGGTAGGCTGGACTCCGAAAGGGAGGGCCATGACGAGACGGACGGCGGGGGTCTTCGTGTTGCTCGTGTGCGCTTCGGTGGCGGGATTTGCGCAGTCGGCTTCGAGCGACGACGAGAAGCTGGTTCGCGAGTTCGCGAAGAAGCTCGCGAAGGAGCGCGATCCGAAGGAGCGCGTCTCGGCGGCCAGGTGGCTTGGGGGGCGCGCGAACCCGGAGGCCGTCTCGGCCATCGCGAAGGCTCTGTCGGATCCCGACGCGAAGGTCCGCCAGGCCGCGGCCTCGGCGCTGTGGGACACCGGGGAGAAGGCGGCGGCGGCGAAGCCGGAGCTGATGAAGGCGCTGGAGGACCCCGAGGCGGCGGTCGTCGCGCGGGCGGCCGGAGCGCTCGCGAGCATGGACGTGCCGGACGCGGAGCTCGCTCCGGCGTGGCGGCGCGCGCTCGACGGCGCGCGCGACGACGCGACGGCGTTCGTCTCGGCGCGCGGCTTGATCGGGACCGACCCGGGCGAGAGGCTCGCGCCGCCGATCCTGGCCTGGCTGTCGAAGAACGCCGAGACGGCCGCCCGCGGAGTTGCCGGTCGCTCGATCCTCGACGAGAGAAACAGCGCGGAGAACGCCGGCAAGGCGCTGCAGCGCCTCCTCTCGAAGGAGAAGGATCCGGGGCGCCTGCTCCCGCTCCTCGACGAAACGGTCGCGAAGTCGCCCAATTCCGGGCGTTACGTCCTCGGCGCGGTCGCTTCCCTGAAGACGCCGCCGCGAGGCTCCGTGGATCTGGCGCTGGCTCACACGCGGTCGTCGGTCGCGGAGACCCGCCATGCCGCGATCAACCTGGCCGGGAAGGTCACGGCCGAGAAGGAAGCCGCGCGGTGGATCCCCGAGGCCACCCGCCTGCTGGCGGATCCCGACGAAAGCGTGCGGATGGAAGCCTGCTGGGCGTTGAAGGGCGTCAAGGGGCTGGCATCCGAGGCGGCGCCGGAGCTGGCGAGGCTGGTCTCGGCGGATCCTGCCGCGGGCGTGCGGAGCCGCGCCGCGGAGACCCTGGGCGAGATCGGCAACGTCAACAACCCGATGCCGAAAGCCGCGAAGGTTTCCGTCGCCGCCGCGGGTAAGGACGTGCTCGCGCGCGCAATGAAGGACAAGGACCATGACCTCGCTCCGGCGGCGGTGGGCGCTTACAACGTCCTCCACATCGACAACGCCGAGCTGACCGCCTCCCTCGCCGACGCGGCCGCCAACGGCGCCGACTCCTATGCCCGGCAGCGCGCGCTTCTCTGCCTGCGCAACCGGCAGGGACAGTCGAAAGCCGTCCTGGAGACGATCCGCCCGCTGACGAAATCGCCCGACAAGGTCGTGGCCGACGACGCGAAGACGGCGATCGAATGGATCGAGCGCGGCGGGTCCGGCAGCCCGGAGGCGATCCGCTCGGGCTCCGGCGCCGCGGCCCCGCGGGCGGCGTCGAAGGAGACGGCGTCCCCGAGGGAAGCGGCGTCGAAAGAGCCGTCCTCCGGCGGCCGCGAGCAGCACGGCCTCGCGGCCCTTCGGGAACGAAACCTCGAGTTCAACGAGCCGAGCTACTACCGTTCCCTCTCCGAGGGCGACCTCGAAGCGGTGCGCGCGTACCTGGACGGCGGGATGTCGGCGAACCATGTCTTCGTGGACTCCAACAAGCGGACGCCGCTGATGGTCACCTTCTTCGGAGGAGGAGGCTGCTCCGATCCGGAGAACGGCCGGGCCGTGGTCAGGCTGCTGCTCGACCGCGGCGCCGACGTCAACGCGGCGGATGAGAAGAAAAACACGGCGCTGATGTTCGCGGCGGACCGGTGCGACCGGCAGACGCTGCGGATGCTGCTGAAGGCGGGCGCGAAACTCAACGCGAAGAACTGGTCGAACCTGACGGCGCTCGAGATGGGGATCGTCTCGGGAAACCCCGGCCTCGAGGAGCTGATCGCCGCGGGCGCGCGGCTGGACGCCGAAAAGGCGAAGGCGTATACCGAGGCGTACAAGAAGAATCCGAAGGCGCTGGAGCTCGTCCGCAAGGCTTCCACGAAATAGGAGCCTGGCGGCACCGGAGGGTGGCGCGATGAAGATCTTCGGGAAGACGTGGGGCGGCGCCGGGCGTGAGGAGCCGCCCCCTCCTCCGCCGAGGATGGTGGACGACTCGGTCTACCCGGCGGAGCTCGAGCGTCTCGAGCGAGCGGCGATCGCGGACCGCCGGGCCGCCGCGGGCCTCCCCGCCGACGATCCTCAGGCGACGATCGGGCTCGCCTGCTCGGGCGGCGGCATCCGCAGCGCGACCGTCTGCCTCGGCGTCTTCCAGGCGCTCGCGCGCGCCCGGCTGCTCAAGCGGATCGATTTCCTGTCCACCGTCTCCGGAGGCGGATACGCCGGGACGTTCCTCGGTCACCTCTACCTGAGACCTTACGCCGACCCCGGGCGAGATACGGCCGGCAGGCCGGCCGGCGCCGCGGGGCCCGACGGGACGGGCGCGGAGATCGCCGGAGACAACGCGGCCGAGCGGGTCTCCGGCATTCTCGGCGACTCCTCCAGCAAGCCGATCGCGTGGCTGCGGGAGAACGGCCGCTACCTCTCGCCCAACGGCAGCGGCGACTCGCTCCAGGCCGCGGCGGTCGTGCTGCGCAACTGGGCGGCGATCCAGCTCGTCCTGACCGTTTTCTTCGCGTCGGTTCTCTCGGGCTTTCTGGCGCTGCGAACCCTGGTGGCCTTCCTCGCGTCGGTGGCGTTCCAGGGGGACGTGCCGCACTTTCCCAGGTACTCGGCCCTGGGAGAGTTTTTCTCGAACTTCGACCCGACGCTGCCGCACGCGGTCTGGGTCAGCGACTATCTCCTGGTCGCGGGCGCGATGGTCGCCGTCCTCGCGGTGCCGCTGGGGCTCGCCTACTGGCTGACGCGGGCCCGCGAGCTGGTGATCACGATCCTGCTGGGCCTTGTTCCGCTCTTTTTCTGGATCCGGACGGACGGGCTCCTCGCGTTCCTGCTGGCCATGGCAGCCTACTGGCTCCTCGCCGCGGTCGCGTGGACGCTCATCGCGCAGCGCGGCTGGAGGGTGACCACGGAGACCGCCCGCTGGAAGCGGGGCAACCTCCTCTCGCGCCTCCTCGCCCGGTTCCTCCTCGTGGCGTTCATCGTGGCCGCGGTCGGAGTGGTCGACAGCCTCGGCCAGAACCTCCACGCCCACCCGACCGCCTGGAACATCGCCAAGATCCTCGCGATGGCGGCGACCCTCCTGACCTTCGGCAAGAAGGTTGTTCCCTTCATCACCGACTTCACGAGGGGAGGCCGGCCGACCATCCCGGTCAGCTTCCTCGCCGGCCTGGGAGCGGCCGCCGTCGTCCTCATCATCCTGGCCTTTCTGTCGAGGCTGACCTATGACTTGAACGACTTGATGTCGGGCGCGCCGCGGATGCTGACCGAGGGCTGGGCGGCGTTCTGGATCGGCCGTTTCGGCCCCTCGTGGATCGCGCTCGGAGGCTTCACGATTTTCTCGGTGATCCTCGGGCACACCCTCTCGTTCCTGAACCGCTCCTCCCTTCAGTCGCTCTACAGCGCCCGACTGACGCGCGCGTACCTCGGCGCCTCCAACCCGGAGCGCTGGAAGGCCGGCGGCATGAAGGTGACCGACCCGATGCCCGGCGATTCCGTCGCCTGGGAGCAGTACCGGCCCGACAGAACCGGCGGCCCGCTCCACCTGATCAACGCGACGATCAACGAGACGGTGGACGGCCGCTCGCAGGTCGAGCAGCGGGACCGCAAGGGAACCTCGCTCGCCCTCGGGCCTTTCGGGCTCTCCGCGGGCGTCAAGCACCACGCGCTGTGGACGGGCCGGGCCGGGCCCCTCGCGACCGGTCGGCTCTCGCGCAAGAGGTCGCTTGCTCCGCTCGCTCCCACGGAAGGGTTCCGCGTCTTCGCGACGAAGGAGCCCGGCGACGCGATCGAGGTCGAGCCCCTGACGATCGGGGAGTGGGTCGGGATCTCGGGCGCGGCGTTCTCGACGGGCGTCGGTTTCCGGACGAGCCTGGGACTGTCGCTCCTGTGCGGGATGGCCAACGTGCGGCTGGGCTACTGGTGGAACAGCGGCGTGGACCCGTGGGACCGCGAAGTCCAGACGCAGCCGGGATTCCTCCGGCGGATCTCGCGGCGGCTGCCGTTCTTTCCGGTGCAGCGCCTTCTCGTCAACGAGCTGCTCGCCCGGTTCCCGGGGACGGCCCTGAAGTGGTGGTACCTGACCGACGGCGGCCACTTCGAGAACACCGCGGCGTACGAGCTGATCCGCCGGCGCGTGCCGCTCATCGTGATCCTCGACAACGGCGCGGATCCGGAGTGCATGTTCGAGGACATGGGCAACCTCGTCCGCAAGGCGCGGCTGGACTTCCAGACGGAGATCCGGTTCGCGGGCGAGGAGGAGGGCCGCGAATCCCTCCAGGTCGCGCGCGATTACTCGGGAACCGTCGGGACCATGGCGCAGCTTCGTCCCCGCCGGCCTGCCGACGAGTCCGGCGGTTTCGGGCTGCGCCGCTCCGAGCGCCACATCGCGGCCGCCGTCGTGGATTATCCCGAGGGGTCGCGGGGCCTCCTCCTCGTCGTGAAGCCCACTCTCGCGGGCGACGAGCCCTCCGACGTCCTGCAGTACGCCGTGAACCACCCGAGCTTCCCGCAGGAGCCGACGACCGACCAGTTCTTCGACGAGGCGCAGTGGGAGAGCTACCGGAGCCTCGGCGAGCACGTGGGCGAAAAGCTCTCCGGGGTGCTCGAATCGCTTCACTCGATCAAGGGTTCGTCGATCGCCGACGCCGTCGTCGGATGAGACGAAAGGAGGGCGTGATGAGGCTCGCCGTCTCGCTCGCGATCGCCCTGACGTTCGCCACCGCCCTGGCGCTCGACCAGCCTCCCGAGGCCGAGGCGCCGGCCGCGTTCGACGACAAGAGCAACGGGATGGTGGACGACGCGACGCACGACGCCGACCGCGAGGCCTTCGACGAGGTCGAGGACATCGCGGACGGCCTGGGCCCGATCTACAACGCGCAGGCTTGCCGGGAGTGCCACC
Source organism: Thermoanaerobaculia bacterium (assembly GCA_035259605.1). GTDB lineage: Bacteria > Acidobacteriota > Thermoanaerobaculia > UBA5066 > Gp7-AA6 > JAWOLE01. The sequence continues at coordinate 5,584 of DATFWF010000172.1, forward strand.
AGGACCCGGTGTCGGGGGGTGCCTCCCAGGTCGCCGAGCTGCGGGTCGGCCACCTGGGCCCGGACGGCAAATTCCAGAACCCGGAGATCCCGATCGCGCGCGGCGCGGAGATGATCACGGGAAGGACGCTCGTCAACGACCGCGCGATCTGCCCCAACGGGAGCTTCCCGGACACCGAGATCCACGAGCGCGTCCCGGACCGCGAGAACATCCGGACGTTCCGGATCTCGATATCGGTTCTGGGCGACGGGTTTGTCGAGGCGGTGCCGGACGAGACCTTCCATCGGATCCGCCGCGAGCAGTGCGGGAAGGGCGGCGGCAAGGTGTGCGGCCGGATCCAGTACGTCCCGATCGTCGAGGCGCCGGGCCAGACCGGCATCGGGCGGTTCGGCTGGAAGGACCAGCACGCGAGCCTGCGGTCCTTCTCCGGCGACGCGTACTTAAACGAGATGGGCATCACGAGCGTCCTCTTCCCCGACGAGTTCACGAAGCTCTGCAACACCGCCCCGGAGCCCAACGACGCGCCGGACGCCGACGGGCTCGACGACGTCGGGCGCTTCGCGCGGTTCATCCGGGCGACCAAGGCTCCGCCGCGCGACGAGGTCCTCGCGAAAACGGACAGGGCGCTCCGCGGCTCGGCGGTCTTCGACAGGATCGGCTGCGCTGCTTGCCACGTCCGCTCGATGACGACGGCGCCTGCCGGGACGAAGATCCTCGGCGGAACGTACGCGATCCCGGACGCGCTCGGCGGCCGGACCTTCCACCCGTTCGGCGATTTCCTGATGCACGACGTCGGGACGGGCGACGGCATCGTAGTGCCGGTGCCGGAGCATTACGGGCGCGCGATGGCGAGGGCGCAGTGGATGCGGACGTCGCCGCAGAACTTCCACGACAACCGCAACCGGGTCCGGACGGCGGCGCTGTGGGGACTGCGCCTGCGCACGCGGCTGATGCACGACGGGGAGTCGGTCACGCCGTCCGACGCCATCAAGCGCCACAGGGGAGAGGCGGCCGACTCATCATTCCGTTTCCGGCTCCTCTCGCCGGCGGACCGAGAGGCGTTGCTGGAATTCCTCCGCTCCCTCTGAAATGAATGCAGTTGAGGGTGGTGGCGAACAATCCGCCCCGGCGTCGGCTCCGGGTAGGATTGTCCGCCCACCCATCGATTCCAGCGTTGCGGGGAACTAGAATCCAGGGCATCTAGGCGGGGGTAGAGAGTTGTCTGACGGTGTCGGGCTTCGATACAGGGAAGACCTGTCGGGGTTCGTCCACGAAGCCCCGACCACCGACACGATGCTCGGACTGACCCTGACCGTGAAGATCCCGAGCCTTCGCGTTTTCCTGGGCGACTCGCTGCACGAGGCGCAGATCGAGGCGGGCATCGCGCGGTGGGGGATCCCTCCGAGGGTCGCCGCGGTGCGGCCCGGCGGAAGGATCGAGTTCTTCCCGGACCCGGGCGCCGGCGGCGAGGCGAGGATCGCCTACAACCTCTCCTTCCACGACAGCTCCCTGGGGCTCGTCACGGTGGCCGGCGAGAAGTCCTTCGTCCGCGCGAAGGCCGCGGACCCGGTGATCGCGGCCAACCTGCTGGCGGTCACGCTTCAGGCCGCCGGCGCCGCGATGCCCGGCTCGCTGCACGGCTCGACTTCCGCCACCATCAAGAGCTTCCAGAGCCCCGACGTTCTCGGCGCGCCGAGCCCGGCCGATGCGCAGGCGGGGCGGGAGGAGTTCCTCGCGTTCGTCCACGGCGAGATCACGAAGGCGTATCCGTTCTTCCCGCGTCCCTTCCAGGCGCGCTCCGCGCTGAACCGCGACGCGTGGTACCTGCTCTCGGTCCTCGCGTCGGTTCTGCTCGTCGAGTCGCCGCCGCCCGACGGGCCGAACCTCTCCGAGGTGCTCGACAACCTCGAGGCGTTCCTGCGCGAGTCGGCGGGCGGTCAGATCTCCCGCGTCTCGCAGCTTCTCGATTTCGTGGCGGCGGTCGTGCCTCTCGACGGCGTGGACCGCAAGGAGCTGAGGCGCAAGATTCGCGGCGAGCTCGAGGGGCCCGCGTCTCTGCTGAGGCAGATTCTCCAGGCGCTCCACCTGCTGGTCGTCTTTCCCTATTACGCGCATCCCAGGGGCGGCCGCCTGATCGGCTACAAGCCGCCGCCGATCCGGCCGAGGGCCAACCTGACGCTCGCCGTCTCCGACGCCCCGCCCGACCGGGTCTTCGACGTCGCGATCGTCGGGTCGGGGGTCGCCGGGTCGCTCCTGGCGCAGCGCCTCTCGAACGCGGGAAAGTCGGTGATCCTGCTCGAGCAGGGGAGGTACACACCCGAGCGCGCGCTCGGAAGCGACGAGGTCGTCGCGACGAGCCGCCTCTACAAGGACTCCGGCCTCCAGCAGGCCAACGGCGCGCTGCTCGCCCAGATCTTCGAGCCGAAGGAGCATCCGGCCTTCGTCGTACTCCAGGGAAGCTGCGTGGGCGGCGGGGCGATGGTCAACAACGCGATCTGCTTCCGCCTCCCTTCACGGCGTCTCGCCGACTGGCGGGCGGCGGGGTTCCCCTTCTCGGAGGCGGACCTCGAGGCGGGATACGCGGCGGCCGCCGCGGACCTCTCGATCGGTCCGAGCTCCTCGAAGGTCGAGGACCCGGCGGCGATGCTCAATCCCGCTCCCGGCTACTTCTCCTTCGACCCGGCGCCGGTCTCCGATTGCCTCCTGAACTTCTACGACTTCACCGGCGGCGACACCGGCTGCACCGGCAACGGCCTCTGTAACATGGGCTGCGGCGCCGAGCGCAAGAAGAACGCGCTGCAGGTGTACCTCCCCGAGGCGATCGCCGCCGGAATGGTGCTGGTGCCCCAGGCCGCGGTCGAGGAGATCGTTCCCGCGTCCGCCCCGGGGAGCCCGGCGGGCGAAGCCGCCGTCGACCGGCTTCGCGTGCTCCTGCAGCGGAGCGGAGCGCACGTGGAGGTGCGGGCGAGGCATTTCGTTCTCAGCGCCGGCGCCGTCGCCTCGTCGCACCTTCTCCTGCGCTCGCCGGGCGTGCGCGCGATCACGGGACAGGCGGGGCTCCCGGTCGGGAAGAACTTTGCCGCCAACATCGACTCGGGCGTCTTCGCGGTGGTCCCGGGCCCGCCGCGGACCCGGACTTACGTCCAGATGGCGCACTTCGTCGAGACTTCCGCGGACAGCGGGTTCGTCGTGGAGTCCTGGTTCGCGCCGCCGGGGATGCTGGCGATCGCGATGCCGGGCTACTTCGAGGACCACCTTTCCCGGATGAGGAACTACGGAAGGACCGTCGGCGCGGCCGTGCTCGTCGGCACCGAGACGCCGGGGGACATCACGGCCGAGGGAGACAAGGCGGTCATCAACCTCCCGCTCCGGGCGCCGGAGACGAAGCGGCTGCGGGACGGGCTCGCGGCGCTCTGCCGCGCGTTCCTCCGGGGAGGACCGGCGGGAAAACCGGAAGTCGTCATCCTGGGCTTCGACGGCGGCCGGGAGATCCGCACCGAGGCGGACGTCGCCGCCTTCGAGCGCGACTTGACGTCGCTCGAGAGGCTGGTGATCTCGACCGCGCACCCGCAGGGAGGAAACGCGCTCTCGGCCGGCGGCGTCGTGGACGCCTCGTTCCGCGTCCGGGGGTTCTCGAACCTGCGCGTCTGCGACGCCAGCGTCTTTCCCCTGTCCGCCGGCGTCAACCCGCAGTGGACGGTCATGGCGCTGGCGCACCTGTGCGGGGAGCGCCTGCTGGCCGGGATCTAGGGCATGGCCGGCCCGACGACGCGCCGCTTCTTCCTTCGCGCGCTGCTGGGAGCTCCGGCCGCGCTCTCCGCGATCCAGTCCTGCGCGACCTCGACTCCTCCGCCCTCGCCGGGACCGGCGCCGCCGGCAGGCCCCCCGATTCTGCCGGGCTGCGACACGCGGAAGACCTGGTCCAACTACGTCGGCACCCAGACCGCGCAGCCGCTGGCGATGTGCTCGCCGGAGACGCCCGAGGCGGTGTCGGCCCTCGTGCGGGAGACGGCGGGCAAGCGGCTCTCGATGAAGGCCGTCGGATCCGGACACTCCTGGTCCGACGTCGCGCTGACCGACGGGGTGATGGTCCTGCCCGACCGGATGCGCGCCGTGCTCCCGCTCGAGCGCGAGCTGCTGAAGCCGTCGGCGCCGCCGATGCTCTTCCGGGCGCAGAGCGGGATCACGATCCACGAGTTAAACGACGCGCTGGCGGACGCCGGCCGGGGCCTGATCAACATGGGCGGCTACGACGGGCAGACGATCGCGGGCGCCATCTCGACGGGGACGCACGGCTCGGGCCTGGAGTTCGGGCCGCTCTGCGACTTCGTCGAGTCGCTGGAGATCGTGCCGGCGGACGGGAAGCTCTGCCGGATCGAGCCCTCGGCCGGGATCACGGACCCGGCGAAGTTCGCGGGCCGGCATCCGGAAGTCCGGTTGATCCAGGACGACGACTACTTCTACTCCGCCGTCGTGAGCCTCGGCTGCCTGGGAGTGATCACCTCCTACATCCTGCGCGTTCGCGAGAAATACTTCCTGACCGAGCGCCGCTTCACGAAGCCGTGGCCCGAGGTCCGCGAGGACCTCATCCGCGGCGACGTCTTCCGCCAGAACCGGCACTACGAGGTCCTGCTGAACCCGTATCCCACCAATGGCGTGAATCTCTGCCTCGTGACGACGCGCAACCCGGCGAAGGAGCCGATCCAGCTCTCGCCTTCCAGGGAGCGCAACTTCCTGGTCGTGCTGGCGTCGTTCCTTCCGGCCGGGATCCTCGACTGCACGCCGCAGCAGGCGCCGGAGATCCTGAACTCCGCCCTGAAGATCCTGGTGGAGGACGAGAGGGGATTCACCCGCGTCAGCTACGAGGTCTTGAACATCGGCGCCCCCAACCGCATCCAGGCGATCTCGGCCGAGCTGGCCTTCCCGATGAAGAACGGGATCTACCTGGCGGCGGTCGAGCGGTTCCTCGAGTTGGCGGGCCTCCAGCGCGCGGCGGGAGGACGCTGCCACAGCTCGCCCGTGTCGCTGCGGTTCGTGCGCGGGACGAAAGCGTACCTCGCCCCCGAGAACGGCGGAGACACGTGCATGATGGAGATCATCTTCGGGCGGGAGACCGTCGGGGTCAAAGAGATGCTCTATGCCTACGAGACGCAGCTCGCCGCCTTCGGCGCCCGGCCGCACTGGGGGCAATTGAACTTCGTCTCCGGCGGCCACGCGGTCCTCTCGAAGATGTACCCGGACTACCCGAAGTGGCTCGCCGTCCACAAGGAGTTTTCCCGCGACCACCTCTTCGACAGCGTTTTCGCCAGGCGCGTCGGCATCAGCGACTATGAATTCGTTTCGCCCGGCCGGTGAGCATTCCCGGGCCGGTTTCTGCGCCAGGTGGGTTCAGGTGTATAAAGGTTGAACGGGCGCAGCCATGATCATCTCGGTGATCAACCATACCCGGGACATCGCCGACGAGGAGATCCACGCCGCGCTTCGGGCAATCAACCGACAGATCGACTTCGATTTCAAACCGTACTGGAGCCTGGGAGGGACTCTCCGCCTCGAGGGAAGGAGCGGCAAGCGCGTCAACCGGGAGACGCTCTCCGACATGCGGGGCGACGCGATCGTCTACCTCTGGGACGAAGAGGACGTGGACGACGCCCTCGGATACCACGACATGAACCACCGGGGGATCCCGTTCTCCTTCGTCTTCACCAAGCTCGCCAGGGAGCTCGGGGAGAAATGGACGGTCACGCTCTCGCACGAGTCGATCGAGCTGATCGGGGACCCGCAGGTCAACCTGCTCGTGCTCGGCCCCCATCCCGAGACCGGAAAGAAGGTCTTTCACTGGTACGAGCTGTGCGACGCCGTGCAGGCCGAGAGCTACTCGATCGACGAGGTCGAGGTGTCGAACTTCGTCCTCCCGCTCTACTTCACGTCCGGCGAAGAGCGCGCCGGAAGGAACGACTTCCTCGGCAGGCGCGACAAGGACGGCAAGACGCTGGAGTCTTTCAAGACCAAGGAAGGCGGGTACATCGGCTTCTTCGATCCCCACACGGGCAAGGACGTCACCTTCGCGATGAAGGGAGACGAAGAGGCCCGCCGGCGCATCGAGATCAAACAGAGATTCCAGAAGGCGCGGCGGGGAGGCCGCCACCGGCTGGACCACGAGCCCCTCGGCAAGAAGGTCGCCCTGGACCGACGAATGTAGCGCCGCCTGCCGTCATCATGGCGAACACGCCTCGGCCGGATGGAACAGGCCGGCCGCAACTCGCCGAGGAGTCGGCCCGCGCGAGGACCGACCCCGGCGTCGCGCTGGCGCCGGCGCCCGCGGGCGAGGAAACCACGAGCTCTCCCGGGCCGGCGCTCTCGCCCCTCTTCGTCGCCAACCTCCTCGCCATACTCTGCCTCGGCGTCGCGGTGTCCGCCTGGATCCTCTACTACACGGATTGGTTTCCGGCGGTGGGCGGACTGCTGGCCCTGGGCGGTGTCGTCTCGTGGCTGGCCTTCATCTCGCGCATCCTCTCCGAGGAACGCATGAAGGCGCTGCAGGCCTGGACGGACCGTTCCATTCTCTGCAGCCGCGCGACGCTGGCGTTCGTCGCGGCGCTGGCCGCGGCCGGGCTCGTGACCGCGAGCTTCCTCGGCGCGATCCAGGTCGAGTCCGTGCGCGAGTCCGCGGACCGGTACCTGCGCGTGGATCGAGTCGGCTCCGCGCCGGGGGACGAGGACCGCCTGCGCGCCGGCGAGCTCTTCCGCGTCCCCGCGTGGACGTCCTTCTTCGCGCCGTCGCGGTGGCGGGTCAAGGTCAGCGGCTATCCCGATGCGGTCGTGGCGGTGCGGCCGTGGGAGCGGGTCGCCCTCTCGATCCCCGCGTCCTTCCGGCGGCCCGTGATCCTGCTGCGGCCCACGGTGGACCTCTTCGACGAAGTGCACAACATCCCGCGCAAGCTGATTGTCCAGGCGGGGGGGCGGACCTTCGAAGCGCGTTTCGACGGGCATCCCGTCTGGATCGGCTGCGACGAGGACGTGGACGTGCCGCTGCGCCTGGAGGTGGCCTGGCGGGCCGAAGCCCCCCAGCGCCCCTCCGTCGTCAACACCTGGCTCCATCCGGTCCCGCTCGCGGCGGAGCGCCTGGAGTTGAAGCCCGGCGCCGAAGTCGTCGCGACGCTCTTCGACCAGGACCAGAAACCCTGGGAGAAGAAGTTCCTCGTGCGGCGGGACTCCGGCTTTCCTCAGGAGGAAGTGCTCGATGTCCGGCGCTAGGGGGCTCGAGGGACGGCGGACGGTGCTCTCCGCCATGGCTCTGCTCGGGTGCCTCGCGGCGCGCGCCGGCGCCCAGGAGCCGCAGACGATCTTCGTGGACTTCCAGTTCAAAGCGTCGTCCTTCACGACGATGCTCGCCTCCGCGCCGAGAGCCGAGATGGAGAAGAAGATCGCCGCCGACCTCGCGCGGGTCCTGGCCGGACCCACGCGCTTTCCGTACTGGACCTTCCGGCGCGGCGACGCCGAGGCGCTGCCCAGGCTCTCGATCTGGCTCGAGCGCGGCCATCCGGACTGGGAGGTCCGCATGTCGCTCGTCACCTCCGCGGGCCCGGCGGGCGAGCCGTGGAAGGGGAGGCTCTTCGCGCCGGGAGACCTGGAGCTCTTCGGCGGGCTGCCGAGCCCCGAGGCCTGGCCCGATGCGATTCTGACCGCGTTCGACGGCCGCCTCCTGTCCGAGCAGCGGGAGAAGGTCCTCGCGGTCCTCGCGGACCTCGTGCCGCTCGGTGTCGAGGTCGTTCCGGTGGGACCGATGCCCCCGGCCTCGCCGCAGTTGGCCCGAGCGGTCCTTCCGCTGCAGTGGGAGCACCACTGCCGCCTGGCGCGGGCGGAGTTCCGGGTCGTCTACAGCTGGGCGCAGGGAGGGGAGGTCACGCTTCACTCCGTCGGGATCGTCATGCCGTTCCAGTTCAATCCGGCTTTCCAGGGGATCACGATCCTCCACCGCGAATGGGAGTTCGGAGGCTCGCCGGAGTCGATCTCCGGTCACCTGCGCGACCTGAAGGAACTGACCCCTGTCTCTTTCTACCTGGTCAAGCCGAACACCTTCTCGCGCCCCTGTTCGACCGCGGCCGAGGGGCCGGGCCTCTCGGTCGCGCCGTGAGCACGGAGAAGATGCGAATGCGGACCGGGATGCTCCTCTTCGCGGTTCTCGCCCTGTCCGTGGGAACCGCGGCGGGCCAGCAGCGTTCGAACTCCGCCAGGGCCTCCCAACCCCAGGTCCGGGTGAAACCGACTCCGACGCGGACCCCGGCGCCGCGGATCAAGAGCGGCGAGGTCTCCGCGAAGCCGCAGGTCGATGCGAAGCCGCCGCAGGTTTCCGTGAAGCCCACGGCGGCGCCGGGTCCGCGCCGCGCGAATCCCGCCGGCCAGGCCGCGCTGCCGCCCCGGGTTTCCGTGAAACCCACGGCGACTCCGGCGCCGCGGCGGACGGAAACGGAGCGCCCGGTGAAGCCTCCGACGGGCGCGGGCGCGGCCGCGGCAGCAGACCCCGCCTTGAAGGACGCGGTCTCCGCGGCGAAGCTGAAGTACTCGCAGGACCTGGTGCGCCGCAGCCAGCAGGCGCAGGCGACGGGAGACCTGAAGGGCGCCAGGAGCGTCTACGACGAGGCGCGCCAGGCCGCTCGAGATGAGAATGCCCCGCACCTGGAAGCCCAGGCGGCCCTGCGCTACGCGCAGACGCTCGAGGCCCAGGGCCCGGCTCCGAGCAAGCCGACGATTCACATGAAGGGGGACGGTCCACCCCCGGGCTCGTCCGCACCGGACAGCTCCGCGACTTTCCGCGAAGCCAGGGAGGCCTACGCGCAGGTCATCCAGATCGGCACTCCGCAGCAGCGGGTGCAGGCGCAGAACAACACGGCGGTGCTGGCGCTGCGCGAGGGCAAACCGCAGGAGGCCGTGGCGGTGCTCAAGGACGTGGACGTCAACGCGCTGGAGCCCGAGCAGCGCTACCTCTACAACTACAACTACGGCCGCGCCCTGGAGCTCGCTGGGAACACGTCCGAAGCCTATGGAAGGTACGCCAGGGTTCTCGAGGCCGAGCCGGGTTACGACCCGGCGATCCAGGGCGCGTTTCGTGTTCTGACGGCGTCGAGGCCGCCGCGGTTTCTCGAGGCGGCAAAGCTGGCGCAGGCGCTGCTAGCGCGCGGAGAGCGGCAGG
>DATFWF010000173.1:0-25889 GCA_035259605.1 Thermoanaerobaculia bacterium
GCCCCGGCCCCCGCGGGTCCCGCCGCGAGGTCGCTCTTGAAGTCGTAGCGCCCGAGCGCTTCGCCCACCCGCGCCCCGTCGATCGTCAGCACGCCCCCGAAGTTGGACTGGACGAGCGCTCCGACGGCGTAGCCGCCGAGCTTCTCCGGAAGCACCCGCGACGACGTTCCGATGCCGCCCTTCCAGCCCAGCGCCGAAGTCCCCGTTCCCGCCCCGACGCTCCCCTCCGCGACCGGCCCGGGACTCGACGAGGCCGCGGCCTCGATCGCGGCGAGAACGTCCTTGCCCGCCACGCGCCGCCCGCGGATGTCGTTCAAGAACCCGTCGTTGGTCTCCCCGACGACCGCGTTGACCGATCGGACCTGTTCGTTGCCCGGCTGCGACAGCGTCCATCCCACGACCGCCTCGACCGCCGTTGCGACGGCGAGGGTGTTCGTCAGGACGATGGGCGATTCGATGTTGCCGAGCTCCCGCACCTGGAGAAATCCGGCCGCCTTGCCGAACCCGTTGCCGACGTAGACCGCCGCCGGCACCTTCTTCTGAAAGAGATTGCCTCCGTGCGGCAGGACGGCGGTCACGCCGGTGCGGATCGAGTCGCCCTCGAGGATCGTGCGGTGCCCGACCCGAACGCCGGGAACGTCCGTGATCGCGTTCCACTTTCCGGCGGGGAGGATCCCGGGCCTGACTCCCAGGTCGCGCAGGCGCGGCCTCTCCTCCGCGAGGCCCAGCGACGCCGCGGCCGCGGCGAGGAGAGCGAGAAAGATGCTTCTACTTCTTCTCCTCATGCTCGATCTCGTATTTCGGAGGATCGCCGCCCGGACCCTTCAGGTAGTGCTCGAGCCACTCCATCATGCGCAGGTTGTAATCGAGCTGGTGCGCCGAGTTGCGGTTGCCGTGCCCCTCGCCGGGATACAGCACCAGCCGCACGGGCGCCTTGCTCCGCATCTTCATGTAGCGGTAGAAGACGAGCGACTGGCTCGGATGCACGCGGGGATCCTCCTTGCCGTCGAGGATCAGGACGGGCGTGCGCGATTTGTCGGCGTAGAAGATCGGGCTCCTCTCCAGGGCGAGCCTCCAGTCCTCCCACGGCCAGCGCATCGCGTGGACCGCCGCCTCCTCCATCGGGATGTCGGTCGTCCCCGCCTTGGAGACGAGGTCGCTGATGCCGACGAACATCACTCCGGCCGCGAACCGGTCGGAATAGCGCGTCGTGCACCAGGCCGTCGCGTAGCCCCCGTAGGACCCGCCGGTGATTCCCACCTTCGCCTTATCCGCCAGGCCCGAGGCGACGAGGGAATCCACCGCGTCCACGAGATCGTCGAACTCCTTGCCGGCCGGGTCGCCCTGGCCCATCTTGGAGAACGCGACGCCCCGGCCGGTCGAGCCGCGGTAGTTGGGATAGAAGACCGCGAAACCGCGAGCCGCTCCGACCTGGCCCGGCTCGCTGTAGGTCGTCAGCCAGCCGTTGGATTGATTTCCCTCCGGCCCGCCATGGACGTAGAGGATCAGCGGGTAACGCTCCCCCTTCTTTTCGTCCAGCGGCCGGATCAGGACGCCTTCGAGCGCCAGCCCGTCCCGGGCCTTGAACTTCACGACCTCCTGGGGGGCTAGGCGCTTGCCCGAAAGCCAGGGATTGCTCGTCGTCAGCCGCCGCGGCTCCTTGTCGGTCGCCGCCCAGCGATAGACCTCCGGAGGGTGCGCAGCGGTGTGCGCCACCATGGCCACGGTTTTCCCGTCGCCGGAGATATCGAAGTCCCAGAGGATCGGGCCTCCCCGACGCTCCGAGCGCCCGGGGCGCGCGAGCGAGACCTCGCCGAGAACCGTCTCGACCCCCTCGGCGCCGGCGAAGATCACGGTCTGCGAGTCGCGCCACGCAACCTTCCCCGCGTTTCCCTCGTAGCCGGGAAGGAGATCCCGCGGCGCGCCGCCCGATGCGGCGACGGCCATGAGGCGCCCCGCCGAGGGGTCGTTGGCGTCCGCTCCCGCGATGTAGGCGAGGTTCTTCCCGTCGGGACTCCAGGAGAGCGCGCCGAGCTTGCCCGGGTTCTCGACCCGCGCGAGGACCTTGCCCGAGTCGGCGTCCGCGATCGTCACGCGCTTGCGCATGTAACCGTCGTCCACGAGCGACGTCGGCGCGAGCGCGAAAGCGAGAAGGTTCCCGCTCGGGCTCCACTTCAGCTCCGACGCCGAGCCGGCGATCTCCAGCGCCCTGGGCTTGGGTGCGCCCTCGGCCAGCGAGGCGATCCAGATCCGGACCGGCTTCGCGCTCTCCTCGTAGACCTGCTGGTTCAAGCCCTTCTTCTCGAGGTCCCGGGTCTTCTGCGGGACCTCGTCCGCCGCCAGGAACGCGAGGCGTTTCCCGTCGGGCGCGAGGCTGAAGGCAGAGATCTCGGCGCCGTGGCAGAGCACCTTTCGCGCCTCCCCGCCGTCGGCCGGGATGCCGTAGAGGCAGCGGTTCTCGTCCTTGCCCCGCTTCGCGAGGAAGAAGATCTCGCTCCCGTCCTTCGCCCACGCGATGTCGCCGGCCGTCACCGCACCGGTTACGTAGCCGCGGGAGGCGCCGTCGCGGCCGACGACGTGGAGCTCCGCCCAGGCCGGGCCGTCGTCTTCCTCGGGGACCCGCCTCGGGACGCCCAGGAGATAGGCGATCCGCGAGCCGTCCGGAGAGAGGGCCACGGCCGTGACCGTCTTCAACCTGGCGACATCGAAAGGCGTCAGCGTGTCGGCCGCGAGGACGGACGCGGCGCTTCGAAGGACGAGCAGGGCGAGACCGCACGAGAAGAATCTCCGTCGGCGCATCGTTTCGGCTCCTCTGTCCGAAGAAAAGCGGCCGTATTCTTTCACGCGCCGCCGTGAAGAACAAAAGGGGCTGCATCACCGCCGTGACGATCGCCGCATCCGATTCCGGAGGCGGCGCGGGCATCCAGGCGGACCTGCTGACGTTCGCCGCCCATGGTCTTCACGCGGCTACGGTCCTCGTCGCGGTCACGGCCCAGGACACCTCGAGGATCTACTCGATGGAGCCGCTCTCGCCCTCGATCATCCGGCGGCAGATGGACGCCGTCTTTCCGGACCTCCGTCCGTCGGCCGTCAAGATCGGGGCGCTCTACGACGAGGCAAGGGTCCGCGCGGTCGCCGCGGGCCTCGAACGCCACCGCGCGAGGAACGTCGTCCTGGATCCCGTCCTCGCGGCCAAGGGCGGCCGCCGGCTCCTCGTCCCGGCCGCGGTCCGCGCGCTGACGAGAGAGCTCTTCCCGCTCTGCGATCTCGTGACGCCGAATCTCCCCGAGGCCGAGTCCCTCTCGGGGATTCGGATCCGCGACGATGCGTCCCGCCGCGATGCCGCGCGCGCCCTGGCGGCCGCCGGGGCGAAGGCCGTCCTGGTCAAGGGAGGCCACTTCGCGGGCGAGGCCGTCACGGACCTGCTCTTCGACGGGAAGAGCTTCTTCGAGTTTCGCGGGAAGCGCCGGAAGACGCGCGCGACTCACGGCCTGGGGTGCACGCTTTCTTCGGCGATCGCCGCCAACCTCGCCCTGGGCTCTCCCTTGAAAGATGCCGTGCGCCTGGGAATCGAATACCTCCGCGCGGCCCTGGACCGGGGCATCTTCCCCGGGCGGGGCTGCGGGACCCCGGGAAGACTCCGGACGCGCGCGACGTGATAGGTTCGCCGGCGTTGCTCAAGATCCTCACGGCCGCGGCGCTTCTCGTTTCCACTCCGGCCCTCGCGCAGAGCCGCTCGGCGGCGGAAACCTACCTGACGTACCTCGACGTCTGCGGGTCGCTCACGAGCCTCTCGGAGCTCAAGCCCTACGTCCCGAAGGCGATGGGCGACATGCTCACGCGCATCCCCAAGGACGTGCAAGCTCAGATGGTCCAACAGTCCCGCAAGAAATCCGTCACCAGGGTCAAGGTTCTTGGAGAGACGAAGATGGGGGACGCCACGATCCTCGACCTCGAGGGGCATCGCGGCGACAAGACGGTCCGCGGCTGGGCCAGGATGGTCGTCGAAGACGGCCAGTTCAAGGTTGCCAAGGACGACTGGAACGGGACGCCCGCTCCGGCGCCGCCGAAGATTCCCGGAAGCGTCGGGTCGGGCAAGGCCGCGGGCGAGATGACCGTGGACGGAAAGACCGTGAAGCTCCAGTACGCGTGGGCGCGCGAGGTTCCCGACGCGGGCAATCCCGTCAGGAAAAGCTACGAGGTCAGGCTGTCGGACGCTCCGTGGGACCCGAAGGATCCCGATCCGTCCGGCCGGGTGAGGGCGGGAAAGCTCCATTACGTCGAGCTGGCGATCTCCGCCGACAAACGCGCCGCCGGGGCCACCCTGCACGACGCCGTCTTCGATCCGGAGGGCATCCGCGCGGTCCAGGGACTCCCGATCCTCGAGGTCGAGCGCCTCGGACCGGACGTCGTCAGCGGCAAGGCCTACCTCGAGACGTTCGAGGAGTCCCGCGGCCAGGCCTACTACTTCGCGGCGACGTTCAAAGCGCCGGTGGAGAAATCCGCGCCCGACGGGAAATAACGCGGCGGTTCGCCCGGCGGGCGGCGTCTCCCGGGCTGTTAGAATCGATCTCATGACGGTCTCGAGGCGCGGTTACCTCGCTCCAACTGCGCTCGTGTTCGTCGGGATTCTGAGCATCGGGCCCAATCTCGTCCCCCGTTCGCGGGCGCTCCTCCAGAAACCGTCGGCCGCGGCCTCGCGTCCCGCCTCCGCGCAATCGTCCCCGTATGACTGGCTCCAGATGAACGGCGATCCGCTGCACAGCGGGAACAACACGCACGAAACCGTCCTGGGGGCGGGCAACGTCGCGAGCCTCCAGCTCCTCTTCCAGGTGGCTCTCCCGGCCGCCGCCGACGGCGCCCCCATCTACCTGGCCAACGTGGCGACGGTGAACGGGACGCAGGACCTGGTGTTTTCGACGACGAAATCGGGCCACATCGTCGCCTCGGACGCGCGGACCGGCGCCCAGGTCTGGTCGAAGCAGTACCTGGTCGGAGGCAACACCACGAACTCGTCCCCGGCCATCGATTTCAACCGCCAGTACGTCTACAGCTACGGGCTCGACGGCTACGTCCACAAGTACGCGGTCGGCGACGGAACCGAGACGCTCGGAAACGGGTGGCCGGAGCTGGTGACGCTGAAGGGGAACGTGGACAAGGTCGCCGGCGCCCTGGCGATCGCGACCGCCGGCAACGGAATGACATACCTCTACGTCGCGACCGACGGCTACATCGGAGACGGCGGCGACTACCAGGGGCACGTCACGACCATCAACCTGACCGACGGCTCTCAGAAAGTTTTCAACACCCTCTGCAGCGACCTGACCGTTCACTTCACGACGACGACCCCGGATTGCTCCTCGAGGCGGTCCGGCATCTGGCCCAAGGACGGCGTCCTCTACGACAGCGTGACCGACCGCATCTACGTCACGACCGGCAACGGCCAGTTCAACGCCAACTCCGGCGGGCACAACTGGGGGGACAGCGTCCTGGCACTTGCCCCGGACGGCTCGGGCGTCGCGGGCGGGCCGCTCGACAGTTACACGCCGACCGAATACGCGAGCCTCGAGAGCGGCGACAACGACCTCGGATCCACGGGACCGGCGGTCCTTCCCGCGGCGGGTTATTCCGGGCGGCTTGCCGTGCAGTCGGGCAAGGACGCCAGGCTGCGGTTGATCGACCTGACCAACATGAGCGCCAACCCGGGCGGGCCCGGCGCCGGGCACGTCGGAGGGGAGATCGAGAACCAGAGCGTCCCGCAGGGCGGCGGTGTCAAGACCGTGCCGGCCGTCTGGATCAACCCGGCGGACGGGACCACCTGGGTCTTCTACACGAATGGCTCGGGGACGTCCGCGCTGAAGCTCACCTTCCCGGGCGGCGTCCCGCACCTCGCCACGCAGTGGACCGTGACGAGCGGCGGCGCGGGCTCCTCGCCGATCATCGCCAACAACGTTCTCTACTTCACCAACGGCTCGACGATTCGCGCGCTCGATGCGGCCACGGGAACCCAGCTCTGGAGCGACAACGAGCACGTCTCCGGCAACCACTGGCAGAGCCCGATCGTGGTCAACGCGACCCTCTACCTCACGGACGACGGCGGCCACCTGACCGCGTGGGCCCTCCCGAGCAACGTCACGCCGTCGGTGACGCCCACCGCGAGCCAGACCCGCACACCCACGCCGACTTTCACGATCACCCCGACTCCCACGATCACGCCGACGCTGACGAGCACGCCGACGAGAACGCCGACCCGGACACCTACCGGCACGAAGACGAGCACGCCGACGAGGACGCCGACCAATACGAGAACCAGCACGCCGACGAGGACTCCGACGAAAACGCCCACGCCGACGAAGACGGCGACGCCGACGAGCACCTCCACGAACACGCCGACCCCGACTCGGACGCCCACGGCGGTCCCTCAGACCAACACGCCGACCAACACGCCGACGGACACCGCGACCCCCACGCCGACGGAGACCGCCCCGGGCGGCACGCCGACCTCGACTCCCACGCCGGGCGTCGCCCCGATCGCGTTCGTCAAGAACGTCGGCACCGCCAGCCACGGGGCCGGCTTCTTCACGAGCCTTCAGGTCACCGTCCCGGCGGCGGGCGTGGCGGCGGGCAACAGCCTGATCGTCTCGATCTTCGCCGGCAGCGGCACCGTGACCTTCGCCTGCTCCGACACGCAGGGCAACACCTACGCTCAGAACATCGCCGCGGGAGGAGGAGGAGTCGGGAGGTCCGCGATCGTTTCGGCGCACAACGTGATCGCGCTCGCCGGGAGCGACGTCATCACCTGCACCTTCCCGACGACGAGCACCGGAAGCGGGATGAGCATCAACGAGTTCTCCGGCCTCCTGCCCGTTGCCCTGGACGGGACGGCTTCGGCGAGCGGTACCAACAATTCTCCCAACAGCGGCCTGACTGCGGCGACGACCCAGTCCAACGAGCTCGTCTTCGGCTTCGTCCAGTCCGTGTCCTTCGCCGCGTCCGCGACCGGCAGCATCCCCTCCGAGACCTACGCGGATCCTCCCAACTCTGACCCGTACCACTTCGCCGGCCAGTTCGGAGCCATCTGGCCCGCCTACCGGATCGTCAGCACGCCTCGCCAGTACCAGGTCAACGGAACGGGAGGTGGCACCGGCGGATGGAGGGCGCTCGTCGCCACGTACAGGGGGCAGTGAGATAGGCTTCCCGGCCGATAGAGAGAGGGAAGGACAAATGCCGGGAACCTACAAGAAGATCCAGATCGTCGGGACCTCGCCGGTCAGTTTCGCCGAAGCGGTCAAGAACGCCATCCGGGACGCCTCCGCGACCGTCCGCCACATGGACTGGTTCGAGGTCGTCGAGATGCGCGGCCGCCTGAAGGACGGCGAGGTCGCCGAATTCCAGGTCACCATCCGGATCGGTTTCAAGCTCGAGCGCTAACCTGCCCTCGCCCTCTTGTCATTCCGAGGCGCACGCCGAGGAACCTGCTCCGTGGCGACGGGAAGTAGATCCTTCGCTTCGCTCTGGATGACAACGGCAGGACGTTCGCCCCGCCGCCGTTACTCCCAGTAGGAGTAGGGGTAACCGAGCCTCTCGTAGGCCTCGTCGGCGATCCGGCTGTTTCGGGCGTCGCGGTCTCCTTCCGGATTCGCCACGTTGCGCTCCATCTCCTTCAGGTTCCCCACGATCCGGTACTTCGCCGCCTGGACGAACGCCGCGGCGAGCCGGACTTCCCCGGCCGCCTTCTCGCTCCCCTTCGCCGCGACCGCCGAGGTCGCCCGCGACAGAACCGCCAGGGACGCGTACAGGTCCATGACCACGTTGGCGGCGCGCTCCTGCTGGTACTCCTTCTCGAGGATCGCCTTGCCGTGGCGGCGAAGCACTCGCTCCAGGACGTTGGCCGCCGCGGCGGTGTAGCGGCTGACGATCTCGGCCTCCTTCGCCAGCTCCGGCGCCGCCTTCGTCAGCTTCGCCGGCGCGACCGACCGGATCTTCCTCGCTGCGTAGTCCGACAGGATCCCGAGCGAGGAAAGCGGGGCCCGGATCGCCTTTCCCACTTCCTTCAGGTCCGCGCCGACGTCCCGCATCCCGGAGAGCGCCACGAGGACGCGGAGGATCTCGTTGGTCCCCTCGAAGATCATGTTGATCCGGGAATCGCGCAGCGCCTTCTCGTACGGATATTCCTCCATGAACCCGTTGCCGCCCGCGATCTGGAGAGCGTCGTTGATCGTCTGCCACGCCGCCTCCGTGCCGAGGACCTTGCAGCAGGCCCCCTCGAGCGCGTAGTCCGGGAGCCCCCGGTCCACGAGCCCGGCGGTCAGGTACACGACCGACTCGACCGCGTAGGTCGCCGCCAGCATGCGGGCGAACTTTCCGCGGATCATCTCGAAGTCCGCGATCCGGGTCTTGAACTGCCGGCGCTGCGTGGCGTGCTGCGCGGCGAGGCGGATCATCGCCTTGGATCCGCCGACGCATCCGGCCCCGAGCGAAGTGCGGCCGGTGTTCAGGACCTCGACGGCGATCTTGAATCCCTGCCCGCGCTCGCCGAGGACGTTGGCCGCCGGGACGCGGACGTTGACGAGCTCGACCGGCGTCGTCGAGGAGCCCTTCAGCCCGAGCTTCCTCTCCTCCTTGCCGGGAACGACGCCGCCCAGGTCCTTCGTGACGGCGAACGCCGTGATCGCGCGGTGCGCGTCGCGTCCTTCGAGGCGGATGTCGCGGGCGAAGACGGTGAAGAAGCTCGCGAAGCCGCCGTTGGAGATCCAGTGCTTGGTCCCGTTGAGAACGAAAGTGTCGGTCTTCTCGTCGTAGTCCGCGGTGGTCCGGATCGAGGCGGCGTCGGACCCGGCCTCCGGCTCGGTGAGGGCAAACGCCCCGAGCATCTCGCCGGAAGCGAGCTTCGGGAGCCAGCGCTTCTTCTGCTCCTCGGTGCCGTGGAGCAGGAGCCCCTTGATCCCGATGGAGAGATGCGCGCCGATCAGGATCGCCAGCGAGGCGTCGATCGTCCCGACCTCCTCCATGACGCGGCAGTACGCCGAGGCGGAGAACCCGTAGCCGCCGTATTCCTCCGGGATCGTCATCCCGAACGTCCCCAGATCCGCCAGGCCGCTGACGACGTCCTCGGAGATCCGGTGCTCCTGCTCGATCCGCGCCGAGTCGATGTGGTCGCGCGCGAAGGCCCGGAAGGAGTCGAGGAACGCCGACATCGTCTCCCGCTCCCCGGCCGAGACCTCCGGGAACGGAAAGACCAGGTCCTCGGGGACCTGCCCGGCCATGAGCGCTCGCATCGGCGACTGGGGAACGGGAACGGTGTCCTCGCTGGCTTCCATGTCGGTCTCCTAACAGTGTGGGTCCGGGATCACGGAATGGAAGCGTGGATGATCGGAGATCCCCCGCCAACCGTCAATTGCATCAGGCCCGGATCCTCCGGCGGCTCCCTCTCTCCACCTTTCAATCTCGCCATCCGTCAGTCCTTTGCGTGGAATTTCGCCCCGGCGGCGCTCATCTCGTGCAGCAGGGGGGCGGGCTCGTAGCGCGACCCGACGCGGGCGGCCAGGTCCTCGAGGATCGCGAGCACCCGGACCAGCCCGACCTCGTCGGCGTACCGCAGAAGGCCTCCGCGGAACGGGGGGAACCCGGTGCCGAAGATCATCGCCAGGTCGAGCTTCTCGGGAGAGGCGACGATCCGGTCCGCGACGCAGAAGGCCGCCTCGTTGATCATCGCGAAGACGAGCCGGTTCTCGATCTCGACGGAGGGCAGGAGCGACATCTTCGGCCTGGCCACGCCCAGCGCCGCGTAGGCATCGTCGGAGGGATCGCCGCGCTTGCCCTCCTTGTAGTCGTAGAAGCCGGCCTCGTTCTTCCGGCCGAGACGCCCCGCCGCGACCAGCGCCTCGTCGCCTCCCGCTTTCATGCGCGAGGGGAAGGCCGCCTGCAGGACCTCCCCCGCCTTGACCGCGACGTCGAGGCCGATGTCATCCAGGAGCGCGAGCGGCCCGACCGGCATCCCGAAATCGGTCATCACCCGGTCCACGTCTTCGATCGCGCATCCCTCGCGCACCAGGCGCACCGCCTCGGAAAGGTAGGGAGCGAGGATCCGATTGACGAGGAAGCCCGGCGAGTCCCGGACGACGACCGGAGTCTTTCCGAGCGCGCGGGCAAAGGCGAAGACCGTCGCGACGCACTCATCCGAGGTTCGAGGCCCGCGGATGACCTCGACCAACGGCATTCGGTGGACCGGGTTGAAGAAGTGCATCCCCGCGACGCGGCCCGCGTGGACGGCGCCGGCCGAGATCTCCGCGATGGGAAGCGTCGAGGTGTTCGAGGCGAAGATCGCGTCCTCGGGGACGACCGCTTCCCATTCCTTCAGGACCGCGCGCTTGACGCCGAGCTTCTCGACGACGGCTTCGATGGTGACTTCGCACCGCCCGAAACCGGTGTAGTCGAGCGTTCCGGAGATCAGGCCCATCGAGTTCCCCATCTCCCGCGGCTTCATCTTCCGCTTCTCGACGGCCTGCCGGAAGACCGCGGCCGCGGCCTTGAAGCCGTGCGCCAGCGCTGCGGGGTCGATGTCCTTCATCCGGACCGGGATCGCTTTCTCGGCGGCGAGCTGGGCGATTCCTCCTCCCATGACCCCCGCGCCCAGCACGCCCGCCCGCGTGACCTTTCGGGGGGCGACCGCCGGGTCCTCGACGCCGTTCTCCTTCTTGATCTGCTCGGTCCAGAAGAAGATCGCGAGCAGGTTCTTCTGCACCTCGCCGCCGAAGACGTTGGCGATCCGCTGGTTCTCGATCTCCAGCGCCGCCTCGATCGGAAGCCCGTAGGACTCCTCGACGACGGCGAGCGCTTCGAGCGGAGCCGGGTAGTGCACCCCGGTCGTCTCGAGGATCTTGTCGCGGGCGGCCTTGAACAGAACCCGGCGCCCGACCGGATTTCCCTCGAGCGCCCACGAGGAGACGCCG
This sequence comes from Thermoanaerobaculia bacterium, assembly GCA_035259605.1. Taxonomy (GTDB): domain Bacteria; phylum Acidobacteriota; class Thermoanaerobaculia; order UBA5066; family Gp7-AA6; genus JAWOLE01. The sequence goes on from DATFWF010000173.1 coordinate 10,953, forward strand.
CCGGGCCCCCGCCGTCCGGGCCGCGGCTTGCGCCGTCCCATCTTCTCGCGCGCGAAGTGCCGCGCGAACTCGTCGAAGATCGCGGCCGGGACGGCCTCGTCCACCAGGCCGACCTTGCGGGCCCGCCGCGCATCGAGCTGCTTGCCGGTCAGGATCAGGTCGAGCGCGTTCTGGAGGCCGACCAGGCGCGGGAGGCGGGTGCACCCTCCCCAGGCCGGGAAGATGCCGAGCCGGACCTCGGGCAGCCCGATCTTCGCCTTCGGAGAGTCCGACATGACGCGGTAATCGCAGGCGAGCGCGAGCTCGGTCCCTCCGCCCAGGCAGGTCCCGTTGATCGCCGCCGCCGTCGGATACGGCAGCCGCGCGAGCTGCTCGAAGAGGGCCTGTCCGCGGGCCGAGCCTTCGCGGATCTGGTCGGCCGGCAGGCTGACGAACTCCCGCACGTCCGCTCCCGCGATGAACGAATCGGTCTTTCCGCTCCGGACCAGGAGCCCCTTGATCCGCGAGTCGCGGGCGAGCTTCAACAGGACCTCGGCGAGCTCCTCGAAGACCTCGCGCGAAAAGACGTTGACCTTCTCGCCGGGCCGATCGAACGTCAGGACGGCAAGCCCGTCTTCGTCGATGTCCAGCAGGAAGGCATTCATCGTGTTCCGACCTCAGACCTTAGACGTTAGACCCTGGACCTCGGACTCCGGACGTCCCCGGCTCGTTCACATCAGCTCCACGACCACCGCGCCCCCCTGGCCGCCGCCGATGCACATCGTGGCCAGGCCGAACTGCGTCCCGCGCCGCCGCATCTCCTTGAGAAGCGTCGTGACCAGCCGGTTGGCCGAGGAGCCGACGGGATGCCCGAGCGCGATCGCCCCGCCGTTGACGTTGGTCCGTTCCCAGTCGATCTCCCCGATCGGCCCGGAAGTCCGGTACTTCGCGTGCCACGAGGCCGAGGGAAAGACCTTCGCGACCGCCAGGACCTGTGCGGCGAAGGCCTCGTTGATCTCGACGAGGCCGACGTCCTTCCATTCCACTCCCGCACGCTTCAGGGCGAGCGGAGTCGCGACCGCGGGGCCCAGACCCATCCGCTCCGGCTCCAGCGCGCAGAACGCGAAACCGCGGATCCGTCCGAGGGGCGTGTAGCCCCGGGCCCTGGCCGCCGAAGCCGACATGACGAGCGTCGCCGCTCCCCCGTCCGTGATCTGCGAGGAGTTGCCTGCCGTCACGGTCCCGAACTTCCGGTCGAAGAACGGGCGGAGCTTGCCGAGCGCCTCCATCGTCTGGTTCTCCCGCACCCCGTTGTCCTGGACGGCCATCGAGTCGTAGGCCGGAGGGATCGGCACGGGAACGATCTCCTCGGCGAGCTTCGCGCGGGCGACCGTGACGCGCTGGTGCGACCGCAGCGCGAAGGCGTCCTGCTCCTCGCGCGTGATGCCGTGCTCCTTGGCGAGGATCTCCGCGGTCTGGCCCATGTTCAACCCGCACACCGCGTCGGTCAGCCCCATCTGGAGTCCGATGTCCGGCTTGAAGTGCCGCGGGCGGAACTTCGAGGCGGCGGCCAGCCGCTCCCCCGGCTTCTTCGCCAGGAAGACCTCCGTGAAGACCTCCTGGCTCTCGCGGGAGTAGAGGAGCGGGATGTTCGACATGGACTCCACTCCCCCGGCCACGATCGCTTCCGCGTCCCCCGCCGTGATCCGGTAGGCCGCCTCGACGATCGCCTCGAGGCCCGAGCCGCACAGGCGGTTGACCGTGAACGCGGGCACCGACGCGGGAACGGCCGCCTTCAGCGCCGCGACCCGGGCGACGTTGACCGCGTCCGGGGGCTGCGCGATGTTGCCGAAGACGACCTCGTCGAGCTCCGCCGCGTCGAAGCCGGTCCGCGCCAGGATCTCCGCCGTGACGATCCGGCCGAGCTCCTGCGCCGGAACGTCCTTCAGCTCGGTGTTGGCCCTGGAGTACGGAGTCCGAACGCCCTCGACGATGACCGCCTCACGCGACATTGGGCCTTTCGGCGGCCTGGTACATCTTCTGGATCAAGCTCTGGTACCGGCTCTCGAGGATCCGCCGCTTGACCTTCAGGGTCGGCGTGATCGAGCCGTCCTCGATGGTGAGGTCCGAGGGGAGCAGGGCGAACGCCCGGATCTGCTCGTGACCCGGCTTGTCGGCGTTGTACCCGTCGATCTCCTTCTGGAAGAGGGCCCGGATCTCGGGGCTCGCGTCGATCGCGTCCGGCTCGAAGGGGATCTTCCTCTCGGCGGCGAGCTCCTTCAACCTCTCGAAGTTCGGGACGATCAGGGCGGCCAGGAATTTGTGACGGTCGCCGAGCACGATGGGCAGCGAGATGAAGGCCGACTTCTTCAGCTCCTGCTCGATCGGCTGCGGCGCGGCCTTCTTGCCGCCGGCGAGCACGATCAGGTCTTTCTTGCGGTCCGTGATCGCGAGGAAGCCGTCGGAGTCGATCTGGCCGATGTCGCCGGTGTGGAACCACCCTTCCGGGTCGATCGCCTCGGCCGTCGCCTCCGGCTTGTTCAGGTATCCCTTCATGACGTGCGGGCCGCGGGTCAGGATCTCGCCGTCGGGCGCGATCCGCACCTCGACGCCCGGGATCGGTTTCCCGACCGTCCCGAGGCGCCAGGCTTTCGGGCCGTTGACGCAGATGACCGGCGAGGTCTCCGTCAGGCCGTACCCCTCGTAGACGACCACGCCGGCGCCCCAGAAGAACTCGGCGAGGTCGCGGGAGAGCGGGGCCCCGCCGGAGACCGCGAAGCGGAAGCGGCTCCCGAGGGCGTGGCGAATCTTCTTGAAGACCAGGGCGTCGGCCACCTTCGCCTTCAGGGCAAGCCCTCCCGGCACCGGGCGCGCGCCCTGCTCGAAGGCGAGGCGCTCCCGGCCGACCCGGATCGCCCACTCGAAGATCTTCTTCTTGACCCCGCCCTCGGACTCGACCCGGTCGCGGATGCGGGCGGAGACCTTCTCGTAAACGCGAGGCACCGCCCCGAAGCAGTGGGGGTTGATCTCGAGGAAGTTGTCCTTCAGCTTGTCCACCGACTCGGCGTAGGCGATCGTCGCGCCGCGGTAGAGATACGCGTAGTCGAGCATCCGCTCGAAGACGTGGGAGAGCGGGAGGAAGCACATCGCGACCCCCTCTCCGCTGATCGGCACGACCTGGCAGGAGGAGAGCACGTTGGAGACGAAGTTGCCGTGCGTCAGCATCGATCCCTTGGGCTCTCCGGTCGTTCCGGAGGTGTAGATGACGGTGGCCACGTCGTCGGGACGGACGCGCCGGGCGCGCTGCTCGAAGGCGGAAGGGTTCAGGTCGTAGAGCGGCCTTCCCTTGTCCACCGCCTGGGAGAAGGAAAGGAACCCGGGTTCCCCCGGCGGGCTGGCGTCGAAGGCGATGACGTACTCCAGGTGCGGGCACTGCGCGCGGATCGTCAGGACCTTGCCGAGCTGCTCGAGCGAGGAGACGAAGATCGCCCGGGCTCCCGAATCCCTCAGCAGCGGAGCGATCTGCTGCGCCGGCAGGGTCGGGTAGATCGGCACCGACCACGCGCCCGCGCAGAGCACGGCATAGTCCGACATCGCCCACTCGGGGCGGTTCTCCGACAGGATCGCGACCCGGTCTCCGGGCTGGATGCCCAGGGCGTTGAGTCCCATCGAGAGCGCGCGGACCGTGTAGGAGAAGTCCTGGGCCCCGATGGACTTCCATTCCTCGCCGACCTTGGAGATCATCAGGTCGGCTTTTCCGGAAGCCGACGCCTTCAGGAAGATGTCGCAGAGCGTGCGGACGTCGTCAGCCATTTCTCCTCCGAGGCGCGCAGCATTCTGGCCCGCGCTCCGAGGCCCGGTCAAGATGATCCGCGATCGACCGGGATTACGCTTCTCTTGTCGTGTTCGCAGCTTGACTTGGCGTGCGCGCAACCCATATACCTAGCACCGCGGAACCGGGGGACACGGATATTGGCGACAGGCGCTTGGAGGCGCGCTACGGCCGTCGACAAACCCGCGCGGGTTCTCGCGGAGCGCTTCCGGGTCCCGCTTGCGGCCTGCCTGGCGCTCGCGTTGCTGGTCTCCCAGGCCGCGCTCGGCGCGCCGCCCGATGCCCGTCCGACACCCGTCAAACCCCGCGACGAGAACGACCCCCGGTTCACTCTCGTGCTGCGGGCGATGAACACCAGCCGCGAGCGTCCGTCCATCGACGTCGAGGTGACGATCGACGGCGCGGTGGTCGTCCGCGACCGGCTCTCCAGCGAGGGGCAGAAGGACTTCTCCATTCCACCGAGCAAGACCTTCCCCCTCGAGATCCCGCCCGGGAAGCACCTCTTCCGCGCAACCTCGTCCGAAGCCTCCGCGTCGCTCCAACGCGAGATCGTGATCCGAAAGAAGCACTGGGCGCTCTTGAGCTATGAACCCGGGCCGGACAAGTCGTACCGGTTCACGCTGACGATCCAGAACGAGCCGATCTACTTCCAGTAGGCCAGGAGGAGAGACCATGCCGAACCCGGCGGGGCTTCGCGGCGTCCTGGCGATCGTGGCCTGCCTGGCCGTTTCGACGCCGGCGCCCGGCCAGAACCTCTGGGCCAGGAACGTCATCTCGGGATTCCCCGACGGGACTTTCGGGCCCGCCCTGTTCGTGACCCGCGGCGCGATGTCGACGTTCCTCGCCAACGGCTTCAACATGAAGCTCTACTGACCTTAGACTCGCCGGGATGGCAATTGCCCTGCTGACGGCGACGGCGCTCGCGCTGGTCGGATTCGTCGCGACGTCTGCGGTGGGCTTCGTCCTCGCCGGCACCCACGGCGCCGCGGCCGGGCCTCTCGTGACCCGCCACGTGGCCTTCGCGATCCCGACGATCCTGGTCTCCCTCTTCTCCCAGTCCATGGTGATCTTCTACTTCATCGGCACGGGCAAGCTCGTCAAGGAAGAGACGGAGTCGATTCCCGAGGCCGAGCGGGGCGTCATCCATCGGGCGCTTCGCCGGTTCAAGGCGAGGACCTCGCCGCCGGCGACCTTTTCGCTGCTCCTGGCGATCGCGGTCTTCGTCCTGGGCGGAGGCGTCCACACGAGCGCGCTGCCGTCCTGGACGCATCTCTCGGCGGCGATCCTCGCGGCGGTGACACACGCCTGGGCGTTCGTCGCGGAGGCGCGCGTCTTCGCCGAGAATCACCGCCTCATGAGCGACCCGAGGAGATACGCGCGCGAGGTCGGGGCGCCGACCTAGAAGCCGAAGCCGCGGCGAACGACGAAGACCGCGCGGTTGGGACTCTCCGTCGCCACGAATCGCCTCCTCGAGTCGGACGCCCCGGTCAGCGAACCGAGGACGGTCCCGCTGCGGTTCATGACGGTGACGGTGTTGTCGCCGATGCAGGGCGCGAAGAGGTTGGCTCCGTCGAACCGAAGGTCGTAGGGGCCGAGCCCGATCCCTCTCGACGGAGCTGGGGATCGGGACTCAACAGATCACCGCATCGAGCCCTCTTCAGAACTTCAGGAGCAGGGCTTCGTCCCTGAGGGCCACCCAGAAATTCAAACCGTCACTGCAGGCGCCGTAGGGACGCGAGATCGAATCGAGAAGACTCGTCCCGAGTGGCGTCAGGGCGGCCGCGTTCCAAAAAGAGACCGAGAACGGAGGAGACGCATTAGCCCCATGGTTCAACACGATCATGCGTTGGCCGTCGAAGGCCGCCCCGAGCGGCCACCCATCCGAGGTCAGGGTCGCCAGGACAGCGCCGCTCCCGGCGCGAACGACCTTGGTTGTCGCGCCTCCATAGGTGGGCACCCAGATGTTCGTGCCGTCGAAAGCGGGGAAGGCCGGAGACGGGCCGATGGTCACGGTCTGCAGGATCGCGCCGGCCGAATCGAGCCGCAGAAGCGTTCCCGTCCCCTGGTCCGAGACCCAGACGTTGGCGCCGTCGTACAGAGCTGCGACGGGATACGAGAAACCTGTCGTGACCGTCGTCACCGTCCAGGGAAGCGAAGGCCCCGGGACCACGATCGAGACGGACCCGAAGGTGTCAGCGGTCCAGAACCGGCTGCCGTCGAAGGCAACGCCGACCGGAGCGCCTCCCACGCTGGCGACGATGGTCACCGCTCCCGCAGACTGGTAAGGACGGATTCGATTGAGCGTTCCAGGATTCCCTGCGCTGAGGACGAAGACGCCGTCCATCGCCACGACAGCGGCGGCGGCGGACGGGGCGCCGGTCCACGTCTCGAGCAGCTTCCCGTCGCTCCCGCGCACCCGCGAGACCGTGCCGCTCACGGCATTCGGCACCCAGACGTCGGCGCCGTCGCAGGCTGGAAAGACCGGGTTCATCCCGACCACAGTCCCTCCGGCATTCCCTTCGACCGGCGTCCAGAAGCGGTCCGCGATCGCCCGGGGGCTCGAGCGGCGCAGCGCCGTGTCCACCGTCCGTGAGAGAAAGGCCGCCATCTGCAGGCGGGTGACATTGCCCGAGGGGTCATACGTCGTGGGAGTCGTTCCGGTGGTGATCCCCAGCGTGAAGATCTCCAGCACGAAGGGACAGAAAGCGTCGGCGGCCGTGTCGGCGAAGGGACCACAGAGGCCGGCCAGCGACGTTCCAGCGCCGAGCCCGACGGCGGCGACCGCCGCGATCAAGGACCCTGGGGGCCGCCGGCGGATTCTCATGGGACCTTCTTACGGCTTCGCATCGAATCACCCGCTCAGAACTTCAGGAGCAAGGGGTCGTCCCTGAAGGTCACCCAGAAATTCAGACCGTCGCTGCATGCGACGTTCGGACGCAACGAATCGAGGAGAATCGTCCCGAGAGGCGTGAGATCAGCCGCGTTCCACAAGGAAACCGAGTGGGGAGGACTCTGGTTAGTCCCGGTGGCCGCTACAAGCACGCGCTGGCCATCGAAGGCTGCCGCGAGCGGCCATCCATCCGTCGTCAACGTCGCCAGGACAGCTCCGCTCGGGGCCCGAACGACCTGGATGGACGCGCCGCCCAAGGTGGGCGCCCAGATGTTCACCCCGTCGAAGACAGGAATGCCGACGAAGGCTCCAATGGTCACGGTCTGGAGGATCGCGCCGGCCGCATCGAGTCGCTGAAGCTTCCCTACCGTCTGGTCTGCGACCCAGACGTTGGCGCCGTCGTACAGGGCTGCGATGGGATTAGAGAAACCGGTCGTGACCGTCGTCACGGTCCAGGGAAGCGACGGTCCCGGGACCACGATCGAGATGGATCCGACATTGTAATTAGCGGTCCAGAACCTGCCGCCGTCGAAAACGAGTCCCGATGACCCGCTCCCGAGGTTAGTGGCGACCGCTGTCACAGCTCCCGGCGACTGGTTCGGCCGTATCCGGAAGAGCGCGCCAGGATTCGAGAAGCCGCAGACGAAAACGCCGTCCATCGCTACGACCGCGCCGGAGGCGCCCGTGGCCCCGGTCCACGTTTCGAGCAGCCTGCTGTCGCTCCCGCGCACTCGCGAGACCGTGCTGCTGTTGAAGTTCGGCACCCAGACGTCGGCGCCGTCGCAGGCGGGAAAAACCGGGTTCATTCCGACCGTCGTCGCTCCGGCCAAGGCGCCTCGCGGGGTCCAGAGGCGGTCCACGATCGTCCGAGGGCTCGAGCGCCGGAGCGCCGAGTCGACAGTCCGAGAGAGAAAGGCCGCCATCTGCAATCGGGTCACGTTGCCCGAGGGGTCGTAAGTCGTAGGTGTCGTCCCCGTCGTGATCCCCAGCGTGAAGATCTCCAGGACAAACGGGCAGAACGCGTCCGCGGCGACGTCGGTGAACGGGCCGCAGAGTCCGAGGAGCGCGCTCGCTCCGCCGCAGAGCAGCCCGGCCGCGACGGAGAGCGCGCCGGCCGCGCCGCGAACCGTCCCACCGGATTTCGTCCGCATCCCCGATCCAGTCCCGAGCCCCGCCATCGTCAGAACCGCGCGAGCTTGTTGACGTTGGAAAGCGTGATCCAGAAGCTCACGCCGTCGCTCGCGGCGGCGTAGACCGAGGTGCTGGCGCCGGTCGGGATGGTGCTCAGCGGGGTCAGGTCCGCCGCCTTCCAGAGCGAGACCGCATCGCTCCCCGAATCGGTCACGAGCACCCGCTGGCCGTCGAACGCTGCGGCACGGGGCAGGGCGAGGCCGTTTCCCGTCAGCGTCGCGAGCACCGCGCCGTTCGAGGCGCGGACCACGGACACCGTGGAGCCGGTGGCGTTGGGGACCCAGAGGCTCGTGCCGTCGAAGACCGGGAAGTTCGGATTCGAACCGACGGTGACAGTCTGCAGGACCGTCCCGGACGGATCGAGCTTCAGGAGGGTCCCGGCGTCGGAATCGGTGATCCAGACGTTTGACCCGTCGAAGACGGCGCCCGTGGGCGTGATGAAGCCGGACGAGACCGTCGTGACGGTCCAGGGGATCGAGGCTCCCGGAGTCACGAGAGAGACCGAGCCGGAGGTGTTCGCGGTGAAGACGCGGGTGCCGTCGAAGGCGATGCCGATCGCGACGTTGCCGAGGTTCGACGCGACGGTCGTGGCCGCTCCCGCCGGCTGGCTGGGATCGATGACGTAGAGCGAGCCTGGATTCCCGCCTCCGGCGATGAGAACCTTCCCGATCGCCGTCAGGACCCCGGCGGCGTTGGGCGCGCCGGTCCACGTCTCGAGGGGCCTGCCGTCGCTCGCCCGGACCCTGGAAATGCCATTCGAGCAGGACACCCAGAGGTCCGCCCCGTCGTACCGGACGAACCTGGGGGACTGCGCCACGGTCGTCAAGCCGAGGACCGTCGAGTTCTGCGTCGTCCAGTACTGCCTGAGGGCCGCACGCTTGCCGCGGCGCTTCAGCGTCCCGTCCACCGTGCGCGAGAGAAACGCCGCCATCTGGAGCCGCGTGACGTTATCGGCAGGCGAATAGGTCGTGGGCGTCGTGCCCGTCGTGATCCCGAGGTAGAAGATCTCCAGGACGAACGGACAGAAGGCGTCGGCCGCCGTGTCGGTGAACGGGCCGCAGGTGGCGACGACCGCCTCGGCCGCGCCGAGGCCGGCCGCGGCCAGGGCGAGGAGGATCGCGGGAAGCCGGCGATGTTTCGGAAACGACTTCATACATCCTCCTTCAGAAGCGAGCGAGCGAGGGGGACTGGTTGAAGGCGAGCCAGAACCTCGTTCCGTCGCTGCACGATCCCCAGGGCATCGTGTTGGCCCCCGTCGAGAACGTCCCGATTGGGATCAGCCCCGCCGCCAGCCAGAGGGAGACCGAGTTGGTGGTCGGGTTCGTGACCAGGATCCTTTCGCCGTCGAACGCCGCAGACTCCGGAATGGCAAGGCCGTTGCCGGTCAGTGTCGCGAGGACCGCTCCGGTCGAGGCCCGCACCACCGAAATCGAACCGCTTCCGCCGTTGGGCACCCAGATGTTCGCGCCGTCGAAGACGGGGATCTGGGGTCCCCCGCCGACCGTAACCGTCTGCAGAACCGCCCCGGCCGCGTCGAACTTCAGGAGCTTTCCGCCATTGGCGTCCGTGGCCCACACGTTCGAGCCGTCGAAGAGAACACCGGTCGTCCCGCCGACGGTGACGGTCGTCACGGTCCAGGGAAGCGAAGTCCCCGGAGTCACGATCGAAACCGAGCCGCCGTTGTTGGCGGACCAGACGCGCCCCCCGTCGAACGTCAAAAAAGCCGGGCCGCTTCCGAGGTTGGTAGCCACCGTATCAGCCAAGCCCGCCGGCAAGGTCGGGTCAATACGGTAGAGCGCGCCCGGCGTCGCGTATCCGCTTACGAAGACCTTCCCGGCGGCAATCACGATCCCGCGCGCGTTCGCCACTCCGAGCCAGTTCTCCACGAACTTCAGGTCGCTTCCCCGGATCCGCCAGACCTCTGTGCCGTCGGTCGCCGGCACCCAGACATCAGTTCCGTCCGACTCGATCCACGTGGGAATGAAGTCGAGCGGGGCGATTCCGAGGACTCCCCCGTTCTGTGGCGTCCAGAACTGATTCAGAGCGGCTCGCCTTCCGCCCCGGGCTAGAGAACGGTCCACCGAGCGCGAAAGAAACGCCGCCATCTGAAGTCGGGTGACATTGCCGTCCGGCGAATAGGTCGTCGCCGTGGTCCCGGTCGTGATTCCGAGATAGAAAATCTCCAGGACGAACGGGCAGAACGCGTCCGCCGCGGTATCCGTGAACGGGCCGCAGAGTCCCAGGAGCGCGCCGCCCGCTCCCGAGAGGAGAGCCGTCGCTCCCAGGACGCAGGCCGACGCGATGCGGCGCGAGGCAACACCAGGTCTCATGACCTCTCCTTTCCGGACCGGATCCTCGTGTTCGCGAACATAACTAGAACCTCGCAAGGGCGCTGTAGCCCGTGAGCACGACCCAGAAGTTCAGGCCGTCGCTGCAGGCGCCGCGAGGAAGGGAACCGGGGCCCATCGGGACGGTTCCGAGCGGCGTCAGATCCGCCGCCTTCCAGAGGGAAACGGCGTAGCCGAAGTACTGCGTGACCAGGATCCTTTCGCCGTCGAACGCGGCGGCAAACGGGGTGTTCAGTCCGTTGCCGGTCAGCGTCGCCAGGATCCCTCCTGTCGCCGCGCGCACGACCGATACCGAGTTGGAGAGGCCGTTTGGAACCCAGATGCTCGTGCCGTCGAAGACGGCTTCGACCGGACCGCTGCCGACCGTGATCGTCTGCAGGACGCTCGCGCCCGAATCGAGCCTCAGCAGCGTGCCGGCGGAGTTGTCCGTGATCCAGATGTTGGATCCGTCCCAGACCATCCCGGCGGGGGACACGCCCCCAACGAAAGTCCCTGTCGTCGTGGTCCACGGGGTGACGGGCCCCGGAGTGATGATCGAGACCGAGGAGGAGTTCGTCGTCCAGATGCGTGCCCCGTCGAAAGCCATTGCCCCGGAAGGGAACTCGGTCGTCGCCACCGTGGTCACGGCGCCGGCCGGCTGCGCAGGGTTGATCCGGTAGAGCTGGCCGGTCGAGCCCCCCGACGCCCCGGCGACGAAGACGCTCCCCATCGGTCCGGCCAGGACTGCGACCGCGCTCGTCGCCCCAGTCCAGGTCTCCAGGAGTTTTCCGTCGCTCGCCCGCACGCGCGATACCGTGTCATCGGTGTTGTTGGCCACCCAGAGGTCGGCTCCGTCGGAGGCGACTCCATCGGAACCCGAGCCGAACGTCGTCAGGGAAGCAATTGTCGTGAGCGGCACGCTCGCCGCGCTCCGCGGGGTCCAGAACAGGTCTCCGGCCGCACGCCGGCCGCCGCGAGCGAGCACGCGGTCCACCGTGCGCGAGAGAAAGGCCGCCATCTGGAGGCGAGTCACGTTGTCCCCGGGCGAGAACGTCGTGGCCGTGGTGCCGGTCGTGATCCCGAGCGTGAAGATCTCCAGGACGAACGGGCAGAAGGCGTCCGCCGCGACGTCCGTGAACGGGCCGCAGACGCCGGCCAGCGACGTCGCGGCTCCGATCCCGACGGCGGTGAACGCCGCGACCAGTGACGCTGTGAGCGGCCGCTGGGATCTCACGGAGCCTCCTTGCCGTTTCTCATCCATCCCCTCGCTCAGAACCGCAAGAGCGTGGCCTCGTCCCTCAGGGCCACCCAGAAGCTCAGCCCATCGCTGCAGGCGCCCCAGGGGTGCGCGTTCGAATCGAGAAGAACCGTCCCGAGAGGCGTCAGGTCGGCGGCGTTCCACAAGGAGACCGAGGCCGGCTGGTAGTTCGTCACGAGCATGCGCTGCCCGTCGAACGCCGCGGCGACCGGCCACGCTTCCGAGGTCAGGGTCGCCAGGACGGCGCCGCTCGAGGCGCGCACGACCAGGACGGACGCGCTGTTGTAAGTGGGCGCCCAGATGTTCATGCCGTCGAAGGCCGGAAAGCCGGCAGCGGGGCCAAAGGTGACCGTCTGCAGGATCGCGCCGGCAGCGTCGAGCCGCCGAAGCCCTCGCCCCTGGTCTGTGATCCAGACGTTGGCGCCGTCGTAGAGGGCGGCGATGGGATTCGAGAAACCCGCCGTGACGGTCGTCACGGTCCAGGGGATCGAAGGCCCCGGGACAACGATCGACACGGAACCGAGGGCATTTGCCGTCCAGATCCTGCCGCCGTCGAAGGCGAGGCCGGCGGGGTTGTCTCCCAGGCTGCTCGAGAGCACCGTCGCCGCTCCCGGGGGCTGACTCGGCTGTATCCGGAACAGCGTTCCGGGAAGCGTACCGGCGGTGACGAAGACGCCGTCCATCGCCACGAGCGCGGCCACGGGACTCTGAGCAGGACTCCAGGTCCCGAGCAATTTCCCGTCGCTCCCGCGAACGCGCGAGATCGTCCAGCTTGCGACGTTCGGCACCCAGATGTCGGCGCCGTCACAGGCAGGAAGGAGCGGCTCCATTCCGACCGTCGTCGCCCCGGTAGCGGCCGCGCTGCGCGGCGTCCAGAACTGGTCCGCGATCGCCCGAGGGCTCGAGCGCCGGAGTGCCGAGTCCACCGTCCGCGAGAGAAAGGCGGCCATCTGGAGGCGGGAGACGTTGCCCGCGGGATCGTAGGTCGTGGGCGTAGTCCCGGTCGTGATTCCCAGGGTGAAGATCTCGAGGACGAACGGGCAGAAGGCGTCCGCCGCGACGTCCGTGAACGGGCCGCAGACGCCGGCCAGCTCGGCGGAGCCCGCCAGCAGAACCGCCGCCGCGGAGAGGGCGAGAGTCGGGAGGCGCGCCTTTCCCCGCATCGTCAGAATCGAGCGAGCTGGCCGCTCAGGAGTCCGATCCAGAAATTCAGGCCGTCGCTGCAGGACGAACCCGGTGAGGTGAAAAAGCCGGTGGAGAACGAGCCAAGCGGCGTCAGATCCGCGGCCTTAAAGAGCGACACGAGACTCGTCGTCGCGTTCCCGTTGTTGATCAGGATCCGCTCGCCGTCAAACGCGCCGGCGCCGGGACGATCGAGACCGTTTCCGGTCAGGGTCGCGAGGACGGTGCCGGTCGCCGCGCGAACGACCGTGACCGAACTGGAGAAGTTGTTCGGTACCCAGATGTTGACTCCGTCGAAGACGGGAAGGCCCGGCTCAGAGCCGACGGTCACAGTCTGGAGGATGGCGCCGTCGGAGCCGAGCTTGAGGAGCGTGTTCGCGGTGGCATCGGTGACCCAGACATTCACCCCGTCGAAGATCGCCCCTAGCGGAGTCCCGAATCCGGCCGTCACGGTCGTCACCGTCCAGGGGATCGAGGGGCCGGGCGTCAGGATGGAGACGGAGGGGTTCGCCGGGCCGCCGGCCGCCGTCCAGATCCTGGCGCCATCGAAAGCGACCCCGTTGGTCTGTTCGCCGAGGTTGCTGGCGACGGTGGTCACGGCGCCCGCAGTCTGGCTCGCGACGATCCGGTAGAGCTGGCCGGGATTGGTCCCGCCCGTCACGAAAACGCCGTCGAGCGCGACGATCAGCTGGTGGGCGAAGGTTGCCCCGGTCCAGGTCTCCAGAAGCTTTCCGTCGCTGCCGCGGACGCGCGAGACCGTGCCCATGCCGATGTTGGCGGCCCAGATGTCCGCACCGTCGCATGCGACACCTCCGGGGTTTCCGGTGTAGAGGGTGGTCACGCCGATGCTCGCCTGGTTCTGCGGCGTCCAGAGTTTGTCGGAGATGGCTCGAGGGCTTCCCCGCCGCAGGACGGAATCGACCGTCCGCGACAGGAACGCCGCCATCTGGAGGCGGGTGACGTTGCCCGAGGGGTCGTACGTCGTGGTGGTAGTTCCTGTCGTGATCCCCAGCGTGAAGATCTCCAGGACGAACGGACAGAACGCGTCAGCCGCGACGTCGGTGAAGGGCCCGCAGGTCCCGAAGGCGGCTTCGCCAGCGCCGGACAGAAGAACTGTCCCGAGAACGCACAGCGCGCGCCAAGCGGCCGGAGAGAATGCCCGCGTCAAGCCCGCCCTCCGTACCGGTACGGTACACCTCTCCCCGGTGCGGCTCAAGGGCGATCAGAAGCGGGCGAGTTGTCCCGTCTTGAACAGCGTGATCCAGAAGTTGACGCCGTCTGAGCAGGCGCCGCTCGGCTGCGTGTTCGCGCCGGTGGAAAACGAACCGAGGGGCGAAAGGCCGGCGGCGTTCCAGAGCGAAACGCTGTCCTGGTTCGAGCCGTTGATCACCAGGATCTTCTCGCCATCGAAGGCCGCCGCCACGGGCGATGCCAGGCCGAAGCCCGTGAGCGTCGCGAGGACGGCCCCGGTCGCGGCCCTCACGACCGACAAGGTGGAGTCTCCCGAGGACGGCACCCACAGGTTGGTCCCGTCGAAGACCGGAAGCAGCGGGGCGAGGCCGACCGTGACGGTTTGGAGGACCTGGCCCGCGCTTCCGAGCCGCAGGAGAGTCCCGGGCGAGTTGTCGGTCACCCAGACGTTCGCGCCGTCGAACAGGACGCCTTCCAGGACGCTGAAGCCGGCCGTCACCGTGGTGACCGTCCAGGGAAGCGCCGCGTGCGGCGTCACGATGGCCACGCCCGAATCGCCGATCACCCAGATCCGGCCGCCGTCGGCCGCAAGCTCCCCGGGGAAGCTCATGCCGAGGTCTCCGATGACTTCCGTCGCCCCGCCGGGAGGAAGGCTCGGATCGATCCGGAAGAGTTTTGCCGGGAACGTGGAGCCGGGGACCAGGATTCCCTGCGGTGAGACCGCGGCGGCGGTCGCGGCAGGAATCCCGGTCCAGGTCTCCAGCAGCCGGCCGTCGCTCGCGCGGACCCTCGCGACGGAGGCGGCGGACCGTCTCACGGCCCAGACGTCGGTTCCGTCGCACGCCGGAAGCTGTGCGCCGCCGGCGCCGAGCGTCGTCAGGCCGAGGGCCCCAGACGACTGGGTCGTCCAGGACTGGCCCAGGATCGCGCGAGCGCTCCCGCGCCGCAGGACCCCGTCCACGCTCCGCGAGAGGAAGGCCGCCATCTGAACGCGGGTGACGTTGGCGGCGGGCGAGTAGGTCGTCGCGGTCGTGCCGGTCGTGATCCCAAGATAGAAGATCTCGAGGACGAACGGGCAGAATGGGTC
>DATFWF010000174.1:0-3540 GCA_035259605.1 Thermoanaerobaculia bacterium
GCGGCTCCCGCCCCGACTCCGGCCCCGGCCCCGTGGTCTTTCATCTCCAAACGATGATCTCCGCCCCGACAAGAAGGGAAACGTTTCTCGTTCTGGCTGCTCTGTCTCTCGGCGCGGCTCTGACAGCCGCGATCGACTTTCCGCCGATGGCCGCGCCTCCGTCCATGTTCAAAGCGCACCGCGACCGGTTCCTGGCGAAGCTCCCGCCCGACTCCGCCGCGATCCTCCGCTCCGCGCCGATGCGCATGATGTCCAACGACACCGAGTACCCCTACCGCCAGGGCTCGGACTTCTACTACCTGACCGGTTACGACGAGCCCGACGCGATCGCGCTCCTGCGCCCCAGCGCCGCCGACGGGAAGAAGTTCATCCTTTTCGTCCAGGGCCACGACGCTCGCCGGGAATCGTACGAAGGGAAGCGTCCGGGTCCGGAGGGAGCCGTGGCCCGTTTCGGCGCGGACGCCGCGTTTCCCGTCGAGGACTTCTCCAGGAGCCTCCTCCGGTTCGATTTCGCGACGCGCTCGATGGGCGGCTACCTCGCCGGAGTCGAAAAGATCTACTTTCTCGACGGCGGCGACTCCGCGTTTGCGCAGAAGTTCCGCGACGCGATGGAGTCGTACCGCGCCAATGGAGCGGGCCCGGCGACGACCGTGGACGCTCGCGACATCGTCCATGAGCTGCGCCTCGTCAAGGACTCCGACGAGATCGCGCTCGTCAAGCGCGCCGCCCAGATCACCGCTCGCGGCCACATCCTGGCGATGAAGGCCGCCGCGCCCGGAAAGTACGAGTTCGAGGTCCAGGAGGCGCTGGACGGCTACTGTTACGCCAACGGTGTGCGCCGCATGGCGTATCCCTCGATCGTCGGATCCGGTCCCAACTCGGTCTTCCTCCACTGGGACAGGAACGACCGGCAGATGAAAGACGGCGAGGTCGTCTTGAACGACTCCGGCGCCGAGTACGCGCTCTACGCGACCGACATCACGAGGACTTACCCGGTCAACGGGAAGTTCTCCGCCGAGCAGAGAGCCGTCTACGAAATCGTGCTCGCCGCTCAGAAGGCGGCCATGGCGATCGTCAAGCCCGGGATCCGGCACGAGGAGGTCGAGAAGACCTCCGCGCGAATCCAGGCCGAGGGCCTCGTCCGCCTCGGACTGCTCTCGGGCGACCCGGAGAGCCTCGTCAAGTCGAGCGCGCATCGAAAGTTCACGCTCCACGGCGTGTCGCACTGGGTCGGCCTCGATGTCCACGACGCCGGCCCGTACCAGGCCGCCGGCGCGTCCCGCGTCCTCGAGCCGGGGATGGTTTTCACCATCGAGCCGGGCATCTACGTGCCCGCCGATACCGCCGGCGTGGACCCGAAGTGGTGGAACATCGGCGTCCGCATCGAGGACACGGTCCTCGTCACGAAGGACGGTTACGAGTGCCTGTCCTGCGGCGCGCCCCGGGAGATCGCCGACGTCGAGAAGACGGTGTTGTCCGGGAGAAGCCCCTAGCCCCGGACGCCTCTCGGCTGCACCTCGAGTGTTCCCGGTTCCCGGTCCCGGCTCCGCGGGACGAGGATAGAGACGGAGTCGGCCGCCACGCGGCAGGTGATCGGCGTTTGCAGGACGCAGTCTCCGTCCACCTGGACCTCGACGGGATAGCTCTCGAGCGAGCGGATCATGACGGACCGGCCGCGGACGGTCTTCGCGATGCCCTGGAGCAGGTGGCCGGACTTTCCGAGCTGGATCTGGCGGAAGAGCTTGAAGAACTTCCAGCGGCCGCGCCCCGAGAAGAGCACGACGTCCATCTCGTCGGATTGGAGCGACGCCTCCGGCGCGATGATCCAGTCGCCGGCGTAGCGCGTGGCGTGGCAGACGACGGCGAAGGTCGCCTCGTGGACCTGTCCGTCCACCGTGACTTCGAGCCGCGGGAACTCGTAGCGGAAGAACTCCCGGGCGACCGTGACGAAGATCCCGCTGCGGCCGAACCAGCGCTTCAACGTCGGGAGCATGTTCCCCATGATCCGGGCGTCGAGCCCCACGCCGGCCCACAGGAGGAACGGCCGCTCGTTGGCCGCGAGCATGCGGACGGGCCTCGGGACCCCCTCGAAGACGAGATCCGCCGCCTTCCCCAGGTCGAGCGGGATCGCCAGCTCCCGGACGAGCACGTTGGACGTCCCGCCCGGCAGGATCGCCAGCGGCGTGTCCGACCCGGCCAGGCCGCTGGCGGCCTCGGAGATCGTCCCGTCGCCGCCGCAGACCGCGACGACATCGAGCCCTTCGGGAAGATGCGAGCGGACGATCCGGGCCGCGTGCCCCGGGCCTCCGGTCGGCGCGTGGATGACGTCGAGGCCGCGGTCCTTCAGCTTCGCCGCGAGCTCCTCCATCTGGCCCCGCCGGTCGCGCTGGCCCGCCGTCGGGTTGTAGACGAGGAGGCCCTTGCGGAGAGACCCTTGCGAACGCCGCGGCGAGTCTTCGTGCGGAACGCTCAATTCGAACTCAAGAGTCGTAAGCCAGCGATCCCTGCCGCGTCGGGGGGAGGATTCCCAGGTGGCGGTACGCGAGCGCCGACGCGATTCGCCCGCGCGGCGTCCGCTGCAAGAACCCCGCCTGGATGAGGTACGGCTCGTAGAGGTCTTCGAGCGTCCCGCGGTCCTCCCCCAGCGAAGCGGCGATCGAGGCGACCCCGACCGGGCCGCCAGAGAACTTCTCGATGATGGTCGTCAGGATCCGCCGGTCGAGCTCGTCGAAGCCGTGCTCGTCCACCTCGAGCTTGGCGAGGGCGTCCTTCGCCGTCGCCAGGTCGATGGTGCTCTTGCCGGCCACGTCGGCGAAATCGCGCAGCCGCCGCAGGAGCCGGTTGGCGATGCGGGGAGTTCCGCGGCTCCGGCCGGCGATCTCCTTCGCGGCGTCGGGCTCGATGCGGATCGCGAGGATGGCGGCCGAGCGCTCGACGATCCGGGTGAGCGCCGGCACGTCGTAGAAATCCAGGCGCAGCGGGATGCCGAAACGCGCGTGGAGAGGCTGGGAGAGGAGGCCCGGCCGCGTGGTGGCGCCGATCAGCGTGAAGGGCGGAAGGTCCACCTTGATCGTCCGCGCCATCGGGCCTTCGCCGATGACGATGTCGAGGCGGTAATCCTCCATCGCGGGATAGAGGATCTCCTCGACGGCCGGGGCGAGACGGTGGATCTCGTCCACGAAGAGGACGTCCCTTGGCTGAAGGTTCGTCAGGATCCCGGCGAGGTCTCCCGCGCGCGCGAGCATCGGACCCGAAGTCAGGCGCAGCCCCGCGCCCATTTCCCGCGCGATGATGTGGGCGAGCGTCGTCTTGCCGAGCCCCGGCGGCCCCGTCAACAGGACGTGGTCGAGCGGCTCGCCGCGGCCCCTCGCGGCTTTCAAGAAGACGTCGAGGTTCTCGCGGACCTTCGTCTGGCCGATGTACTCCGAAAGCGTCTGCGGACGGAGCTTGGGTTCGACGGCAGTGTCGTCCTCCAAAGCCGTGCCGGTGAGGATGGTCTTTTCGTCGGTCATCGAAAAGTCGACGGTCGACAGTCTACAG
>DATFWF010000175.1:0-2920 GCA_035259605.1 Thermoanaerobaculia bacterium
CGGACTGGTCGGCGGTCGCGATCGCTCTCTTCGAGAACCCCTCGGACCCGGCCAATCCGGCGTTCATGTCCGTTCCTCTTTCTCTGGCCAATGTATACCTGAACCGCTACGAAGCCCGGTACCGCGAGGAGGACCTGGACCGGTCGATCAGCCTGGCCGAGTGGGTCGCCTGGAACCGGGCGCTGTGGGGTAGCCGCGAGGGCTCGGGGGCGGTCGTCAGCTACCTCGACATCACGGTGGCGAGACTCTCGACGGAATGCAGCGTCGGAGGGTTCGATTCCCGCGTCGAGCAGCTGCGGCAGGCTGCCATGGCGATCACGGCGGAGGAAGCCGACGCGGTCGCGGGCACCGGCAGCCGCTGCGGTGGAGTCCTGAGGCAGGATGCCTGCCTCGCCTCGATCGTTCCCTACCCGACCGAGCCGGACGCCCTGGCCTCCCGGGCGGCGCTCCTGGCGGCGGCGGCGAGCTTCCTGCCGGACGACCCTCGCGCGCCCGCCTGGAGCGAGAAGGCGCGGCAGCTCGCTTCCTCTCTCCCGTCCGGCTCGTGCGAGAGCAGCGACGTCGAGATCGTCCGCTCGCAGGGCCGGCTCTCCTTCCTGCTCTCGGGCGGAGAGGTGCCGCCGGAATTCGGTTCGGGCTGGACCACGTCCGGCGGCACGAGCGTGCTGTGCCCGTCCGCTTCGGCGAGGAGTTACGAGACTCCGGGATCGGTCGGGGCCGTGAACGGCGCGGAGGCGCTGGACCTGGCGATCCGCGACAGCCGCGTCGTAGTCTTCGTCCTGTCGGAGATCTACCTGTGGATCTTTCCGCCTGGATCGCAATGCGAAGAACCCGAGGTGACCGGCGACTTCGCCTCGTCGCGGCGGGCCCGGTGACTCCTTCGCGTTTTCGTCCCCGGAGTCCGGGCAGGGACCTGGGGGCAGGGCAGGGCAGCTTTTCCGCCCTGCCCTCTTTTTTTGTCAGACGCCGGGGATCTCGTCGGAGGCGTCGGTGATCCCCTCGAAGAGGATCGTCGAGAGGTAGCGCTCGGCCGTGTCGGGAAGCATCGCCAGGATGGAGACGCCCTTGCCTTCCCTCTCCGCGATCTTTCTCGCGCCGGCGAACGTTCCGCCGGAGGAGATCCCGCAGAAGATGCCTTCCTTCGTCGCGAGGTCGCGGGCGGCGTCGCGCGCCTCGGTGTCGGTCACCGTCACGATCTCGTCGAAGCCCTTGCGGTCGAGGACCGCCGGAATGAAGTCCGGCGTCCAGCCCTGGATCTTGTGCGGCTTCCACTCGTGGCCTTTGAGGAGCGCGGCGCCTTCCGGCTCGACGACGGCGATCTTGATGTCCTTGCGCGCCCTACGCAGGATGTCGCCGGCGCCCGTGAGCGTGCCGCCGGTGCCGTAGCCGGTGACCCACCAGTCGAGACGCCGGCCGACGAAGTCGCGCAGGATCTCGGGCCCGGTGGTGTTCCGGTGGTACTCGGGGTTGGCCTCGTTCTCGAACTGCCGCGCCAGGAACCAGCCGTTCTTCTTCGCCAGCTCCTCGGTCTTCTTCAGCATCCCGGTGGCGCGCTCCGCGGCGGGAGTCAGGATGACCTTCGCGCCGAGGAACTTCATCAGCTTGCGGCGCTCGACCGAGAAGCTGTCCGCCATGATCGCGACGAAGGGATAGCCCTTGACCGCGCAGACCATCGCCAGCGCGATTCCCGTGTTGCCCGAGGTCGCCTCGGCGACGGTCTGGCCCGGCTTCAGCGTGCCGCGCCGCTCGGCGTCCTCGATGATCCCGATCGCCAGCCGGTCCTTGACCGAGGAGAGCGGGTTGAACGCCTCGACCTTGACGTACATCTCGGTGCCTGAAGGGGCCATCCGGTGGATCTTCACCACGGGCGTGTTTCCGATGGTCGTGAGGATCGTCTCGTGAATCATGACGGTTCCTTTCTGAGGAAGGACGTAGGATAGGCGGCGGCCATGAACTGGCGAATCCCGATCACGGTTCTCTCACTCTCACTGGCAATGTCCGCAGTCACGTCGGCCGCCCCGAAGACGATGCGCGTGGATTATTACCACACGGGCATCGCGTCGGAGGAGCGGTTCAGCCTCGACCGCGTGGTCGTCGAGCCTCTGGACTGGCCGGGCAATCCGGCCCGCGCCGTGGACGACACGAACCTCGGGAAGTACTTCTTCGAGGTCTCCGACGCCTCTTCGGGGAGGGTCCTCTTCTCGCGCGGTTTCGCCTCGGTCTTCGGCGAGTGGGAGACGACGAAGGAGGCGAAGGAGCGCGCCCGGACCTTCCATGAGTCGCTCCGCTTCCCGCGCCCCGGAGGCCCCTTCAAAGTGGTCCTGCGAAAACGCGATGGGAAGAACGCCTGGAAGGACCTCTGGGCGCTCCCGCTCGACCCGAAGGACATGTTCGTGGACGACAGCATGCCGGCCTCGCCCGGGCCGCTCCTGGCGATCGAGAAGCACGGCGAGCCGGCCGACAAGGTGGACTTCCTGATCCTCGGCGACGGATACACGGCGGCCGAGCGGGAGAAGTTCGAGAAGGACGCGAAGCGGCTGGCGGAGATCCTCTTCGCCGTGTCGCCCTTCAAGGAGCGGCGCGGCGATTTCAACGTCTGGGGCCTGTGCCCTGCGGCCGAGGAGTCGGGAATCTCGCGCCCCTCGACCGGAATCCACCGGCGCTCGCGGGTCGGAGCGACCTACGACGCGTTCGGCTCGGAGCGCTACGTCCTGACCTTCGAGAACCGGTCGCTGCGCGACGTCGCCTCCTTCGCTCCCTACGAGTTCATCGAGATCCTGACCAACTCCCGGACCTACGGCGGAGGAGGGATCTTCAACCTGTACTCGACCGTCGCCGCCGACAGCCTCTGGTCGCCGTACGTCTTCGTCCACGAGTTCGGACACCACTTCGCGGGACTGGCCGACGAGTACTACACCTC
>DATFWF010000176.1:0-15028 GCA_035259605.1 Thermoanaerobaculia bacterium
TCCCGTCGTGCCCGGCCCACGTCCCGTAGGGGCGGGCCTTGCGCCCGCCCGCCTCCCGTCGTGCCCTGATAGTCTGAGTGAGGAGGCCTTAGATGAATAGACGAGCCGCGTTGCTCTTGCTCCTGGTCGCCGCCCTGGCCGTTGCGTCCCGCCTCGCCACCGCGTCGCCCGACAAATCCGCCGCCAAGCTCGACGTCACCTACTACTACCTCCCCGGCTGACCCATCTGCGCGAAAGTCAAGCCCACCGTGAGTGGGTTGGAGCAGGACTTCCCCGGCCAGGTCAGGGCGCAGAACGTGGACGCGACGACTCCGGAAAACAAGAAGATCGTCCAGGACCTCGGCTTCAAGTCCCACGGCCTCGCCATCCGCTCCGCCGACGGCAAGGTCCTCTGGAAACAGGCCGACCACACCGTCAACATGGACGACGTCAAGAAGGCCGTCGCTGATTTATTGAAGAAATGACCCTCGTGCTGTAGGGGCGGGCCTTGCGCCCGCCCGCCTCCGGTCGCGCTCTATCCTAGCGCCGCAAGGCGGTCGATCAAATCAACCACCCGATTGCTGTACCCCCACTCGTTGTCGTACCACGCGACGACCTTGAGGTACCCATCGTTCTCCGACCGCGTCGAAAGCGCGTCGAAGATGGACGAATGCGGATTCCCGATGATGTCCGAAGAAACCAGCGGCACCTCGCTGTACTCGACAATCCGCTTCAGAGGCCCCGCCGCCGCTTCCTTGACCGCTCCGTTGACTTCCGAGGCGCTGACCGGCCGCGCCATCCGGCACGTGAGGTCCACGATCGACCCGTCCGGCACCGGCACCCGGATCGCCATCCCATCGAGCTTCCCCTTCAGCTTCGGCAGGATCTTCCCGACCGCCCGCGCCGCCCCTGTCGTCGTCGGGATGATGTTCTCCGCGGCCGCGCGGCTTCGCCGCAGGTCCTTGTGCGGAACGTCCGCCAGTCTCTGATCGTTGGTGTAGGCGTGAACGGTCGTCATCACGCCTTCCTCGATCCCGAACTTCTCGTCCAGGATCTTCGCGAGCGGCGCCAGGCAATTGGTCGTGCACGACGCGTTGGAGACGATCTTGTGCTCGGGCTTCAGCATCCCGTCGTTGACCCCGATGACGACCATCGCGTCGATCTCGTCCTTCGGCGGCACCGTCAGGATGACCTTCTTCGCCCCCGCCGTGATGTGCCCCTGGAGCTTCTCGCGCGTCAGGAGAACGCCCGTGGACTCGACGACGACGTCCACGCCGAGCTTCCCCCACGGAATCTTCGCCGGGTCCCTCTCCTCGGTCATCAGGACCTTCCGCCCGCCCACCGTCATCGTGTCGTGGTCGGTCGAGACTTCCTTGGGAAAGACGCGCATCACCGTGTCGTACTTCAACAGGTACGCCAGGTGCGCGTTGTCATAGAGGTCGTTGATCGCGACGACCTCGACGTCGCTCCGGTCCGACAGGATGCGAAACACAGTCCGCCCGATCCGGCCGAACCCGTTGATGCCGACCCGGATCGTCATGCGGCCTTTTTTCCTTTTCCGTCGAGCTCGGCGTACCGCTGGATCAGCTCCACCGCTCGATGGGCGTAGCCGTACCCCGCGTCGTACCAGCAGAGCGTCTTGGAAACATGCTCGCCCATCACCATCGTCGCCAGCGAGTCAAAGGTGCTCGAGTAGTTGCTGTAGACGACGTCGGCCGAGACGATCGGCTCGTCCTCGTACCGGACGACCTTCCGCCACCGATCGGTCGCGGCGGCGGTGCGGACGACCTCGTTGATCGCGACCGGCGTGACCTTCCTGTCGTACCAGCAGACCAGGTCCACCACCGACCCGTTCCGCACCGGGACGTTCATCGCGTAGCCGGTGACCTTCCCCGCGAGCTCGGGCAGCAGCTCCGTGACCATCCGCGGCGACCGCGACTCCTGCGGAATGATGTTCTCCGCCGCCGCCCGCCCGCGCCGCATGTCCTCCGCGGGCACATCGGCCAGGCGATGCTGGCTCGTGTAGGAGTGGACGGTCGTGAAGATCGCGCGCTTCACACCGAACGCGTCGTTCAGGATTTTCAATACCGGCGTTACCGCGTGGACCGTCGAAGACGCGTTCGAGACGATCCGCTGCCGGCTGTCGAGCTTGTCGTCGTTGACGCCCATGACCGCCATCAGGTCCAGGGCGTCGGCCGGTGGCGCCAGCGAGATGACCCGCTTCGCCCCCGCCGCGAGGTGCTTCTCGAGCTCCGCGCGGGTGCGGCTCTTCGAAGTCGCCTCGATGACCGTGTGCACGCCCAGATCTCCCCAGGCCGGCTGCGGCGTCTCCTTCTCGGAAACCATCGGGACCTGCCGCCCGACGACGTAGAGGTTCCCTTCCTTGATCGAGACCTCGTCCGGAAACCTTCCCAGCACCGTGTCGAACCGCAGCAGGTACTCGAGCCCCTTGTGGTCCGCGATCTCGGAGATCGCTGCGACCCGGATGTCGTCCCTTTTGTAGAGGATCCGGAAGATGTTCCTCCCGATCCTCCCCAGCCCCACCAACCCGACACTCGTCGTCAAGAAAGCCCTCCCGGAGCCTTCTTCTATACCAGACGCCCCCACCGACGGTGCAAGATCCAGACAGTGCGTTTTCCATCGCGTTTTGTTGGAGGTTCCCTCGTCCTGGCCTCCCGAGGAAGCGAAGCTCGAGCGACCTCCGCAGGGCGGCTCCGGGTCGAAGCCGCCTGCCAGGCGGAAACAGTGAATAGAATTTGCGCCAGAAGCAAAGGAGGGATCGATGAGAAAGCTCTCCCGCCTGGCCGTCTGCCTGGGTGTTATGGTCCCGTTCCTGGCCGCTCCGGCCGCCCGGTCCCAGGAGAAGAAAACGCCCGCGAAGGCGATGACGTTCATCGCCACGGAGGGGGCGCCCAAGGCGATCGGACCGTACTCACAGGCAGTCGTCGAGGGGGGATTCCTGTTTGCGGCCGGACAGATCCCGCTCGATCCGAAGACGGGCGAGCTCGTGGGCGGGTCGATCGAGCAGTCCGCGGAGCGGGTCCTGGATAATCTCGAAGCGGTGCTCAAGGCCGCCGGGCTGTCCTTCGCGGACGTCGTCAAGACCACGGTCTTTCTGACGAAGGCCGAGGACTTCGCCGCATTCAACGCCGTCTACGGCAAGCGCATGGGCGACCACAAGCCGGCCCGCTCGACCGTCATCGTTGCCGCGCTGCCGCGGAACGCCCCGGTGGAGATCGAGCTGGTCGCGCGCGCGAAGCCATGAGCCTGAACCGACGGGCCCTGCTTTCGGGAATCGCCGCCGGGTTCGCGCTGCCGGCGTTTCGCGCGGAGGGGCTGCGGATGGTGGCTCAGGCGGCGCGGTCGGCGGGGGCGCGGCCGGCGGCGGACCTCGCGTCCGATGAGGCCTACTGGTCGCAGATCCAGAGCGCGTTCGACGCCGACCGCACATTAGTCAACTTAAACAACGGCGGCTGTAGCCCGACCCCGTCGCACGTCCTCGAAGCGATGGTCCGCGACCTGAAGTTCTCCAACGAGATCCCGGTCTACCACATGTGGAACGTGCTCGAGCCGCGGATCGAGTCGGTGCGGAGGGACCTCGCCGCGGAGTTCGGCTGCGATCCGGAGGAGATGGCGATCGTTCGCAATGCGTCGGAGGCGATGGAGACCCTGACGCTCGGCATCGACCTGAAAGCGGGCGACGAGGTCGTGATCACCAACCAGAATTACGGCCGGATGATCACGACCTGGGAGCAGCGGGCTCGCCGCGACGGGATCGTCGTCAGGCAGATCTCGTTCCCGGTCCCGCCGCCGTCTTCCAAAGACGTCGTCGAGCGTTTTCGCCGGGCGATCACGCCCCGCACCCGCGTGATCGAGGTCACGCACATCACCAACCTGACCGGGCAGATCCTGCCCGTGCGCGACATCGTCCGGATGGCGCGGGAGCGCGGCATCGAGGTCTTCGTGGACGGCGCGCACGCCTTCGCGCACTTCCCGTTCAAGCGGGACGACCTGGAGTGCGACTACTACGGCACGAGCCTCCACAAGTGGCTGCTCGCGCCGATCGGCACGGGCTTCCTTTACGTGCGCAAGGCGAAGCAGAAGAAGATCTGGCCGCTCATGGCGGCGCCGCCCGCGATGGACGAGGACGTGCGCAAGTACGAGGAGATCGGCACGCACCCGGCCGCCAACCACAACGCGATCGCCGGGGCGCTCGCCTTCCACCGCGGCATCGGCGTGGAGCGCAAGGCGGCGCGCCTTCGGCTGCTGCGCGACCGATGGGCCAAGCGGCTCCTCGCGGCCGACCCGCGTGTGAAAGTCCTGACCCCCCTGAACGAAACGGAGTCTTGCGGCATCGGGCTCATTCACGTCGATGGGATCGACACCGTCAAGCTCCAGGCGCACCTCTGGGAGAAGCACCGGATCATGACGACGCCGATCACGCACGCCGAGTTCAACGGCCTGCGCGTGACGCCCAACGTGTACACGACGCTGCCGGAGATCGACGTGTTCTGCGAGAAGATGGAGGAAGTCCTCAGGAAAGGACTCCCCGCCTGAGATCCGACTGCGGGGACTCTCTCCGATCGGTGAGCCATGCTGTTGAAGCAGGGAGATTCGGGGGAGGAGGTCAGGGGACTTCAGCGCGGGCTCAACAAGCTCGGGTCGCTCCTCCTGATCGATGGCGACTTTGGTCCGGCGACGCGCGATGCGATCGCGGATGGGCGCGTGGCGCTCGGTCTCCCGGGACCTCCCGAGGCTGATGACGGGTTCCAGCAGGCGGTCGCGGCGCTCCCCGAGCTGTTTGCGCCGCTCACCGCGGCGGGCGTGACTTTCATCGCCCGCGCGGAGGTTTCCAGTCCCGGCGAGTACCGTTTGAGGTACAAGAATCCCGTCTGGCCAGGCGGCAGCAGCGGCATCACGATCGGAATCGGCTACGACTTGCGCTTCGTCGACCGCGAGCGCCTGGACGCCGACTGGGGCGATCACCTCTCATCCGCAACGATTGCCCGGCTCGCCGGCGTTCTCGGGAAGCCCGGCTCGGCCGGTCTGCTCGGCCGTGTCCGCAGTCTCGAGGTGCCCCTGCTCGACGCGGTATCGGTTTTCGTGCGGCGCCTGCTGCCGCAGTACCTCGATCAGACTCGCTCGATCTACCCCGAGGTGGACGACCTGACGGCCCCGCGCCGGACGTCGCTGGTGAGCCTCGTCTACAACCGGGGAACACGAATGAAGGATTCGAGTCCCAAGCGCCAGGACCGCCGCGAGATGCGCAAGATCCAGAGACTGCTCGCGGCCGGGGACCTCGAGGCGGTCGCGGACCAGCTCGACTCGATGACACGGCTGTGGGATCCGGCGAAGCTGCCGGGCCTCATCAAGCGGCGCCATGATGAGGCGAGGCTGTGGCGGTCCGGCTTCGCCGCTCTTCAACTGGAATGAACGGGGGGTAACGAACCAACTCCCTCCGCCTTGACGGAAGAGTTGGCGAGGTGTAGAAGCGCAGGAAAGAAGACCATCGCGTGGGCGAGACCGGGCCAGCGGGCGAGCGGTCGCGCGAGGAAGGCGAGCTGACTCCGCAGGAGCTGAGACTCCGAGCGCTCCTGCGCATTCTCGCGGCGGCTTTCTTCCTCGGGATCCTGGCGTACCTGCTCCCCGCGCTCTTCGGGCCGTTCCAGGAGTTCTTCGTCAACCTGCCGTTCGTCACCAACTCGGTCGTCAAGATCGGAGGGCTGGCGCTCCTCGCCTTCTTCGCGTCGGGGGACGTTCGCAAGCGGCGGCTCCTGACGATCCTCCTGATCTGGGGCCATGTCATCTCGATCCTCGCCATGACCGCGGTCCTGATCTGGGGCGACACCGCGGGGACCTACCAGGTCGGCCCGTGGACGTGGACCATCCGCGGCACGCTCTTCGGCGCGATGGTCCTCGACGGCACGATCGCCGCCCTGCTCCTCGCCTTCTTCATCTCGGCGGACCGCGCGCGGTACGACCTCGCGTTTTTCTGGCCGGTGGAGTTCCGGAGCCTGGCGGCTCTGGCGGAGGTCTCGCTGACGGGCGCGGACGGCCGGGCGCCCGTGATCGGCGGCGAGGACGTCGCGAGGAACGTGGACGAGTACCTCGCGCGCTTCGAGGGAAAGACCAAGCGGGTCGCGCGGCTCGCGCTCGTGGCGCTGGAGTTTTATCCGCTGCTCTCGTTCAAGCCGCCGCTTTCGTATCTGGACCGCGCGGCGCGGCGGCAGTTCATCGAGAAGCGGTTTTACCAGGACGTCACGCTGAGGCTGATTCCGCAATTCCTCCGGGTGCTCGTGCGGGCGCTGATCGGGATGGGCAAGCAGTTGAGCTACCTCGGGTACTACAACGATCCGAGGACGTTCGCGTCGGTCGGCTACGTCCCGTTCTCGCAGCGGCCGACGACGCCGCAGCGCTTGCGCGACAGCCCATCGCCGCCGAGGAGGCCGCTCCGCGTCAGGACGGCGTCGGACGTGACGGGCGAGACGCTCGACGGCGACGTCGTGGTCATCGGCTCCGGGGCAGGGGCTTCGATCCTCGCCAATCGCCTCGTGAAATCGGGGCGCAGCGTCCTGATGATCGAGCGCGGCGACTACTTCGACCCGGCCGGGTTCACCGAGGACGAGGCGGAGATGCTCGGCAAGCTCTACGCCGACGGCGCCCTGCAGCTGACCCGCGCCTTCGACTTCCAGATCATCCAGGGAAGCTGCGTGGGCGGCTCGACCGTCGTCAACAACGCGGTCTGCTTCGACCTGCCGGAGAACGTTCTGGCCCGCTGGAACGACGCGCCGCTCCTCGCGGGCCTCGATCCGGAGAAGCTGCGCCGGTCCTTCAAGGACGTCCGCGCCTCGATCGGCGTCGAGCGCCAGCCGTTGAAGTCCCTGAACCCCACGGGCGACCCGATCTTCGGCAGGGGAGTCCGCGCGCTCGCCCTGGAAAAACCGCCCAACTCGTTCAACATCGTCGAGGCGAACGTCCACGAGTGCCTGGGCTGCGGCTACTGCAACATCGGGTGCCGCTACGGGCGCAAGCTCTCGATGCTCGACCGGATCCTGCCGGAGACGCAGGCGATGGGCTCGCTGGGCGCGGAATCCCTCACGATCGTGGCGGGCTGCGAGGCGGAGAGGCTGCGGGGCGCGGGCGGCCGCATCACGGCGGTGACGTGCCGGTTCACCGACGGCCGGCGGATCGACGTCCGAGGCAACGTCTTCGTGGTCGCGGCGGGCGCCGTCTCCTCGAGCCTGCTTCTCGAGCGCTCCGGAGCCGGCGGGCGCGCGGTCGGCAAGAACCTGGCCTTCAACATGGGCTCGCCGATCTCGGCCCTTTTCGACGAAACGGTGGATGCCTACGCGGGGCTCCAGATCTCGCACTACCTCGAAGTCGCGCCCAACGAGGGGTACGTGCTGGAGACCTGGTACAACCCGCCGGTCGCCCAGTCGCTGTCGATGCCCGGATGGTTCGAGGACCACTTCCGGAACATGCTCCGGTTCAACCGCATGGCCGCGACGGGGATCCTCGTCGGAACGGAGTCGAACGCGGAGGTCTCCGTCGGCGGCCTGACGGGGCGCGACATCAACTTCGAGCCCACTCCCGGCGATCTCCAGAAGGTGCTTAAGGGCCTGTCGCTCGCCGGCCGGATCTACCTCGCGGCCGGCGCGCGCGCGGTCATGCCGAGCACGTTCCGCTACTTCGAATTCAAAAATGAAGCCGAGCTGGCGCGGCTGCCGGACTTCATCCGCGACTCCACCGACATGACGCTGGGGACCGGGCACCCTCAGGGAGGCAACGCGGTCAGCCGCGACTCGAAGCGGGGCGTCGTGGACCCGGAGTTCCGGGTTTACGGCTACGACAACCTCTTCGTATGCGACGCGAGCGTCTTCCCGAGCTCGATCGGCGTGAACCCGCAACTGACCGTGATGGCGCTGGCGGACTACGCCGCCCCCTTCGTGGCGGCGGCGGGACGCGGCTGAGCGGAAATGGCGGAGGCGATTCTCGGGAACGGGAACGGGATCGGCCAGTACGCGGAGCTGCTCCTCGTTTACGCGGCCCTCTTCGTCGTCATCCGGTACGCCAACGACCACGTCGAGCTGAACTTCCGCCGGACCTACTGGATCCTTTTCTTCGGGTGGGGAACGGCGACTTTCCTCGCCAACTACGGGCTCTACCGCGCCGGCTGGATGAGCTTTCTCCCGTGGGCGAACAACTTCCTCCACACGTTCGTCTGGATCGGCCTCTGCCTCGGGTTTCTCTACGCGGGCGCGTATCGCCGTCCGTGGTGGGAGAAGTTCCTGCTCTTCGCGATCTTCAGCTTCATCGTGAAGGCGGCCGAGCGGCTGATCCTCGGCACGTGGGAGCTTTCGTACTTCTTCTTCGTCCCGGGCAACCTGGCGTACCTGATCGGCTGGAGCCTCCTCGACGGGCTCTACCCGGTGATCTCGGAGCTGGGGCTCCGGGTCATCGCGCGGTTTACGCGCGGAGTGGTCGTGCCATGAAGCGCGCGCCGATGACGGCCTGGTACGACCCGTTCGAGCTCCTGCGGCACGCCCCGGACGTCCTGGCCGCCACGATCTTCGGACAGCGGGCGGACACCCGCTTGATCGAGGCTTTGGCCGCGCCGCAGGCGACGCTGATCGACTGCTCGCGCGAGGAGGACGGCCGCCCGATCGAGGAGCTCTGGATGGACTTCGTGGCGGACTCGGGCGACGGATTCAACTCGACCTACGCCATTGCCTCCGCCGTCGGGCGGCCGTCGCTCACCGTCCGGGGTCCCGGGGGAGTCGAGCACGCGACCCGGCGCGGCCGGATCCTCGTCTTCGGCGGCGACCAGGTCTATCCCACCGCCTCGCGCGAGAGGTACAAGGAGAAGCTCGTCCTACCCTGGAAGACCGCGCTCTCCTTCACCGATCCGCCGCATCCGAAAGCCTTCGCGATCCCGGGCAACCACGACTGGTACGACAGCCTCGTCGCGTTCTCCCGGCTCTTCTTCTCGCGCGACTGGTTCGGCGGATGGCGGACTCCGCAGACGCGGAGCTACTTCGCGCTGAAGCTGCCGCATCACTGGTGGGTGATCGGGACCGACGTGCAGCTCGACTCCGACGTCGACGCGCCTCAGGTCGAGTTCTTCGAGCGCGTGGCCCGCGAGATGGAGCCGGAGGACCGGATCATCCTCTGCACCGCCGAGCCGCACTGGATCTACTCCCACATCTACGGGAAGTACGACACGTCCGGTTACAGGAAGAGCAGCCTGCACTTCCTCGAGGAGAAGGTCTTCGGGACCCCCTCGCAGCCGGAAGGCCGGGTGGCCGTGTTCCTGTCGGGCGACCTGCACCACTACCGGCGGCACGCCAGGCCCGACGGCCGGCAGAAGATCACGGCGGGAGGCGGGGGTGCGAGCCTCCATCCGACCCACGGGCCGGACGTCTCGATGCTCGAAGGAGGGTACGGGCTCGCGAAGTGTTTTCCCGAGCAGCGGACGTCGAAAGCGCTCTGCTGGCGAAACCTCCTCTTCCTGGCGATCAACCCGACCTTCGGGTTCCTGACCGCGTTTCTCTACCTCCTGACCGCCTGGGCGGTGAGCGCGGACATCGGCCGCCTCGGGTTCTCGCAGATCGGAGAAGCGATCACCACGACTCTCCATGAGGTCGTCAACAAGCCCGACGCGGGGTTCTGGGTCATCGCGATGCTGCTGCTCTTCTTCCTGTTCACGGACACGCATTCCCGCCTTTACCGCGTCTTCGGAGGCCTCGTTCACGGCCTCGCGCACCTGGCGGCCGTCTTCTTCATCGCCTGGGGGGCCGCGTATCTCTTCTCGCAGCACTTCGAGCCCGGCTCGTTCGCCTTCGTCTGGCGCTTCGCGCTCGCGGTCGCCGCGGGCGGATGGGTCGCGGGCTCGTTGATCCTGGGGATCTATCTCCTGGTCTCGCTCAACGTTTTTCAGCGCCACTCCGACGAGGCCTTCGCCTCGCTCCGCATCCAGGACTTCAAGCAGTTCCTGCGCCTGCGATTTGCCGCGGACGGCAGCCTGACGATTTTCCCCATCGGGATCCTGAGGGTCCCGCGCCGCTGGAAGGAGGCTCCCGCCGGTGCCGGCGGGCCGGGCCTCCTTCCCGACGACCCCCGCGCGACTGCGCCCGCTCTGATCGAAGACCCGATTCCCGCGGGCAGCACGGGGGCCAGAGCGTCAGGATAGGGAGGATCTCCCGGCGAGCCTTCCGGGCGGGAGGTGAGTATGGCGGTCCGTCTGAGGACCCGGCGCCAGTTCCTGGCCAGTTCCGGCGCCGCGGCATCGGTCGCGTTGCTCGGCCAGTCGCTCTTCGATCTCGGGTGCGGTCCGTCCACGTGGGTCCGACGAGACATCGGCGGCTTGTCCGCCTCGGACCCGATCGTTCAGTCCTACGGCAAGGCGATCAAGAAGATGAAAGCCCTGCCGGACTCCGATCCGCTGAGCTGGACCTACCAGGCGGCGATCCACGGAACGCTGCTCGGCGGCTCGCATACCGCCTGGAACACCTGCGAGCACGGGACCTACTTCTTCTTCTCGTGGCATCGCATGTACCTCTGGTACTTCGAGCGGATCATCCGGAAGATGTCGGGCGACCTGGCGTGGGCGCTGCCCTTCTGGAACTGGGAGTCGCCGGCGGAGCGCCAGCTTCCCGAGCCCTTCCGAGTGCCGGCCGACCCGAGCAACCAGCTCTTCACGGCCAACCGCGGCTTCGGCTGGAACGACGGGACGTCGAGCCTCTTCGCCTCGACCGTCAACACGGGCTTCGCCATGCCGCTCGTTCCGTTCACCGACTTCAGCAGCTCGCTCGAGGGCACGCCGCACGGCGCGGTGCACGTCTCGATCGGCGGCTGGATGGGAAGCGTTCCCACGGCCGCGCAGGATCCGGTCTTCTGGCTCCATCACTGCAACATCGACCGGCTCTGGAACATCTGGCTCGCGCAGGGCGGCGGCCGGACGGATCCCCTCGACGACGCGACGTGGAAGAACACCAAGTTCACGTTTTTCAACGAGCACGGCAAGCAGGTCCAGTTGACGGGCTGCGACGTTCTTCGGGCGGAGGAGCAGCTTCGTTACAAGTACGAGGGGGAGCCGGCGCAGGTGAAGCTCTACTGCGAGAAAATCCTCCCGATTCCGACCTGGATCAAGGAATTGCTCTTCCAGCTTCCGATCCCGCCGGTTCTCGGCCCCGGGCCCGACCCGGTTCCGTGGGAGATCGACATCCGGGAGTCCCGCGCCCGGCTCGGCAGCGTGGCCGCCGAAGCGAACGCCGATCTCCTGCTGGAGCTCACACAGATCGAGGCGGACCGGCAGCCGGACGTGTACTACGAGGTCCATGTCGGGCTCCCGAAGGACGCGGCGCCGGACCCGCAGGGCCCCTACTACGTCGGCAACGTCGCCCTCTTCGGGCACGGGATCCGCGACGAGCATCAGCACGGAGGGTTCAAACCGGCGAGCCTGTCCTTCAAGATCAATCAGGCGGTGCAAGCGGCCCTCAAGGGGGCGCCTTCGGCGGATACTCTGCGCGTCCTCTTCGTCCCGCGGTCCTCGGCCCGCGAAGGCAAGCCGGCGGAGGCCCGGTCCTCGGCGAGGATCCGGATCGGCGCCGCCTCCTTCAGCGTCCGCCGGCCGAAGAACCAACCCGGCTGAGGCGAAGCCGCCCGCCCGGGCCGTCGAGTCTTGTCGCTAGAATAGGCGAAGGATCCGGACATGGCGCGGAAGCTCGCCAGCCTGTTCTACGAAGTGACGCCCACGGAGCGGCTGATGGTCACCATCACCGGCCCCGACGATCCCTTCGTGGCGTTCGATGACATGACGCTCGACGTCTCTGAGGGCGTCGCCTTTGCCCTGACTCCGCAGATGTTTTCGGGGGTCGGCGCGCACCACGTCCTGAATGTCATCCTCCTGTTCCCGGCCGACGATGAGGAAACCAAGGGCTTCCGGATCAAGATCGCCGGCCCGGATGGCAAGACGATCGACATCTTCAAGAAGACGACGCCCGACATCGAGAACACGGCCAAGGTCCAGATCATGATTCGCGTCCGGTAACGCGGCGCATGCACCGTCTGCGCGGGCAAGCCACCAGAGTCGCCGCGCTGGCAGTTGGTTTCGCGCTCGCCGCTCCGCCGGCCAGAGCGGCTCCGCCGGAAGCTCCGGATCCTTTTCTCGCCGTCCTCGTGGATCGCGCGACACGCGCCGAATTCGGGCAGTCGCCGGACCTCTTTCTCCTCTACCTCTCGGCAGGCAAGAGCCTGGCGCCCCTGGAGAGCCTCGCTGTGGCTCTGCGCGAGAAGAACAGTCCGCGGACGGATCAGCAGACGGGAGCCAGCTCCAGCGCCGCCGGGAGCGTGACGCTGACCGACAAGCCCGGCATCTCGGATCTTCTGAACCTCGCGATCGAGCGAGGCGCGATCACGAGGGCCGTCTCGGATACCACGTTCGCCCTCCAGACGACGCCTTACCTCTTCTACACGAAGTTCGGCGGCGACGACGACGCGGAGCACTGGGACCGCCTCACGGCCCTGCGGCGCCTGGCGCTCTCCGCAACCTTCGCTGCTACCTCCGGCGACGAGAACAGCGGGCTGAGCAACCTGTTGAGCGCGGAAGCCAAGTACGTGGCGCTCGGCAGCCGGAGCGCCCGCGACCGGGCCTTCCGGGAGCACATCAAGGCGACGCTGGCGCCCGTCATCGAGCGCGAGAAGGAGACGCTCCGGAAGAACACGAAGCTCGAGAGCCGCTGGTTCTCGAAGCTCTCTCCGGACGTGCAGGGGCTCCTCGACGATGCGCTGATCGCCTTCAACAACTGGCAGACGGAGGCCGCCAAGCCGATCCCCGCCGCCGAAGTCCAGCGCAAGCTCGGCGAGCTGCTCGACCCGATCCGGGCGCGATTGAACAGCGCCGAGATCTCGACATTGGCCGCGACCGCCGCGAGCGCCGTCGAGGAGGAGACCGTCCGCGTGAGCCTCAGCAAGGCGATCGCCGGCGAAGCGGCGCGATGGCTTCCGGCGGGACCGCAGCTCTCGATCCTCTACGGCTACAACCGCGACCCTTCGACGTCGGATTACTCGAGGATCAAGGTCCTCTTCGCCTACGACACCGGCGAGCGTTTCAGCGTCAACGCGAATGGCGAGGTTGCCCTGAACCACTCGACTCCCCCGGGCGGATCAACGGTCCGCGCCTACGCGGGCGAGGCCTCGCTGACCCTCGGACGGTTCGCGGGCAACGCCCTGGATCTCACCGCGGCCGCCAAGGTTGGGCACGCGAAGGCCAGCTCCCTGACGACGACGGCCTTCCAGGCGAAGGCCAACATCTATGTCGCCTCCGCCGTCATCATCCCGCTGGCCTTGACCTACGCGAACCACACCGAAGACTCTCTCAAGAGCAAGCTGCGATTGAACATCGGGCTCGCGCTCAACGCCGATGCCCTCCTGGGAATCGCCAGGGCCCGGTAATGGGTAAGCTCTCCTTCCTCTACTGATCACCGTCGCATCTAGACGATCCGGTGCCAGGCGTCGTAGAAAGGCCGGGTTGCGCCGCATTCTGAAGCCTGCCGACGGATGGCGCCGGGCGATCGCCGTCTCGGCCGGATTGGCCGTTCTGCTCGTGATTGCCGTGGCGGCCGGGGCCGGGGAAGGGGAGCCGAAGTCCCGGACCGACGCCGTCGCGGCGGCAGCCTTCCTGCCGGTGGCGCGGGGGATGGATTCCATCGCGGCGATCGCGAACGCCGGGGATTCGAGAGTCTTCCTCGCGCTGCGAAGCGGTCGGGTCGTTGTCTTCGATCGAACGAGGGTCCTGCCCGCCAACTTTCTCGATCTTTCGAGCCGGGTTTCGTGCTGCGGCGATCGCGGGTTGCTTTCTCTGGCCTTTCATCCGGCCTATTCGGGGAACGGGTTGGTCTTCCTCAGCTACACGGACCTCGAGGGGCGGCTGGTCGTCGCGCGGTATCGGAGGGCGGCGAAGGATCCGGGGAAGTTGGATCCGGCGTCGGGCGTCAGTCTCCTGACGATTCCGTTTCCGGAGAATGCCGGCCAATTCGGCGGGGCGCTGGCGTTCGGGCGGGATGGGTATCTCTACGTCGGAGTCGGCGATGGCGGGTCGTTCAACGAGCCGGCCTGCACGGCTCAACGGGCGGATTCGCTGCTCGGGAAGATCCTGCGGCTGGATGTCAACGTCAACACGTCGAAGGAGCCGTACTACGGGATTCCGCTCTCCAATCCGTTCTCGCGGTCCGGTGGCGCGCTGGAGAAGGTCTGGGCGAAGGGGTTGAGGGATCCGCGCAGGCTCTCCTTCGACCGCGCAACGGGAGATCTCTACATCGCCGACGCCGGGGAGACGCGGCAGGAGGTTGATCTGCAGCCGGCGATGAGCCGCGGCGGCGAGAACTACGGGTGGCACATGCTGGAAGGATCGGTCTGCACGCAGCGGCGGGTCCCGGGATGCCCGGCGACGCTGCCGGCGTGCGAGTCCGCAGACCTGAAGCTGCCGATCCTCGAGTATTCGGCGGAAACCGGGAATTGCTCGGAGCTCGTCGGAGGCGTCGTTTATCGGGGGACGCGTTTTCCGGCGCTCGCGGGCGTGTACTTCTACGGGGATTACTGCTCGGGCCAGGTCTGGGGAACGGGCCAGCTCGCGGGGAGCACGCTGCCGGCGCTGACCGCGCTGGGGGAGGACGCCGGCGGCGAGGTCTATGCGGGCACGGACAACGGAACGCTCTACCGGATGGAGCTGCCGCCCCCTACGCCCACGCCTCCGCCGGCGATCGAGCGCGTGCCGCCGGTCGAGAACGAACAGACGCTCCCTCCCCGCGAATACTCCGTGCCGCGAACGCGGCCGAGAGAAGTTCCGCCGCCGGCTCCTCCGGAACCGGTCGAGGAGCCCGCGCCGGCGGAGATCACCGTCCCGACGACGACGCCGGTTCCGGCGGAGCCTCCGACGCCCACGCAGACTCCGCTCGTCGTCTACATCATGATGAGCACGCCGACCATCACGGCGACGCCGACGGCAACGAAGACCCGCACCCCGTCCCGGACGCCGACGCCGACGATGACG
>DATFWF010000177.1:0-14652 GCA_035259605.1 Thermoanaerobaculia bacterium
CTTCCTCTGGATCATCGCGGTCGTCGTCAACGTCGGGATGTGGCTCGAGCGCTTCGTCATCGTCATCACGAGCCTCCACCGCGACTACCTGCCCTCGTCCTGGGGCATGTACTACCCGACGAAGTTCGACTGGGCGACCTATGTCGGCACGATCGGGTTCTTCGTGGCGCTCTTCTTCCTCTTCATCCGGTTCCTGCCGATGATCTCGATCTTCGAGATGCGGACGCTCGTCCCCGAGGCGGAGGCGGTCAAGGAGGCCGAGCCGTGAACCCCCGCCCGCCGCTCCACCCGCTCTACGGGCTGCTCGCCGAGTTCGAGACGCCGGCGGCGCTCGTCGAGGCCGCCCGCCGCGCGCGGGAAGCGGGGTACACGCGGATGGATGCGTACACGCCCTATCCCATCCACGAGCTGACCGCGGCGCTCGCCCTTCCCCGCACGAAGCTCCCGCTCATCGTCTTCGTCGGCGGAGCGCTGGGATGCGCGACGGCGCTCGCGATGCAGTGGTTCTCGTCGGTCGTCCATTACCCGATCAACGTCGCGGGACGGCCGCTCGCGAGCTGGCCGTCGTTCATCCCGATCACCTTCGAGCTGACGGTGCTGTTCGCGGCGCTCGCGGCCGTCCTCGGGATGCTCGGGTTGAACGGGCTCCCGCAGCCCTACCACCCGGTCTTCTCGGTCCCGCGCTTCGCCCTGGCGTCGCGCGACCGCTTCTTCCTCGCGATCGAGTCCCGAGACCCGAAGTTCGATACCGCGGCGACCGCCGAGTTCCTGAAGGGCCTCGGCGCCCGCGAGGTCAACGAGGTGGAGAGGTGACGCGGAAAGGGAGCCTGTTCCTCGTCGTTGTTCTTGCCGCCGCCGGAGCGGCGGCGTGCCGGCAGGAGATGTACGACCAGGCCAAATACAAGCCGCTCGGCGAGTCTCTATTCTTCCCGGACAACCGGGCCGCCCGCCCCCTGCCGGAGGGAACCGTCGCCCGCGGCTGGCTGCGGAGCGACCAGAAGCTCTACCAGGGCCGGCAGGGCCACGACCTCGTGGCGACGCTGCCCATGCCGCTGACGAAGGATCTCCTCCGGCGCGGGCAGGACCGCTTCAACATTTACTGCACGCCCTGCCACGACCGGACGGGCAGCGGACGGGGCATGGTCGTTCGCCGCGGCTACCAGCCGCCGCCCTCGCTCCACCTCGACCGGCTGCGCGACGCGCCGGTCGGCCACTTCTTCGACGTCATGAGCAACGGCCTCGGCGCGATGCCCGACTACGCCTCGCAGATCGACGTTCCCGACCGCTGGGCGATCGCCGCCTACGTCAAGGCCCTGCAGCTCTCGCAGCACGCGCCCGTCGCCGACGTTCCGGCGGACAAGAAGGACTCGCTCGACCGGCCGCCCGCTCCGCCGGCGGCGCCGGGACCGGTGCGCGAGATGGGACAGGGAAGCCGCAACAAGCCGGTGGTCAGATGAACGCCGGCGCCTCCCCCGCGATCACCGCTTCGATCGACCGCGTCCGCAGGCCCGCCCTGATCGCCGGCGTCCTCGCGCTCGCGGCCTGCGCCGCCGGGGCGTTCCTCGCGCCGCCGGCGTTCTTCCGCGCCTACCTCTTCGCCTACGTCTTCTTCACGGGGCTCTCGCTCGGGTGTCTGGCGGTCGTGATGCTCCATCACTTAACCGGCGGCGCCTGGGGGATCCCCATCCGGCGGATGCTCGAGTCCGGGACGAGGACGCTCCCGCTGATCACCGTCCTCTTCATCCCGGTCGCGCTGGGGATGAAGCACCTCTACAGCTGGGCGCGGCCCGAGGAAGTCGCGAAGGACGCCGTCCTCCAGGCCAAGGAGGCGTATCTGAACGTCCCCTTCTTCCTCGCTCGCACGGTCTTCTACTTCGCGGTCTGGCTGGTGGTCGCGTACTTCCTGAACCGCTGGTCGCTCCATCAGGACCGCGCCGGCAGCCCCGCGCTCACCCGGAAACTCCAGCTCCTTTCCGCGGGAGGCCTCGTGGCCTACGGGCTGACGATGACATTCGCCTCGATCGACTGGGTGATGTCGCTCGAGCCGCGCTGGTTCTCGACGATGTACGGCGTCCTCTACATCGCGGGACAGGCGCTGAACGCCCTCGCCTTCGTGACCGCGCTGCTCGTGCTGTTGTCGAGGCAG
The DNA here is from genome assembly GCA_035259605.1 of Thermoanaerobaculia bacterium. GTDB lineage: Bacteria > Acidobacteriota > Thermoanaerobaculia > UBA5066 > Gp7-AA6 > JAWOLE01. Next base: position 2,147 of record DATFWF010000177.1, read on the forward strand.
GCGCCGTTCGCCGGATACGTCGGCTCGCGGCACTTCCACGACCTGGGGAAGCTCCTCCTCGCCTTCGTCATGTTCTGGTCCTACGTGGCCTTCGCGCAGTACCTGATCATCTGGGCGGGCAACCTGCCCGAGGAGATCCCGTGGTACCTGCGCCGGCTCTCGGGAGGCTGGGGATGGGTGGGCGCGGCGCTCGTCGTGCTGCACTTCGCTCTCCCCTTCCTGCTGCTGCTGCCGGAGAGCGCCAACCGCAACCCGCGGCTCCTCGCGACGGTCGCCGGGCTGGTCGTCGCGATGCGCCTGGTGGACGTCTTCTGGCTGGTGAGGCCGGTCTTCACGCAGGCGGGCCACTCGCCGGCCACGGCGCACTTCCAGGTGCACTGGCTGGACTTCGCGGCGGCCATCGGGATCGGAGGTCTGTGGCTCGCCGTTTTCCTCTGGCAGCTCGAGGAGCGCCCGCTCCTTCCCGTCAACGACCCGGAATTCGCAATGGCGGCTTCGCATGCAGAACACTGAGACGCGGGACGACGCCGTCAGCCGCAGCCGCGACGTCAGCACGCGCGGCGCGATGATCTTCGCCTTCTGGCTCGCGGTCGGGCTGATCGCCGCCGCCGGGGCGATGTACGTGCTCTTGCGCGTGATGCAGAAGAAGGGGGACGCGGCGCAGGCTCCGCTGGCGCCGGCCGTCGCGGCGAGCCTCCAGCGGACGCCGCCCGAGCCGCGCCTGGAGGCGATTCCGCTCGTGCCCCGCCAGAAGATGCGGGCGGAGGAGGACGCCATCCTGACGAGCTACGCGTGGGTGGACAAGCCGGGAGGATTCGTGAGGATCCCAGTGGACCGCGCGATGGAGCTGTTGGTCGAGCGGGGCCTTCCGCCGGCCAGGCCGATGGCCGCCCAGGTTCCCATGCCCATGCCCGGCGCCGCTGCTCCCCCCGCCGCTCCGGAGCCGAAACGATGAGAAGCCTCCGGGCGGCCGCGCTCCTCTTCCTCCTGCTTCCCCCGGCGGCGTTCGCCGCGGAGGCCGCGCGGCCGGAGGCCCTCCGGGGCGTGGGGATCGATCAGAGGCTGGGCCAGCCGCTCCCCCTGAACGCCCTCTTCGCCGACGAGGCGGGCAAGCCCGCGCGGCTCGGCCAGTACTTCGGCAAGCGCCCGGTCCTGCTGGTGCTCGCCTACTACAACTGCCCGATGCTCTGCACGCAGGTCTTCAACGGGCTGGTGTCCGCACTGCGCGTCCTGCCCTTCGACGCCGGAAAGGACTTCGACGTCGTCGCGGTCAGCTTCGATCCGCACGACCGCCCGGCCGACGCGGCGGCCAAGAAGAAGGCCTACGTGGAGGAGTACCGCCGCCCGGGCGCTTCCGCGGGCTGGCACTTCCTGACGGGCGGCGCCGGATCCATCGAGCGGGTGACGAAGTCCGCGGGATTCCATTACCGATACGACGACAGCACGGGTCAGTTCGCGCATGCCGCCGCGATCTACGTCGCGACGCCCGACGGGAGGCTGTCGCGCTACTTCTACGGCATCGAGTACGCGCCCAGGGACCTGCGCCTCGGAATCGTGGAGGCCTCGGAAGGAAAGATCGGCTCGATCGTGGACCAGATCCTTCTCTTCTGCTTCCACTACGACCCGAAGATGGGGCGCTACTCCGCCGCCATCCTGTCCCTCGTCCGGTTCGGCGGGGTCGCGGCGGTCCTGATCCTCTCGACCTTCCTCGTCGTGATGTGGCGCAGGGACCGGCTCAACGGCCTCAAATCCGGGGTCCGAAGTCCGAAATCCGAAATCGGGGGCGCCCCTCACCCTGACCCTCTCCCGCCGGGAGAGGGAAAAGAGGCACGGAAGGCCGGCTGAGGATGGGACAGACCTTACCGCTCTTCCCCGATCAGGCGTCCACGATGGCGGGGCGGGTGGACGCCCTCTACTTCTACCTGCTCGCGGTCAGCGTGTTCTTCGCGACGCTCATCGCGCTGTCGGTCATCGTTTTCGCCATTCGGTACCGGCGCCGCTCGGAGGGCGAGCTGCCGCGCGGCATCGAAGGCTCGCTGAAGCTCGAGCTCGCCTGGACTGTCATCCCGCTCTTCATCTCCCTGTCCTTCTTCTTCTGGGGAGCGAAGATCTTCTTCGCCATGAACCGCGTCCCCGACGACGCGATCGAGATCAACGTCATCGGCAAGCAGTGGATGTGGAAGGTCCAGCACGCCGACGGGCAGCGGGAGATCAACGAGCTGCACGTGCCGGTCGGGCGTCCGGTGCGCCTGACGATGACCTCGGAGGACGTCATCCACGATTTCTTCGTGCCGGCCTTCCGGATGAAGCAGGACGTCGTGCCGGGCCAGTACACGCGGACGTGGTTCGAGGCGTCCAAGCCGGGCCGCTACCACATCTTCTGCTCGCAGTACTGCGGGACCAAGCACTCCTCGATGATCGGATGGGTCCACGCGATGGAGCCGGGAGACTTCCAGGCGTGGCTCGCGGGCGGCGCGGCGTCCGAGTCGCTCGCGTCGGCCGGAGCCAAGCTCTTCCAGCGGCACGCCTGCAACACGTGTCACCGTCCCGACTCGCTGGCGCGCGGCCCCAACCTCGAGGGCCTCTTCGGCAAGCAGGTCCAGCTCGCCGACGGGCGCACGGTCGTGGCCGACGAGTCGTACCTGAGGGAGTCGATCCTGACGCCCAACAACAAGATCGTCGCGGGCTTCCAGCCGATCATGCCGACGTTCCAGGGCCTGGTTTCCGAGGAGGAGCTCCTCCAGCTCGTGGCCTACGTCAAGTCCCTCTCCAAGCCCGCGGCCGCCGCTCCACCCCAATCTTCCCGGGTCCTTCCGCCCTCCAACCGCGCCGCACCGCCGACGCCTTCCCAGAAGGAGAATCCCAAGTAATGTCCGCCGTCGTCGAGGAACCCGAGCCGCAAGAGCCGCGCGACAACTACCTGACGTCGCGTTACGGCGTGAAGTCGTGGCTGCTGACGCGCGACCACAAACGGATCGCGCTCCTCTACCTCGCCTCGATCAACGTCTTCTTCTTCCTGGGAGGCCTCTTCGCGCTCCTGATCCGGCTGGAGCTGCTGACCCCCGAGGGCGACCTCGTGCAGGCGGAAACCTACAACAAGCTCTTCACGATGCACGGGGTCACGATGATCTTCTTCTTCATGATCCCGGCGGTCCCGGCCGTGCTCGGGAACTTCTTCATCCCGATGATGGTCGGCGCCAAGGACCTCGCCTTCCCCCGCCTGAACCTTCTCTCCTGGTACATCTACCTCGTCGGGGCGCTCTTCACGTTCTGGGCGATCGTCCACGGCGGCGTGGACACCGGCTGGACCTTCTACACGCCCTACAGCACCGCCTCGTCCAACTCCCACGTCATCGCGACGGCGGTCGGCATCTTCATCACCGGCTTCTCCTCGATCCTGACGGGGCTGAACTTCCTCGTCACGATCCACACGATGCGCGCGCCAGGCATGACGTGGTTCCGCCTGCCCCTCTTCGTGTGGGCGCACTACGCGACGAGCCTGATCATCGTTCTCGGCACGCCGGTCATCGCGGTGACGATCCTGATGGTCGGCGCGGAGCGGATCTTCCACCTCGGCTTCTTCGACCCGGCGCTGGGCGGCGACCCGATCCTCTTCCAGCACCTCTTCTGGTTCTACTCGCACCCGGCCGTCTACATCATGATCCTGCCGGCGATGGGGGTCATCTCGGAGCTCGTCACGACCTTCTCGCGCAAGAACATCTTCGGTTACAAGTTCGTGGCGTTCTCCTCGATCGCGATCGCGGTGCTCAGCTTCCTCGTGTGGGGCCACCACATGTTCGTGTCGGGCCAGTCGGTTTACGCCGGGCTGATCTTCTCGATCCTGTCGTTCCTGGTCGCGATCCCATCGGCCGTGAAGATCTTCAACTGGACGGCGACGATGTACAAGGGATCGGTCTCGTACCGGACGCCGATGCTCTACGCCTTCGGGTTCATCGGCCTCTTCACGATCGGCGGGCTGACGGGGCTCTTCCTCGCCTCGCTCGGCGTGGACGTGCACGTCCACGACACGTACTTCATCATCGCCCACTTCCACTACATCATGGTCGGCGGGACGATCATGGGATACCTGGGCGGGGTCCACTACTGGTGGCCGAAGATCTCCGGCAAGCTCTACCCGGAAGGGTGGGCGCGCTTCGCCGCGCTCGTCATCTTCATCGGGTTCAACCTGACGTTCTTCCCGCAGTTCATCCTGGGCTACCTCGGGATGCCGCGCCGCTACCACTCGTATCCCGACGAGTTCCAGGTGCTGAACGTCATGTCCACGGCGGGCGCCTCGATCCTCGGGGTCGGCTACATCATCCCGCTGATCTACATGGTGTGGTCCATGCGGTACGGGAGAAACGCGCCGGCCAACCCGTGGGGATCCACGGGCCTGGAGTGGAAGACCACGTCGCCGCCGCCCACGGACAATTTCGAGACGCCGCCGGTCGTGACCGAGGACCCGTACATCTATTCGCCCGAGGAGGTCGAAATCGTTGGCTGACGCCGCTCACGAGCACGCCCCGGCGCGGGGGGGTTCGGGGGGTCTTCCCCCGCAAGGTTCCGCCCCGCCCGGCCGCCTGCAGCACCACTTCGAGTCGATGGCGCAGCAGAAGGAGGCCGCGTCGCTGGGGATGTGGGTCTTCCTGGTGACGGAGATCCTCTTCTTCGGAGGCCTCTTCCTCGCCTACACGATCTACCGCTGGGAGTTCTCGCGCGCCTTCGCGCACGCGAGCCAGCACATGGACATCCTGCTCGGAACGGTCAACACAGCCGTGCTGATCTTTTCCAGCCTCACGATGGCGATGGCCGTGCACAGCGCGGAGACCGGCCGCAAGAAGCTCCTGATCGGGTTCCTGGTCGCGACGATGGTGCTCGGCGCCGCGTTCCTCGGAATCAAGGCGGTCGAGTACACCGACCACTTCCACCACCACCTTTTCCCGGGGCCGGGCTTCCATTACCCCGTGCCGGCGGACGCGCGGGCGGCGGAGCTCTTCTTCTCGCTTTACTTCGCGATGACCGGGCTCCACGCCCTCCACATGATCGTGGGGCTGGGGATCCTGACGACGCTCCTCGTCATGGCGAAGCGGGGCGCGTTCACGCCGGAATACAACACGCCGGTCGAGATCTCGGGGTTGTACTGGCACTTCGTGGACATCGTGTGGATCTTTCTGTTCCCGCTGCTGTACCTGATCGGGAGGCATCTGCATTGAGTCGACAGTCGACAGTCGACAGTCGACAGGGGGAGCACGACCACGTCGTTCCGGTGAAGGTCTACCTGGCGGTCTTCGTCACGCTCCTCGTCATGACGGCCGCGACGACGGTCATCTCCGGGATCGACCTGGGGCCCTGGAACACGGTCGTCGCGCTGGTGATCGCGGTCTTCAAGGCATCGCTGGTGGTCCTCTACTTCATGCACGCCAAGTACAGCCCCAGGCTGATTCGCGTGGTGATCTTCGGCGGGATCTTCTGGCTCGCCATCATGCTGACGATCACCTTCTCCGACTTCGTCTCCCGCGGCTGGATGAGCTGACGGCGCTCCGCTCCTCACGTTCCGGCCCTCGAGCCCGGCGCGCCGTAGGGGCGGGGCTTACCCCCGCCCGCCCCTCTCCGATCCGTCACCTCGTACGAGACGGGTCCGAAGATCCTGACAACCTCTCTCGCGACGACGCGCCCCCCCACGCCGTAGGGGCGGTGCTTGTCCCCGCCCGCCCCTCTCCGATCCGCCTCCTCGTCGAGACGGGCACCGTCGACTTCCGAAGAGTGGTTCCGACGATGCCTCCGTCTTGACGCGTCGGCGTTGTCCAAAGAGGCGGGCGGCCGCGAGGCCCGCCCCTACGACATGTTTGGACGCCGCATGACCGAGGAACGACGCCGGATGACCTGGAGCAAAGTTAGGCGACGACGCCGGTCAGCTCCACGTTCATCGAACGGACCGCCTCGAAGCGGGCGGCGGCGTCCTCCCAGTTCCAGCAGTTCCAGACGATCTCGAAGAAGTCGGTCTTGCGGTTCTGGTACTGGAGGTAATAGGCGTGCTCCCAGGCGTCCAGGACGAGGATCGGGACCCCGGCCTGCGCCAGGTTGGACTGGTGGTCGTAGATCTGGGTCGTCAGGAGGTGCTGGCCGACCGGTTCCCAGACCAGGGCCCCCCACCCGGATCCCATGATCGTCGAGGCCGCGGCGGTCAACTGTTTGCGGAACTTCTCGAAGCTCCCGAAGTCGCGGCGGATCGCCTCGGCGAGCTTGCCCGACGGCTGCCCTCCCCCCTTCGGGGTCAGGTTCTGCCAGAAGAGGGAGTGGAGCACGTGACCGGACAGGTTGAACGCGAGCGCCTTCTCGAGCGCGCCGATGCGCGTGAAGTCCTCCTTGTCGCGGGCCTCCTCGAGTTGCTCGAGGGTCGTGTTGGCGCCCTTGACGTAGCCGCCGTGGTGCTTGTCGTGGTGCAGCTCCATGATGCGGCCGGAGATGTGCGGCTCGAGCGCGCCGTAGTCGTACTGGAGATCGGGAAGTTTGTACTCGGGCATGGAAACTCCTTTCGTCCTGAGGACCCGATCTTGGTGCAAAAGCCCGGCCAGCCGGCGGCCAGCTCCGGCGTGCCTAGGAGGCGGCAACAGCCGGCTCCCGCTTCGGGGAGGCGGCGAGGAGGACGCCCGCAAGGATGAGAGAACCGCCCGCGAAGATGCGGGCCGAGAGCCTCTCTCCGAGCACCACGCTTCCGAGCAGAACTGCGATGAAGGTGTCCACCAGCGGGATCGTCCCGATGACGGCCACGGGGACGCGCGGGATCAGCCAGAAGAGCCCGGCGAACGTCAGCGCGGTTCCGAACACCGCGAGGTAGGCGAGCGCGGCCGCCGCGGAGACGGTCCATCGCGCGGGAGCGCCGCGCTCCAGGACAACCGCAGCCAGGAGCAGCGCCGCCGAACCGACGAGCGTCTGGCCCCAGACGTTGACGATCGGAGAGATCCCGGCGAAGGAACGCTTGTTCAAGACGTTCGAGTAGGCGGAGACGATCGCGGCGCCGCACATCAGCGCTCCCCCCGCGACGAGGCCGCCCGAGGCATGCTGCGAAAGCCCGGCGATGGCAGGAGCCTCGATAACAGCGACTCCGGCGAGCCCGAGGGCCGCCGCCCCCAGCGTGCGGGGCGTCAGCGGCTCGTCGGGAAGCATGAAATGCGCGAAGAGGCCGACCCAGATCGGGAAGCTCGAAAAGAGGATCGCGCCGAGGCCCGACTCGATCCACTGCGTGGCGGTGAAGAGGAAAGCGTAAGAAACGCCGATCTGGAGGAACCCGGAGAGCGCCACGAGAAGCATCTGGCGCCGGGTCGGTGCGTTCGGGCGGCTACCGCGGCGGCCGACCAGCGCCCCGAGGGCGAACGGTGTGAGCAGGAGGCAGGCGATCGCCATCCGCAGGCCGGCGTACTTCAAGGGCGGCAGGTCCCGCAGGCCGATCTTGATGACGAGCCACGTCGAGCCCCACACCGCGCAGAGAAACAGGTAGACGGCGAGCCTTCGCCCCTTGAGCGCCGTCAAGCGTGATCCTTCGTCGGTGCTCTCCTCAGGACGCCGCCTCGCGGGCCCTCTGAGCGGCGGAGGCGGAGCGCGGGCGCACCGTCACGAGGCCGACGCCGAGGAGGATCAGGGCGCCGCCCGCGAAGACTCGGGCGGTCAGGCGTTCCCCGGCGAGGAGGCTTCCCCACAGGAGCGCCAGCAGCGTGTTGAGGATGGGGAATGTGCCGACGACGCCGACCGGAAGGCGCGGGATGAGCCACTGGCTGCCGAGGAAGGTAAACGTCCCGACGACCGCGAGGTAGCCGAGCGCGAAGGCCACCGGGGAAGTCCAGCGCGAAGGAATCGCCCTTTCGAAGATCGCCGCGCCGCCGAGGAGGACGGCGACGCCAACGATCGACTGCCCCCAGACGCTGGCGATCGCGGAAACGTCGGCCAGGCGCTTCTTGATGATCACCGCCGACAGGGCCGAGACCACCGCGCTGACGAGGACGAGCAGCCCGCCCAGCGCGAGCGACCCTCCCTGGAGGCCGCCGATCCTCGCCAGCGCCGGCGACTGGATCACGGCGACTCCGCCGACTCCCGCGAGCGTGGCGACGGCGGTGCGCGCGGTCAGCGGCTCGCCGGGGAGAAGGAAATGCCCCAGCACCGCGACCCAGATCGCGAAGGTCGAGAAGAAAAGCGCCGTCAGGCCGGAGTCGATCCACTGCTCGGCCGTGAAGACGCAGGCGTAGGAAACGCCGATCTGGAGAAAGCCGATCAACGCGATCGCGCGCGCCTGCGCCGGCGTCACCGCGGGCCTCGCGCGGGTCAGCAGGAAGATCGTCAGGAGAACGAACGCGATCGCGAGCCGCAGGCCCGCAAACCGGAACGGCGGAAGGCCTCCCAGGCCGATCTTGATGAAGAGCCAGTTGCCGCTCCAGAGGATGGAGAGCAGCCAGAAGGCGGCGAGGTCGCGGGCGCGAGGCGGCTGCATGGCGGCGATGCTAGTTCATTGAGAGAAGTCGACAGTCGGCAGTCGGCAGTCGGGAGTCGACAGTCAACAGTCGACAGTCGACAGTCGATAGTGAATAGAATCCCCTCGTGCAGACGGCGAGACCCGAAGCGTCGGGCGATCTCTACAAGGATCTTGCGGCGTCGCTCGCGTCGCTGCTCGAGGGAGAGGCCGACGCGCTGGCGAACCTGTCCAACGCGTCGGCGCTCCTGGCGGAGGCGCTCGAGCACGTCAACTGGTGCGGGTTCTACCTCCTGCGGGGCGAGGAGCTGGTGCTCGGGCCGTTCCAGGGCAAGCCCGCCTGCGTGAGGATCCCGATGGGAAAGGGGGTCTGCGGGACGGCGGCCGCGCGGCGGGAGACGCTCGTCGTGCCGGACGTCGAGAAGTTCCCGGGGCACATCGCGTGCGACGCGGCATCGCGGTCGGAGATCGTGGTGCCGCTGATGGACGGCGGGACGCTTCGCGGGGTGCTCGACGTGGACGCGCCGGTCGCAGGGAGGTTCGACGAGAGGGACCGCGAGGGTTTGGAGCGGTTCGTCAGGACGCTGATGCCTCTGGTGAATTGGCAGAACGTCTAACGGATCCTGGTAGCGGGAGGGGCAAGCCCCTCCACTACGACACGGACCCGGGGCGAAGGAAGGTTCAGAAGAAAGGATGAAGACGTTTGGCGGGAAGGTGATCTGGCTGGGGCACGCGGCGTTTCTCTTCGAGTCGCCGAAAGGGGCGCGGATAGCGATCGACCCGTGGATCGGGAACAATCCCAAGTTTCCGAAGGGGTTCGATTACGGGAAGCTCGACGCGATCGCGGCGACCCACGGACACTTCGACCACTTCGGGGAAGACGGGATCGCGCTCGCGAAGAAGAGCGGGGCGACCGTGGTCGCGATCTTCGAGCTCGCGCTTCACTCCGGCGCCAACGGCGTCGAGAAGGTCTCGGGGATGAACAAGGGCGGGAGCCAGAACGTCGCGGGAGTGGAGTTCCGCATGGTCCACGCCGTCCACTCCGCGGGAACTTCCGGCGCTGGAAAGGAGACCAACTTCCCCTCCGACCCGTGCGGCTACGTCCTGACCTTCGAGGACGGCTTCCGCATCTACCACGCCGGAGACACCAACGTCTTCGTGGACATGGCGCTGATCGGCGAGCTCTACGAGCCCGACCTCGCGCTTCTCCCGATCGGCGACTTCTACACGATGGGTCCTCGGGAAGCCGCGAAGGCCTGCCAGCTTCTCTCCGTCCCCCGGGTCATCCCGATGCACTGGGGAACCTTCCCGGCCCTGCCGGGGACGCCGGATCAGCTTCGCAAGGAGGTCAGCCGGCGCGGCCTGACGACGGAGGTTGTGGAGCTCGCGCCCGGCCAGTCCTGGCCGGCATAAGCCGTCTACTGGAGGGGCAGCCGCCCCGCGAATCCCTCCTCGTACCCGTGGAAGTATTCGAGCGCCGGCTCGGGATATTTCCAGCAGTAGTAGCCGGCGCCGGAGTCGAAGTCCACGAGCCAGAGGCCCTTGACCTCCACGCCGAGCGCGGTGATGCGGCGGACCCATCGGCCGACGATCTCCTGCTGCTGATCCTCGACTCCCGCCGCCGACTCGTAGCTGGCGACGGCTTCCTCGGTGATCTCGCGGACCCGAGGAAGCGCTTCGCGGGCCTCGCCCAGCGTGAAGATCTTTTTTTCTTCCGAGGGGACTCCCGAACCGCCCGAGCGGTCCTTCACGACCGCGATCAGCTTGGTGATCCCCTCGGAGTCCTCGCCGCCGGACCTGGCGACGTAGTCCTCCAGCAGCGAGACCGCCTCGCCGGTCCGGCCGAGGCGCAGGAGGAGCAGTCCCCGCTCGCGAAGCGCCGAGAGGTCCCCCGGCACCAGCGCCTCGGCGCATTCCAAAGCCGCCAGCGCCTCCTCGAAGCTCCCCCGCTTCTCCCACGAGCGCCGCAGGTTCGACAGGACGCGCAGGAGGATCGACCGCGAGGAGTCCGGAAGGAAAGCCTCCTCCGGAAGCTCGAGCGCGCTCCCGAAGATCCCCGCGAGGCGTCCTTCCACGCCGGAGGCGTCGCGGAGCTCCCCCCCGTCGAAGGGGTCGAGGTACTGGCCGGAGGGCAGGCTGTCTCCGCCGACGACGAAGTGTCCGGGCAGGCCGATCCCCGTCAGAGACAGGCCGGCGCGCCGCCCGGCTTCGAGGACGGCGATCGAGAGCGTGATCGGCATTCCCCGCCGGGTCGCCAGCACGTGCGCGACCGAGGAGTTGGCGGGCTGGTCGTAGTTCTCGGAGTCGCCGCGGAAGCCTTCCTCGTCGAAGAGAACCCGGCGGAGGACCTCGTGAGGCGCGAGCGCGGCGTCGCCCAGCGCCCGACGCAGCTTCTCCGCCAGCTCCTCGACGCGCTGCCTCGCGGCGGAGAGATCCTCCATCGGATCCACGACCGCGGAGATCGCCAGTGCCCCCTCGAAGAGGTCGGGCTCCGCCTCGCCGGAGGCCCAGGCGCGGAATCGCTCGACGGCGGACTCTCGGCCGCTCACCGGGTCACTCGCGCTTCCGGGCGATCGCGACGCCGTCGCGCAGCGGAACGATGACGCTCTCGAAGTCGCGCCGGGAGAAGAGGCGGCGGTTGAACTCGCGGATCCCCTCGGTCGCCTCGTCACGTTCCCGAGGCTGCACGACGCGGCCCGACCAGAGCACGTTGTCGGCGAGCAAGTATCCGCCGGGCCGGACGCGCGGCGCGGCCGCGTCGAGCGCCGCCGGGTACCCGTCCTTGTCGATGTCCACGAAGACCACGTCGAACGTTCCGGGAGTCGCCGCCATGCTCGTCACCGCGTCCCCGACGAGAATCTCCACGCGATCCGCCAGGCTGAGGCGTGTCAGGTACCCGCGGGCCTTCGCGGCGTTGTCCTTGCTCCCGTCGGTGTAGAAGACCTTCCCCTCCGCCCCGACGGCCTGCGCGAAGAACGCGGTCGAGTAGCCGATGGCGCTCCCGAGCTCGAAGACGCGCCGCGCTGAGATCGAGCGGGCGAGCGTCGCCAGGAGCGTGGCGACCGCGGGACCGACGATGGGGACGTCATGCGCCGCGGCGTCCTTTTCCATCTCGGCGATCACCGGATCGCGCGGAGGAATCAGCTCCCGGATGTAGCGGTCGAGCTCGGGCGCGATGAGGTCCTTCATCCTCCCATCTTACGCGGGGAGGGCCGCTTCACTTGTCCAGGTTGATCTTCTTGAGCAGCGCGGCAAAACGGGGCTCCGAGCGGAGCGGATCGAAGGCCCGGTCCAATTTCAGCCACCCGAGCCACTGCGTGTCGGCAGCGTGAGCCTTTTCCAGGTAGTCGAGAGTCCGCTCGCGGTCGCCGAGACCGAGGTGCACGAGCGCCAGGTTGAAGGCCGTGGGAGTGCCGTTCAACGAGCGCTTCTTCAAGTCTTCCAGCTCCGCCAGCGCGCGGGCCCGGTCCCCCGAGGCCCCATAGGCGTAGGCGAGCCACGCGGAAACGAACGCGGGCGAATCCATGGCTTTCGACTTCTCGAAATGCGGGATGGATTCCCGGGCCATGCCGGCCTGGATCTCGACCCATCCGTACAGCCACGAGTTGAGGAAGAGCGTCGGATCGAGCTCCGATCCTCTTCGGGCCCGCTCGCGGGCCGCCTGGAAATCCCTCTTGAAGCCGTACACGAGAGCGGTGTCGAGCGGGATCTGCGGGGAGAGCGGATCGAGCTCCGCGGCGCGCCGGCCCTCGGCGATCGCTTCATCGAACCGCCCCTGCATGCCCAGGGCGAGGCTGAACTGGTCGTGGGCGAAGGCGTAGCTCGGGTTGAGCTCGAACGCTCGACGGTATTCTTTTTCTGCGCCCGCCCAGTCGTATTCGTAGAACACCTTGAACGTGGCGAGCGAGGCGTGGCCTTCCGCCGCCTGATCGTCGAGCTGGATCGCCTTCTCGGCGGCCTCCTTCGCCTTCGCGCGCCCCTGCGACGCGGTCAGGAACCCCTCGTTGTAGCCGGCCCAGAGGTACGCGTCCGACAGTCCGGAAAA
>DATFWF010000178.1:0-8379 GCA_035259605.1 Thermoanaerobaculia bacterium
GCTCGCCGCGGAGGAGGGAAGCGTCGTTCGCGATGAGCCGCTGTCTCCCCGCACCACCTGGAAGATCGGAGGACCGGCGAAGTGGTTCGTGCGGGTTCGGACGGAGGAGGCGCTGGCCCGGACACTGGCCGCCGCTTCGGAGGCCGGCCTTCCCACCGCGATCCTCGGGATGGGATCGAACATCCTGGTGCCCGACGAGGGATTCCCCGGCGTGGTCATCCGGCTGGACGGAGACTTCCTGAAGGTCGCGATCGTGGAAGAGACCGTTCACGCCGGCGGCGGAGCGGCCCTCGGCGCGGTCTGCGCGGCGGCGGCCCGCGCCGGGCTCTCAGGAATCGAGCCGATCTCGGGGATTCCTTCCTCCATCGGCGCCGCCGTGCGGATCAACGCGGGCGCGTACGGCGGCGAGATCTTCGACGTCCTGACCTCGCTGCGGCTGGTCTCTCCCGCGGGGCGGGCCCGCTCGGCTGCGGCGGCCGAGGTCCCGCATTCCTACCGCTGGAGCGCGATCATCGAGACGCGGGAGATCGTCGTCTCGGCTTCGCTCGACCTTCATCGCGCGCCGCTGGAGGAGATCGAGTCAAAGACCCGGCTCGTCGCGGACAAGCGGCGTGGCGCGCTACCCTCCGAGCCCAACGCGGGAAGCGTCTTCCGCAACCCGCCGGGCGACTACGCCGGGCGGCTGATCGAGGCTTGCGGCCTGAAGGGGACCCGCCGCGGCGGAGCGGTTATCTCCCCGCGCCACGCCAACGTCATCGTCAACGGCGGCGGCGCGAGGGCGTCCGACGTCCTCGCCCTGATGCGCCTGGCACGCGACACGGTCCGGGAACGGTTTGGCGTCACGCTGCGCCCCGAGGTGGAGCTGCTGGGGACGAAATGGGATTGACGCGATTCTTGCAGGGAGACCGGGTGTAAGCGTGAGCAGCACCGCGATGAGGGCACTCTTGCTGGCTGGCGGGGCCGGGACCCGGCTGTGGCCCCTCTCGACCCTGGAGAGACCCAAGCAGTTCCTCCCGCTCCTCTCCGACAAGAGCCTCCTCGCGGAGACTTACGAGAGGCTGATCCCGCTGACGGAGGACATCTTCGTCGCGACCGCCGAGCGCCACGCCGACCTCGTCCTGGCGGAGCTGAAGGCGCTGCCGGCCGACCACATCCTCCTCGAGCCTTCCCGCCGCAACTCGGGCCCCGCGCTCCTGTCGGCGGCGATCGCCTTCGAACGCGACGGCGACCCGGTGACCGCCGCGATCCCCTCCGACCAGACGGTCGCGGACGCCGACGCTTTCCGGCGTGCGCTCGCGGCCGCGGCCCGCGTGGCCGACGCGGCCTCCGCCGTCGTCCTCGCGGTGCCCCCGAGCCGCCCCGACACCGACTTCGGGTACCTCGAGGTCTCCGAGGACGCCTCCGGGGACGGCCTGGAGGTCTCCCGGTTCATCGAGAAGCCGGGGCGGGAGGAGGCGGAGGCGTGCGTCAAGGCGGGATGCTTCTGGAACGCCGGGATCTTTGTCTTTCGCCCCTCGAGGTTCCTGGCCGAGGCGCGGCGGGTCGCGGGTCCGCTCGTCGAGAAGGCCGAGCGCTACCGGCAGAAACTCCGGGAGCGCGACGAGGATGCGGCGCGGCGGGCCTGGGACGGGATGCCCTCGGTCTCGATCGACTACGCCGTCATGGAGAAGGCCAACCGGGTCCGGTCCGTTCCGCTGCGGGCAGGGTGGAGCGACGTCGGGACCTGGCGCTCCGTCCGGGAGCTGAGAGGCCCCACCGACGAGCACGGCAACCTCGTCTTCTCGAAGGCTCGCGTGGTCGCGCCCGGGGTCCGCGACACGGCGATCATCGTCTCGGAGGAGGGGATCCTCGTGATGCCCTTCGAGCGGGAAGCGGACCTGCGAGCCTCGGTCGAGCGCCTGACGAAGAAGAGCGAGGAATCCTCAGGGCATTGAGAGAAGGAATCTCGCGGTTTCTCCTCGATCAATGCCGCCAGGTCTCGCCTTTCAGAACCGCACGAGCGAGCTCGCCTGCCTCAGGGAGATCCAGAAGTCCAATCCGTCGCTGCAGACTCCCAGCGGCTGGTTCGCCAGGGCCTGGGATCCTAGGGGCGTCAGTCCGGCCGCCTTCCAGAGAGAGACGCCGTTGGAGTTGGTGACGAGGACTCTCTCTCCGTCGAAACCGGCCACGGCGGGAGTGTTCAGGCCGTTTCCCGTCAGTGTGGCAAGGACCGCTCCGCTCGAGGCTCGAACGATCGAAACCGACGCGGATCCGGCGTTTGGGACCCAGATGTTCGCCCCGTCGAAGACCGGGTACTGAGGCGTCGTCCCGACCGTGACGGTCTGGAGGATCGCGCCGCTGTCGTTCAACTTCAGCAGGGTCCCGGCGACGAAGTCGGTGACCCAGACGTTGGAGCCGTCGTCCAGCGCTCCCGCCAGACCCGAGAATCCCGTGGTCACCGTCGTGACGAAGCCGCCCAGGGTCACGATCGACACGGAGCCTCCCTGGTTTGCCGTCCACAGCCGGTTGCCGTCCCAGGCGATCCCTCGCGGATGATCGCCGAGGTTGTCCGCCAGCAGGAGGACCGATCCGGGCAAGTCGGATGCGTTCAGACCATAGATCTTTCCCGGGTTCTCAGCGCCCGTGATCCAGACGGCTCCTCTCCCGACGACCACGCCGAACCCGTTGTTGGCCCCGGTCCACGTCCCCAGGAGGTTTCCGTCGCTGGCCCGGACTCTCGAGACCTCGCCGTTGAACCCTCCGTGCGCCACCCAGATGTCTGTCCCGTCGGATTCGGCGAGCTGAGGCGTCCCTCCGGGAATTGAGATCAGCCCGGGAAGGGGCGTCAGGTTTCGAAAACGCTTCATCACCGCCCGGCGGCTCGTGCGCCTCACGATTCCGTCGACCGTTCGAGAAAGGAACGCGCCCATCTGGAGGCGGGTCACGTTGCTCGAGGGATCGTAGGTCGTCGCCGTGGTGCCCGTCGTGATCCCGAGAGTGAAGATCTCCAGGATGAAAGGGCAGAACGCGTCGGCGGCGACGTCGTTGAACGGGCCGCAGACGCCCAGGAGGCCCGTGGCGGCCCCAAGAACGATGGCGAGGATCGAAACGGAGAAGCGCCGAATGGAAGATGCAGGCATAGGGTCCTCCGGCAAAGCCCTCTTTGGGCGTTAGTCTTGCTCTAAACTCGGTCGGCGGCTCCGGAGGGCGGCCGCCGCTGGCGGTTTCTCATTGAATTCAAAGGCTTTCGGGCGTACCATCAATCTTTCCAAAAAGCTATGGGAATCGGGTTTGCCGGCGCGACGGTTGACTTGCCGGTAGGGGAAGCGTTCGCATGACGACCGAAGTGGCGGAAAAGAAGCCGGAAGTCGCAGCGGGCCTGAAGCGGCTGCGCGAGAACGTCCGGTTGATCTACAGGGGTGATTCCCGGGCCGTGGACCTCGCGCTGACGGCCCTGCTCTCGCGCGGCCACATGCTGATCGAGGACGTGCCGGGGGTCGGCAAAACGACGCTCGCCCGCGCGCTCGGCAAGAGCCTCTCGCTCGAGTTCCGGCGGATCCAGTTCACGAGCGACACCCTGCCCGCCGATGTGCTCGGCATCTCGGTCTTCCACACCCCGACCGAGCGCTTCGAGTTCCACGCCGGCCCGATCTTCTCCAACATCGTCCTGGCCGACGAGATCAACCGCGCGACGCCGAAGACGCAGTCGGCGCTCCTCGAGGCGATGAACGAAGGCGCGGTGACGATCGAGTCCGAGCGCCGCCCGCTGCCGCAGCCCTTCATGGTGGTCGCGACACAGAACCCGGTGGAGTACCTGGGGACGTATCCGCTGCCGGAATCGCAGATGGACCGGTTCTTCCTGCGGCTGTCGCTCGGGTATCCGTCGGAGCAGGAGGAGAAGATGCTCCTGCGCCGCGGCGGGACCGAGAAGGCGTTGAACGCGATCCCGGCGGTGCTCGAGCCCGAAGAGGTCCTGGAGCTCCAGGATCGCGTCGAGCAAGTGACCGTCTCCGACAAGCTCCTCGACTACCTCCACGCGATCGTCCGCGCCACCCGGCGCGCCGGCGACCTGCGGCTCCCGGTTTCCACTCGCGGCGCCCAGGCGCTCTTCCGCGCGACACAGGCGTACGCCCTGATGCAGGGGCGCGACTACGCGGTGCCCGACGACGTGCAGGCGATCGCCGAGCCCGTCCTCGCGCACCGGATCCTCTCGATCTCCTCCGACGGGTTCGGGTCGGGCAACCACGAGAGGGAGGTTGTGAGGAAAATCCTCTCGCAGGTGGCAGTGCCTCTCTGATGGAGAAGTCAACACTCAACAGTCGACAGTCGACAGGGAAGGAAGCGAACTGTGGACTGTTGACTGTCGACTGTCGACTCGTCCAATGACCCGACTCATCCCGGACTGGGAAATCCGGATTACCAACTTCGGACTCGGATACGTCCTGATGTGCCTGGTCGTGGCGATCGGGGCGACCAACACCGGCAACAACGGGCTCTACCTGGTCCTCGCGGGGATGCTCGCGGCGATGATCGTCTCGGGGGTGATCTCGCGTCGGAACCTGCGCGGCGTCACGTGCGAGCTCGAAGCGGTCGGCGAGGTCGTGGCGGGAAGGCCGGCACTGCTGAAGGTCCGGCTCGAGAACCGGATGGCGGCGACGACGGCGCAGGGGCTCTTCTTTCTCCACGAAGGGCTCCCCGGCCCACTCTGGATCGATCCCTTGAAGCCCGGCGAGCGCCGCGACGTGCTGGTCGAAGGGGTCTTTCCCCGGCGCGGCGTCTTCCGCACGGCCGACGCGGGGCTCCTCTCGCGCTTCCCCCTCGGCCTCTTCCGCAAGTACCGCCACGCGAAGCTCTCGCAGGAGATCGTCGTCTTCCCCAGCCCCGAGGCGAGCGCCGTGCCCCAGGTCCCGCCCGAGGACGCGCGCGGCGGCCGCCCCCACCCGCGCCGGCGAGGGGGAGGGTCGGACATCCGGATGCTGCGCGATTTCGTCGCCGGCGACGATCCCCGCGACCTTCACTGGAAGCAATCCGCGCGGATGCGCCACTGGATCGTCCGCGAACGCGAGGCCGAGCGCGACCGGGTGATCTTCCTCGCGCTCGACAACGCGGTCAAGGACCCGGGCGACCCGGCCGCCCTCGAGGACCTGGAGCGGCGCATCTCGAGGTGCGCGGGGCAGGCGCTGCTGCTTCTCTCCCGCGGAGGCGATGTCGGGTTCGTCTCGCGCAACTTCCTCGTCTCCGCATCGGCCGGCCGCGCTCAGCGAACCCGAATTCTCGACGCCCTCGCCCGCGTCAACGCGATTCCCGCCGCCGGAGCGCCGGCCTTTCCGCCGCTGCGCCACGCCGACCTGCGCTGGTACGTCGCATGAGCGCGCCCGAGATTCCCGACGGATTGAGAAGGGCTTCCTTCGAGGTGCTGGCGCCGCTGGCGGCGGCGGCGCCCCTTCCGCTCTACTGGACGGACGGGGCTTCGGGGCTGGCGATCGCCATTTACGAGGTCGCCCTGTTCTTTCTCTGGAGGTGGACGAGGAAGGGGAGGCCGCCCCGGCTCTCCAACGGCGTCTTGAACGCGCTCGGCCTCGCTTACCTCTTCTGGCTCGGCTTCGAGGCGGTCCTGCTGCGCCACGGGCTGCTCAAGTCCGTGTCGCACCTGCTTCTCTTCACCGCGATCGCCAAGCTCGCGTCGCTGAAGCGCCCGGGAGAGGTCCGGACCGCGCTTCTCGTCATTTTCCTGATCACGCTGGCGTCGGCCTCCTCTTCGACCCACATCTCCTCGCTCCTCTACTTCGGCGCGATCGCCTTCCTCGGGTTCCGCTGCCTGGCGCGCCTGGCCGTTCTCGCCGACTTCGAGGACGGCCCGCCGCCGCACGTGATCCGGTCGGTCCCCACGGGAGGGATGGCGATCGCCGCGATCCTGATCGGCGGGACGCTGACGGCGCCCCTCTTCTACGGCCTGCCGAGGCTGCGGCGTCCGTTCGCCGTCGCGCCCTTTCGCGTGGAAGAGGCGTTCTCCTCGGCCCTGGCCGCCGACCGCGTGGACCTGGCCACCTTCGGGTCGGCCAAGCGCAGCGAGCAGGTCGTCCTGCGCATGGAGGTCGATCCCGAGTCGGCTCTTCCGCGGGTGCTGCGCCTGCGCGAGGCGGTCTTCACCCGCTACCACCGGGGTGTCTGGACCCGCCCGACCGCCCCGGTCGAACCGGGCGAGCGCGCCGAGCGCCTGCTCGCGCAGACGCGGGCGCAAACGCACCTGCTGGCGCGGCTGTCCGTGGACCTGAACCTGAACGCCAACGGGTTCCTGTTCCTGCCGTACGGCTCGGACCGCCCCGAGATCGAGGGAGACGTCCCGACGACCCTCCGCGACGGCGTCGTGACCCTCGCGCGTCCCTCGAGGACGGCGCGCTACACCGTGGACGTGCACGGCGTGGAGCCCAAGGCCGTCGGATCGAGCGCGATCGACCCGGACATCGTGCCGCAGGAGATCCGCGACTACGCACAGCGGCTGACCGGCGACCTGACCGACCCTCGCCAGATCTACGAGCGCATCCGCGGGCACTTCGCGGCGGACTTCCTCTACACGCTGGATCCCCCGCGCGGGAAGGGCGATCCGATCGTCCACTTCCTGCTTCGCTCGAAGGCGGGCCACTGCGAGTTCTTCGCGTCCGCCGCCGCGATGATGCTGGCCTCGCGCGGGATTCCCTCACGCCTCGTGACGGGATCCTACGGAGGCGAGACGGGGCTGCTGTCGCGGGCGATCGTCGTCCGGGGCGCCAACCTGCACGCCTGGGTCGAGTCGAACGTGGACGGCCAGGGCTTCAGCGTTCTCGATCCGACGCCTCCCGCCGGGATCCCGCCCGCCTCGACGCGCGTTTCCTGGAAGCGGTTCTTCACGCACCTCTCGCGCGAGATCGAGTTCTTCTACGACCGCCGGGTCCTGGGCTTCGACTCGGTGGACCAGGTCCGCGTCGCCGAAGCGTTCCGGGACGCCGTCGCGGGAATCGGCCGTGGGATCGCCTCGTGGAAGGAGTTCGTCGGCGGGCGCGAGGCGCGCCGGATCGGGATCGGGATCCTCGTCATCGGCCTCGCCGTCGCGGGCTTCGGCCTGGTCCGCCGCGTCAGCAGAGGCGCCTCCTCCGGCGCCGCCACCCGCGCCTACCTGTCGCTTCGCCGCCTGCTGGCCAGCCGGACCGGCGGCGTCGCGCCGTCCGTCCCGCCCCTGGAGGTAGCGCGGCTCTACGCCGGCGCCGTCCCTGCGGGCCGCCTGGACGCCATCGAGATCGCGACGGTCTATTGCGCCGCGACCTTCGGAGGCCGCCCCCTTTCCCCGGAAAAAGCCCGCGACCTGGACGAGCGGGTCCGCCGCCTCCGAAAGCTCGCCTAGAAAGGGCGTTACCGGGCCCAACTTTCCGTAGGGGCGGGCCTTGCGCCCGCCCGCCTCTCGTCAGTATGCGTTGCGGGCCAGGCCGTGGCGCAGCGTCAGCCAGAGGATCTTGACGTCGAGGGAGAGGGTCCAGTTCTCGATGTAGTAGAGGTCGTACTCGATCCGCTTGGTCAGGCTCGTCTGGCCGCGCCAGCCGTGGACCTGGGCCCAGCCGGTCATCCCGGCGCGCACGCGGTGGCGGAGCATGTACTGCGGGAAGGTCTCCTTGAACTCCCGCACGAACTCGGGGCGCTCGGGGCGCGGGCCGACGAGCGACATCTCGCCGCGCACGACGTTGACGAGCTGCGGCAGCTCATCCAGGCTCCAGCGCCGCAGGAAACGCCCGACGCGGGTGCGGCGCGGATCCTCCGGGCTCGCCCAGGTCGGCCCCGACTCGTCTTCCGCGCCGTGGACCATCGAGCGGAACTTCAGGATGTCGAAGGGCCTCCCGTCCAGACCCATCCTGCGCTGCCGGTAGAAGACCGGACCGCCGTCCTCGCGCCGGATCGACAGCGCGATCCACGCGAAGACCGGGGAGAACGCGACCAGCGCTGAGCTCGAGACCGCGACGTCCACCGTCCGCTTCACCAGGCTCATCCAGCCCGACAGCGGCACCTGCGTCAGGTGCACGACGGGCAGCCCGTCCAGGTCCTCGACGCCGGCCCGGAAGGTGATGTGCTGGAGAAGGTCCGGCACGACCCTCACGTCGGCGACGGTCCTTCCGACCTCCTTCAGGACAGACAGCATCGTGCGGTGCGCCTCGAGCGGAAGAGCCAGGAAGACCGTGTCCACTTTCATCTGCTCGACGACCAGGGCCGCCTCGGAGGTCTTCCCGACCACCGGGATGCCCCGGTAGAACTCGCACTGCAGCTCGGGGTCGTCGTCGAGCATCGCGATCGCGCGCAGCCCCACCTCCGGGTGCTCGGCGAGCTTGTCCACGACGGCGCGCCCCAGCCGGCCCGCCCCCACGATGAGAACCTGCC
>DATFWF010000179.1:0-4137 GCA_035259605.1 Thermoanaerobaculia bacterium
GAGCCCCGCTCCCGTGACCGCCGAGACCTCGAAGTACGGGAGACTCCGTCGAACGGCAGCCTGACGGATCGAATCGAGCCGGACCGGATCGCTGACGGCGTCGCACTTGGACGCGACGATCGTCCGCGGGCGGGCGGCGACGTCCGGCGAAAAAGCCTCGAGCTCCCTTTCGACGACCGAGACGTCCTTCTCGGCGTCGCCGGAGCTGGAGGCGTCCACGAGCTGGCAGAGGAGCCGGCAGCGCTCGACGTGCTTCAAGAACCGGATCCCGAGGCCCACGCCCAGGTGAGCGCCCTCGATCAGTCCGGGGATGTCGGCGACGACGAGGGTCTCCGTCGGATCGTCCCCGGAGACGACGCCCAGATGCGGGACGAGCGTCGTGAATGGGTAGTCGGCGATCTTCGGCTTCGCCGCCGAGATGACCGAGATCAGCGTGGACTTCCCGGCATTGGGCAGGCCGATGATCGCCACGTCGGCCAGGAGCTTCAGCTCGATCGCCAGCCGCCGCTCCTCTCCGGGCAGGCCTTTCTTCGCGAAGCGGGGCGCCTGGCGCGTCGGAGTGGCGAAATGCTGGTTGCCCCACCCGCCGTTGCCTCCCGCGGCGAGCAACACCTTCTCGCCGTCGCGGACGAGGTCGGCGATCTTGTCTCCTGTGTCGGCGTCGGTGATGACGGAGCCGAGCGGCAGGGAAACGACGGCGTCTCCCCCGGAGGCCCCGTGCCGGTTGGATCCGAGCCCGTGTTCTCCGCGCCCGGCGCGGTACACGGTCTGGTGGCGCAGGTGGTAGAGCGTGTTGAGCGCGGCGTCGGCGACCGCGTACACCGATCCGCCGTTTCCGCCGTCGCCGCCGGAGGGACCCCCGCGCGGGACGAACTTCTCCCGGCGGAACGCGACGCACCCGTTTCCGCCGTCTCCCGCCTTGACGCGGATTTCAGCGGTATCGATGAACATGAGAGCTGTCAGCCTTCGGCCGACAGCCGCGGGCTACTCGGCGAGCGGCTCGACCGAGATGGACCGTCCGGAGCGGCCGTGGTCCTTGTAGCGGACCACGCCGGCGACCTTCGCGAAGAGGGTGTCGTCCTTGCCGCGGCCGACGTTCAACCCGGGGAAGAACTTCGTGCCGCGCTGGCGCACCAGGATGGCGCCGCCGTTGACGACCTGGCCGCCGAAGCTCTTGACGCCGAGGCGCTGGGAGTTCGAATCGCGGCCGTTGCGGGAAGAGCCCTGTCCCTTTTTGTGTGCCATTTGTCTTACCCGTTATCCGATCTCGTCGATGCGGACGCGGAGCATCGTCTGGCGGTGCCCCTTGGTCCGGCGGTACTGCTTGCGGCGCTTCTTCTTGAAGACGAGCACCTTCTTGGTGCGCATCGGCCCGACGACGGTGGCCTTGACGGAGATCCCGGCGCCCTTCTTCGGCTCCTCGCCCTCGACTCCGCCGACGAACAGGACGTCGGTCAGGGTCAGGGTCTCGCCCTTCCCGACCTTCTCCTTGGGGGTCTCGATCCGGACGACGTCGCCCGGGGCGACCTTCAGTTGTTTTCCGCCGGCGCGGACGATGGCGTACATGGGGTTCCTCCAAAAGGCAGAACGGCGAATTCTAAGGATTTGGTCCGGAAAGTCAAGCCCACCCGAGGTATAGAGTAGCCGCCGGCGGTTCTTTCGTGGTCTCCTGGCGTTTCCTGCCCGCTGCCGTTCTCGCGACGTTCGTTAGCTCGTCTGCCGCGGGGCGGCGGCTCCCGACGCGCCTCTTTACGGTGGCCGACGGGCTCCCGCAGAATGAGATCAACTGCGTCTTCGAGGATTCCCGGGGCTTTCTCTGGGTCGGGACGACCGACGGCCTCGCCCGCTTTGACGGGCGCGACTTCACGACGTACGGCGTCGCGGACGGCCTGCCGCATCCCGGGGTCAACGACATCCTCGAAGCTCCCGACGGCTCCCTCTGGCTCGCCACGGGCGCGGGAGTGGCCCGTTTCGCGGTGACCGAGTCCAGCCCGCCCGCCGCGGCTCTCCGGGCCTACCGGGTCGCTTCGGAGGTCGGCGAGGACGTCGTCTTCAGGCTGCATCGCGACCGCGGAGGCCGCATCTGGGCGGGCGGCTCGCACGGCCTCTTCGTCCTTCACCCCGGGGGCGATTCGTTTCGCCTGGTCCCTCTCGAGCTTCGCAAGCCGGCGGTGACGTTCGTCAACGCCACATCATTTTCGGAGGCCCCGGAAGGAGATCTCTGGGTCGGCACGGCCTGGGGCCTCTCCCGGATCCTGCCGGACGGCCGCCAGATTCGTTACCTGCCTTCAGACCCGGAGCGCGACCGCGGCGTCCGCGACGTGCATCTCGACGCGGCGGGGAGGTTGTGGATCGCCTGGGGCCGGGGCGTCACGGTCTATCGGCCGTCTTCGCCTCACGACGGCCAGGCGGAGGCTCTTCTTCCGACGCCCGGATCACCCTGTCTTTCACAACTCGGCCCCGTTCTGAATTCTGGCGAGACCTGCGAGATTCTCGAGCCGGATCCCGCGCCGGATTTCTTTTCCTCCATTCACGAGGACGGTTCCGGAGAGATCCGTCTTATCGCCGGCGGCGGGCTCTTCCTGGCGGCGGGGGGCGGGCTCAAGCGCGACGAGACCGCGGCCGCCTTCGCATCGGCGACGTTGACCTGCCTGATGGAGGACCGCCATGGCAGCTACTGGGTTGGAACGCAGTCGGCGGGCCTCCTTCGGATCGCCCGGACAGGGTTCTGGACTTACGGAACCGAAGACGGTCTCGTCCGGGACTGGATCGCTTCGATCTTCGAGGACACGGCTGGAGAACTCTGCGTCACGACGAACGGAGGTTTCCTCCATCGCCTCGATGGAGACCGGTTCGTCGGAGTCCGCCCCGCCTTGCCCGCGGGCCTTGCCTACCTCGGCTGGGGATGGAACCAGATCGTCCTGCAGGACCGCGACGGGGAGTGGTGGTACGCCACGGGGGAAGGGCTCGCCCGGTATTCCGCTCCTCGCCGTCTCGAAGATCTGGCGAAGACGCTTCCCCGAAAGGTCTACACCAGGCGCGACGGCCTCCCCGGCAACAATATCTTCCGCATCTACGAGGACTCGCGCGGCGACATCTGGGTCGCGAATATCGGAGCGGGAGAAGAAGCGATCGCGCGCTGGGTGCGCTCGACCGGAACGATCCGCGTCGAGACGGACCGGCCGGAGCTCTCTCCGGTCTCCGCGATCGGCGAGGACCTGTCGGGCAACGTGTGGATCGGCTCCTACGTCGGCGGACTGGCGCGGTCTCGCGGGGGGCGCCTCGAGCCGCTCGACTCCGAGCGCCCTCTCCGGCGAGGGCTGATCAGCCAGATCTTCCGCGATTCGCGCGGGCGGATCTGGATCGCGACGAGGGATACGGGGCTGATTCGCGTGGACGATCCCTCGTCCCTCTCCCCCTCGTTTCGGCGGTACGGACGAGCGGAGGGGCTTGCCAGCGACCGAACCAACGCCGTCGCCGAAGACCTTTTCGGCGCTCTGTACGTCACAACTTCCCACGGGATCGATCGTCTCGATCCCGCGACTGGCCGCATACGACACTACACCGCCGCCGAGGGGCTGGCTTCGACCACGACGATCTCGGCGTTTCGAGACCGGGCCGGCCGCCTCTGGTTCGGGACGATCCGGGGTCTCCTCCGTTTCGATCCCCGACCCGAATCGCCCGAGCCGCCGCCCCGCGTCTTCCTGCGCGGCATCGAAGCGGGCGGAAAGCGGCAGGCGGTGCCCGCTTCCGGAGCGGGTGCGATCGCGCTGCCGGATTTACCGTACGACCGCAACCAGCTCCGTGTCGAGTTCTTCTCGCCGACGCTCGCGCCGGCCGAGCAGGTCCGCTTCCGCTACCGGCTGGAAGGGCGTGGAGGCGACTGGAGCCAACCCTCCGCCGACCGCAGCGTCCAGTACGCCAGTCTCGCCGCCGGGCGCTACACCTTCCGCGTCGAGGCGATCACCTCCAGTGGCACCCGCAGCCGCGAGCCGGCGTCCGTCGCTTTCCGCATCCTTCCGCCGCTCTGGAGGCGCTGGTGGTTCCTGGCGGCCGCGGGGGCCGCTCTCGCGGGCTCGCTCGCGTGGCTGCATCGCCAGCGTGTCGAGAGACTCCTCGCCGTCGAGCGGGTGCGAT
>DATFWF010000180.1:0-14256 GCA_035259605.1 Thermoanaerobaculia bacterium
GGCCAGAGCCTGCTGCCCCTCCTCAAGCTGCGGCTCGGTCCGGCGGGCCACCTCGTGGACATCGGGCGGATCCCCGGCCTGGCCTACATCCACGAGAAGGAGGGTCACCTGAAGATCGGCGCATGCACCCGCGAGGCGGCCCTCGAGAAGTCCGACCAGGTCCGCGGGATCTTCCCCATCCTGGCCGACACCGCCGCCGTGATCGCCGACCCGCTCGTGCGCAACCTGGCGACGGTCGGGGGCAACCTGGCGCACGGCGATCCCGCCAACGACCATCCCGCGACGATGCTGGCGCTGCGCGCCGAAGTCATCGCGACCGGCCAGAGGGGAGAGCGCACGATTCCGATCGACAGATTCTTCCTCGGGCTCTTCTCGACAGCCCTCAAGCATCACGAGATCCTGACCGAGATCCGCATCCCGATTCCGCCGGCCCGGAGCGGCGGCGCCTACATGAAGCTCGAGCGCAAGGTCGGAGACTTCGCCACGGCGGCCGCGGCCGCTCAGGTCACTCTCGGCGCGGGCGGCGAGATCGAGAGTGTCGGAATCGGCCTGACGAACGCCGGGCCGACCCCGGTCCGAGCGGCGGCCGCCGAGAAGTTTCTCAAGGGCAAGAAGGGGGACGCCGCCGCCATCGCCGAGGCTTCGCGCCTCGCGGCGGAAGCGGCTTCGCCTTCCGCCGACCGGCGCGGCTCGGTGGAATACAAGAAGGAAATGGCACGGGTCCTGACGGCGCGCGCGCTCGCGAAGGCGATCGCCCGCGCGCAAGGAGCATAGAGATGGCCAGTCACAAGATCCATGTCACGGTCAACGGCGCCAAGAACGAGGCCGAGGTCGAGTCGCGGCTCCTCCTCGTCCACTTCCTTCGCGAACAGCTGCGGCTGACCGGCACCCACATCGGTTGCGATACGACGCATTGCGGCGCCTGCACTGTCCTGATGGACGGCGTTCCGGTGAAGTCGTGCACGGTCCTCGCCGTGCAGGCCGACGGCCGAGATCTCCTGACCGTCGAAGGGCTCGAGAGGGACGGCAAGCTCCATCCCGTCCAGAATGGCTTCTTCCAGGAGCACGGCCTGCAGTGCGGCTACTGCACTCCAGGCATGTTGATGACCAGTTGCGCCCTGCTCGAGTCCAACCCGAATCCGACGGAAGCCGACATCCGCCGGGCGATCTCCGGCAACCTCTGCCGGTGCACCGGCTACGTCAACATCGTCAAGTCCGTCCAGCACGCCGCCGCTGAAGCGCGAACGCGCCAGCAGGACGCGCGGGCGACGAAGTAGAGGAGGAGCCATGGCGACGCCTCGAACCTCTCCCGAAGTCGGCGGAATGGGCCATTCGGTCAAGCGCAAGGAGGACCCGCGCTTCATCCGCGGCCAGGGCAATTACGTGGACGATATCCAGCTCCCGGGGATGCTCCACATGGACATCGTCCGGAGCCCGTTCGCGCACGCGAAGATCGTCGAGATCGATACCTCGAGGGCGCTCAAGGTCCGCGGAGTTCTCGCGGTCATCACCGGGAAGACACTGGCGCAGTACAAGCTCCACTGGATGCCGACGCTGATGTCGGACACGCAGATGGTCCTGCCGACCGAGAAGGTCATGTACCAGGCGCAGGAGGTCGCCGCGGTCATCGCGACCAACCGCTACACGGCGGCTGACGGCGTCGAGGCGGTCGAGGTCGAGTACGACCCGCTCCCGGTCGTCGTGGATCCGTTCAAGGCGCTCGAGCCCGGCGCGCCGGTCCTTCGCACCGACAAGCCGGACAAGAAGGACAACCACATCTTCCACTGGGAGGCCGGCGACCGCGGCGCGACGGACAAGGCGCTCGCCGCCTCCGACGTCGTCGTCGAGGAGAAGATCTACCTCCCGCGCATCCACGTCGCCTCGATCGAGACCTGCGGCATCGTCGCGGACTTCGACCGGGTCCGCGGGAAGCTCACCGTTTACATGACGACCCAGGCGCCGCACGCGATCCGCACGGTCATCGCGCTCGTGGCCGGGCACGTGGGGCTCTCCGAAGAGAAGATCCGGGTCATCTCCCCCGACATCGGAGGCGGCTTCGGCGGAAAGGTGCCGGTCTATCCGGGCTACGTCATCGCGGTCGCGGCCTCGGTCGTCATCGGCAAGCCGGTCAAGTGGGTCGAGGACCGGATGGAGAACCTGCAGGCCGACTCCTTCGCCCGCGACTACCACATCACCGCCTCGATCGGCGCGAAGAAGGACGGCACGATGACCGCGCTGAAGATCAAGACGGTCGCCGACCACGGCTACGCCGACGCCGCGGCCAACCCCTCGAAGTTCCCCGCGGGCCTCTTCTCGATCTGCACCGGCTCCTACAAGCTTCCCGCGGCCTTCGCCGAGGTGGACGGCGTGTATACCAACAAGCCGCCGGGCGGGATCGCCTACCGCTGCTCCTTCCGCGTGACCGAGGCGGTCCACGCCATCGAGAGGATGACCGACCGGCTCGCGCAGGAGCTGAAGATGGATCCCGCGGACCTGCGGATGAAGAACTTCATCCCGGCCGACCAGTTCCCCTACAAGTCCGCGCTCGGCTGGGAGTACGACAGCGGCAACTACCCGGCCGCCCTGAAGAAGGCGATGGACATCGTCGGCTACGCGGATCTCCGGAAAGAGCAGGCCGAAAAGAGAAAGCGCGGCGAGCTGATGGGGATCGGCATTTCGAGCTTCACCGAGATCGTCGGCGCCGGGCCGTCCAAGCACTTCGACATCCTCGGCATCAAGATGTTCGACTCCTGCGAGCTGCGCGTCCATCCCACCGGCAAGGCCACCGCGCGTTTCGGCACGAAGTCGCAGGGACAGGGACACGAGACGACCTACGCGCAGATCATCGCCGAGGAGCTCGGCATCCCCGCGGCGCATGTCGAGGTCGAGGAGGGCGACACGGACACGGCGCCCTACGGCCTCGGCACCTACGCCAGCCGCTCGACGCCGACGGCCGGCGCCGCCGGGGCGATCGCGGCCCGCAAGGTGCGCGAGAAGGCGAAGAAGATCGCCGCGCACTTGCTCGAAGTCTCCGAGGAAGACCTCGTCTGGGAGGTCGGCAAGTTCTCGGTCAAGGGAGCGCCGCAGAAATTCAAGACGATCCAGGACATCGCCTTCGCCGCCTACACGAACCACCCGCAGGGGATGGAGGCCGGGTTGGAAGCCGTGGACTACTACGATCCGCCGAACCTGACGTTCCCCTTCGGCAGTTACATCTGCGTCGTGGACATCGACCGCGGCACCGGCGAGGTCAAGGTCCGCCGGTTCGTCGCCGTGGACGACTGCGGCAACATCATCAACCCGATGATCGTGGACGGCCAGATCCACGGCGGCCTGACGATGGGGCTGGCTCCCGCCCTCTTCGAGGAGATCAGCTACGACGAGAACGGCAACATCCAGGGCGGAAGCTTCATGGACTACCTGCTCCCGACGGCCATGGAGACTCCGAAGTGGGAGACCGACAAGACCGTGACGCCCTCGCCGCACCACCCCTTCGGGGCCAAGGGCGTCGGCGAGTCGGCGACCGTCGGCGCTCCGCCCGCGATCGCCAACGCGGTCGTGGACGCGCTCTCGCACCTGGGCGTCACGCACATCGACATCCCGATCACGCCCGAGAAGGTCTGGCGCCTGCTGAAGGAAAAGGGCGCCGCCGAGTAGAAGAAAAACGGGGAGGGCCTGGAGCCGGGCCCTCCCCATTTTCTGAAATCTTTGAGCCCGTGACCCGACCGGCCGGGATTTTGCGCTGTAAGAGGCAAGGGAGTTTTCCCCATCCGGGTCGGGGACCACGATGACGGCAGGTCGCTGGTCCTCGACCCACCTTTACTTTCGGGCTTTGCCCATGTACTTGACCGCCTTCTCGCGGTAGGCCTTCGCCTCCTCGGTGGAAGCGTCGCTTGCCAGGGCCGTCACCGTGACGTGGGCGAGCTCGCCGACCTGGAGAGGGAGAACCTGGCCCTTGCGCTCGACGCCGAAATCCGCGAGTCGGACGTCGAAGGTCGCGACGAGCTTGACGAAGTTGCCCGGGCGCATCTGGTTGAAGGGCCCGCCTCTCGGGACGTAGGTCACCTGGGCGCCGACGTCGATCTTCTTCCGGACCCCTTTCAACTCGAGCCACCCCTCCCCGGTCAGGTTGGCCGTCACGTTGGGTTCAAGCGCGTTCGGGGCCGCCGACTTGATCTTCTCCAGGGTGAAGACGGCGACCGGGGACGTGTCGGCCCCGAGCGCCCTGGCGACGTGGCCGTCGCGCATCTCGATGCCGGTCTTGATCGTGTTGAGGACGACCTCGAGTCTGGCGGCGGTGCCCGGCCCCGCAAGGTTCTTCGGGTCGGCGCGGACATACCCGGTCACCTCGTTGGTCGTGCCGACGATGTCCTCGACGGGCGCCGTCGTCCGGAACTGCACGGTGTCGCGGCCCCACGCGTCGTCCACGAGGAATTCGTGCACTCCCGGGGACGGCGCCGTCTGCGCGGGCAGGTTCCCGGCGAGGAGGGAGAGCGAGGCCAGGACCGCGGCGATCCGTCCCATCGAAAGCTCCTTTCGGGAAGCCGGCGCCGGGCATCGTAGCCCGGCGGAATGCCCCGCCGGGTTAAGAAATCGTCAAATCGCACCGGTTTCCGCCTTTCTGACACAAATCTGACAACGGCCGCGGAAGCGGTCTGTTAGGTTGCCGAAAAGGAGGATCACGATGAAGAAGCTTCTCTACGCGGCGGCGCTGCTCATCCCCGCCATCGGCCTTGCGTCGGGCCCGTCTTCTCCGATGTCGGCGCCCCAGCAGAGGCGGGACCCCCTCACGCCGGAGCAGGAGGCGGTCGGCCTCTTCAACGACGGAACCGGTTACCAGGAGAAGGCCGCAAAGTACGAGAAGGAAGCCGCCGCGGAAGCCGACTCGGGCAAGCGGGCGAAGCTCGAGGGGAAAGCGAAAGACAAGCACGAAGACGCTGTCAAGAAATTCGTCAAGGCGACCGAGAAGAATCCCGGCTTCTTCCAGGCCTGGGGAAGCCTCGGCTACTCCTACAGGAAGATCGGCAACTACCCCGCTTCGCTCGAGGCGTACAACAAGTCGCTGGCGATCCAGCCCAATTACACGCCGGCGATGGAATACCGCGCCGAGGCCCTGCTCGCGTTAAACCAGATCGACGAAGTCAAGACGGTCTACATGGCGCTCTTCCAGATCGATCGCCCGCGGGCCAACGAGCTGACGGCGGCGATCGACAAGTGGCTCGAGAAGAGGAAGACCGACCCCGCCGGCCTCGATCCCGCGCGGCTCGAGGAATTCGCGAAGTGGGCGGGAGAGAGAAAGCAGCTCGCCTCCCAGGTCTCCTCCTACTCGAAGCCGGAGAAACCGCGCTGGTGAACGGCGCGGCGCTCCTCCTGGCCATCCTGCTCTCGCGCGGGACGGCCGCGGCTCCGGCCGGTCTGCCGCGAGGCTTCCCCGCTCCTCGCGTACCGGCGGAAAACCCGATGTCGGGCGAGAAGGTCGAGCTGGGCCGGCGGCTCTTCTACGATCCCCGCCTCTCCGGCAACGGGACGCAGTCCTGCGCGTCGTGCCACGAGCAGGCCCGGGCCTTCACCGACGGGCGCTCCCGGGCGATCGGATCGACCGGCGCGACGCACCCCCGCGCCGCGATGAGCCTCGCCAACGCCGCCTACGCCGCCTCGCTGACCTGGTCGGACCCGCGCGTGCGGGGCCTCGAGGAGCAGGCGCTCGTCCCCCTCACCAACGAGCACCCGGTCGAGATGGGAGTCCGGCGCCACGAGAAGGAAGTTCTCTCGCGCCTGCGCGCCGAGCCGGTTTACCGGGACCTCTTCCCCCGCGCCTTCCCGGGGGAGGCGGAGCCGATCACGCTCCGAAACGCCCGCCGCGCGATCGCGTCCTTCGAGCGGACGATCGTCTCGGGCGACTCCGCGTACGACCGGTTCGTGTGGCGCGACGACACGGCCGGGATGTCCGAGGAGGCCCGGCGAGGGATGTCCCTCTTCTTCTCCGAAAGGCTCGCCTGCGGCTCGTGCCACGGCGGGCTCGCGTTCGCCGGGCCGGCGTTGTGGCGCGGCGGCCCTTCCGTTGCGCCACGCCTCGTCAACAACGGGATCGCCGGCGGCGGACGCTTCAAGATCCCGACGCTGCGAAACATCGCGGCGACGGCGCCCTACATGCACGACGGACGCTACGCGACCCTGGACGAGGTCCTGGAACACTACGCGCGCGGGGGCGACCGGAACCCCGATCGGTCCAGGCTCATCCGCGGTTTCTCCATGACGGCGCAGGAAAAGTGCGACATCGTCGCGTTCCTCGAGAGCCTCACCGACGAGGAGCTCCTGAGGAACCCCGAGTTGTCTGACCCGTGGAAGAGCCCTCGTTACGGGCGGAAAGGCACGAGCAGCCCCGGCGCGATTGGAGGAGCGGCGGCGGGCCCGTAGAGGTCGTCGAGGCGCCAGGAACGGTAGACCCCGGCCTGGAGCTTCGTCGCACAGAGGACGTCGTTGGCCGAGGGATCGACCTGGATCGAGAACCCGGCCAGCTTCGAGGAGCTCGTCGCGTCGAAGGTCGCTCCGAGGTCGAAGTGGTACGTCCCGTCCGGCAGCCTCTGGGCGGAGCCGAGGGCAAAGGAATACATCCCCAGGTCCAGGTTGAGACGGCGTGTCGCAGTCCGGCGGTCTTCGTCGAGAACGTAGACCTGACCCCGGCTGTTTTCCCCGGGGAAGGACTGGACCCGGGTGTTGCCGTTGTCGAAGACCGAGATCGCCGACGGGTTGTCCGGCTCGTAGGACGGGTCGTGCTGGTGCGAGAACCAGGGCCAGGGATCGAAGGGCCCGGAGGATTCCAGCGCGAAATCTCCCTCCTTGCCGAACCGCCAGAGGACGTTCCCGCCGCCCGCTCCGCCGCGGTAGTCGATCTTGAGGAGCCAGTCCTGCGACCGCGCGGAGTAGAGCAGGTCGCCGCCGGGCGTCTCGGACACGGCGTTGCCGTGCGTCCAGTCGTTCCCGTCGTCGGCGAGGTAATGGTGGTCGCACCCGTTGGCCTTGCACGTCTCGCCGAGGACGGCTCCCCGCGAGATGTCCAGGTGATCGAAGGCGTCCCACGTCCAGACGACGTTCAAGTCCGCGTCGAGCACGAGGATCATGTCGCCGATGACGTCCACCGGCCCGTCGCCCTGGATGTAGGGAAGGATCTGCTCGACCATCGCCAGCACCAGGATCTTCCCGTCGGAGAGGAATCTCACCTCGTGGTGGAAGCCGCTGATCTGCCGCTTGCCGGCCGCCGCGAGCTGCTCGTTGACGCGCGCCGCGTTGGTCTCGAGCTGCGTCGTGCCGACGAGGTCGAAGAGTCGGAAGACCTCCCGGGCGGGATCGGTCTTGGACTGGATGAGCCCGAAGAAGGTTCCGCCGCTCTCCGGCCGGGTGACGTAGTTGATGTCGGACGGGCCGTACCAGAGAAGCCGGCCGGAGAGGTCCGTCGCGACCGCCGGCTTGCCGATGACCGCCTGGAGGAGAACGGCCTGCGCCTGCGTCTCGCCGGCCGGCCGGGGGACCGTCGGCAGCACCAGCTTGGAGGAGGCCGCTCCGGCCGTGAAGGGAACGGCCTCTCCCGAGGAGACGCCGCGGCCGCGGTCCACGGCGAGCGACGCCGAATAGGAAGCGCCGGGCTTCAGGCCCGCGACATAGGAATTGAAGCTCCGCCCCCGCGAGCACGGCTTCCAGGGGGTGGACCGGACCTCGCCTCCTTCCGCGCGCACCTCGACGCGGGCGAGGCCCGCGCCGCATCCCGGATCGCTGAACAGGAACACGAGCGGATGGGACGTCGCCGTGACGGCCGGCCGGCCGTCGCGAACCCGGCTCTGGACCTCGTAGAGAGAACGGGTCGTCGCGACCTCGCCGCCGCTCCTTCCCCGCGCCGCGACCTCGATCTCCCAGGTCCCTTCGTCGAGCGAGGTCCAGTCCAGCGTGTCCAGGGGCCCGAAGTCGCGGATCGTGCGGAAGGAGCCTCCCGCTTCGCGCGCCCGGAACCGGTACCAGACCTCCCCGGAAACGCCGGCCGCCTTCGCCGACCAGGTCACGACGGTTCCTACCGGCGCCGGCCCGGGCGGAGCCGCCGCGAGACTGGCGGAGACCGCGGCCTCCAGCCGCTCCGCTCCGAGCGCGGCCAGCGTGATCAGGAAAGCGGCGATCCGGCGCGCGTTACTGATCCGGGAAAGGACATTCCCGTTTCGGTTTTTGCTCATCCAGGCTGCGGTGGACCCGGGAATGATGAGGCACGCCGCCCGCCCGGTCAACCGGACGCCGGTCCGCGATTCGAGATCCGGCCTTATTTCGCCGCGGGGGGATGCGGCTTGAAGAGAATGTCGAAGAACGGCTTCCAGGTCCGGCCGTTGTCCTCGGAAGTCTCTGCCGTCTCCCGGACTCCGCCCTCGGCCCTGCTCCAGGCGCCGCGGATGAGGGGAGCGCGCCCGTCGCCGCGGCGGTCCGTGCCGGTCAGGACCATCCGGCCGTCCTGGAACCTCCCCTCGAGCAGAAGGAGCTGGCCGCGGTTCGTGACCCAGCTCTGGTGCCAGACGCCGCGGGAAGCATCGTAGATGCTGAAGCTTCGGCCGCTCAATCCGTCGAGCTGGTCGTAAGTCTCCAGGATCGCGCAGCCGTCGAGGATGACCTCCACCCGGGCCCGCCCGACGAGCTTGCCTCCTTCATCGAGGCCGTAGGCGTCCCAGTCGCCGGCCCAGAAGTCGAACTGGCGATGCGCTTCGGAAGCGCACCGTGGAGAAGTCGCCGCGGAGGCGCCGGGCGCGGCGAACACCGCGGAGAGGACGGACAGCAGCGCGGCCGCGCCGCGACGGGCCGCCAGGCGCCGCGTCATCGCGGCGCGTTCCGCGCGAGCTCGAAGAGGTCTCTGGCGGCGCCCGGGACCGGCTCTCGAAACCGGGCCTCGAGGGAAAGCAGGCGCCGCTTGACGTCGAGCCCTCCGCCGAAGCCGGTCAGGGAACCGTCCGCCCCCACGACCCGGTGACAGGGAATGACGACGGGTATGGGGTTTCGCCCGTTCGCGGCGCCCACGGCGCGGGCAGCGCTGGAGCGCCCCAGCCGCCTCGCGAGCTCGCTGTAGGTGATCGTCTCGCCGTACGGAATCCGCCGCAGCATCGCCCAGACCTCGCACTGGAAGGGGCTGCCCTCCGGAGCGAGCGCCAGCTCGAAGCGCCGGCGAGCTCCCGCGAAGTACTCCTCGAGCTGCGCGATCACGCTCTCGAAAGGCTCGCGGGCCCGCGTCCACCGCGCGGCCGGGACCGCGGCGTGCGGCCCGCTCTGGAACGAGATCCCGCGAAGGCCCTGCTCGTCTCCGGAGAGAAGCAGCGGCCCGACCGGGCTCGGCATTTCCCAGAAGGTCGTCATTGCGCTCGGGCGAGCTTCAGCGGGGCGGCGGAGCGGCCCATTCGCCGGAGCTCCGACGGAGTTCGTCCGTAGACTTTGCGGATCGAGTCGTTGAAGCGCCTGACGCTCCGGAACCCGGATTCCAGCGCGACGCGGGACATGGGAAGGTTCGTGTCGCGGATCAGCCGCTTCGCGCAGAGCAGGCGATTCGCGCTCGCGACGGCTCGCGGAGAGAGCCCCAGGTGCGCACGAAAAAGCCGGTCGAGGTGCCTCGCGCTCACGCCCAGCCTCCGCGAGAGCACGGCCACGCCGTGGTCCCTCAACGCCCCCTCGGAGATCAGGCGAAGCGCCCGGTGCACGGTCGCCGAGGTCCCGAACCAGGCGGGAGTGCCGGGCGCCGTCTCGGGGCGGCAGCGCAGGCACGCCCGGAACCCCGCGGCGACAGCCTCCCTCGCGGACGGGAAGAACCGGACGTTGCGGCGGCGGGCATGCGGAGAAGGGCAGATCGGCCGGCAGTAGATCCCGGTTGTGATCACGCCGATGAAGAACTTTCCGTCGAACGTCCTGTCGCGCGAAAGCCGGGCCCGGTTGCAGGTCTTCGCGTCGAGCTTCATGGCGGAAGCGTACCGCGGCGGCGCGGATTCCCTTCGCCGTTTTCGGACATCAATGTGCGGCAACCTAGGCACGCAGCGCCCTCGCGGGGTCCGCCCGCACCACGCGCCACGCGGGAATCAGGCAGGCCGCGAGCGACGCGGCCGCCATCACCAGGAGCGCGGTCCCGAACGCCCCCGGGTCGCGCGGGCCGACCTTGTAGAGCAGGTACCCGAGGAGCCGTGTCAGAACGAGCGCCGCCGCGGCTCCCAGGGCGACCCCCATCGCCGTCAGGGAGAGCCCGTGAGAGAGGACGAGCCGGATGAGGTCGGCCGTCCGCGCCCCGAGCGCCGTCCGGATCGCCAGCTCCCGCGCGCTCTGCGACACGACCGACGCCATCACGCCGTAGAGACCGACCGCGGCCAGTCCCAGGGCGAGAGCGCCGAAGACGGAGAGGATCGTGGCCGCGACGCGCTGCGGCGAGCTCTTGGCGTCCAGCTGCTCCCGCATCGTGATGACCTGGTAGGGAGAGACGTTCGCGTCGAGGCTGTGGATCTCGCGGGCCAGGATCGGCGCCAACGCCCCCGGCGAGAGCTTCGTCCGGATCTGCAGCCCCGTGGACGGCGAGAAGTTCTGGCGCAGTGGAACGTAGAAGAACGGCGCCGGAGTCTCCAGGAGCTGGCTGTACGCCGCCGCCTTCGCGACCCCGACGATCCTCCTCGGCTGCCCCTTCACCAGGAGCACCCGGCCCAGCGGGTCCTTCCCGGGCCAGTAACGCGCGGCCATCGTCTCGTCCACCACGGCGACCGGAGGCGCCGCCTCGTCGTCGGCGCGCGTGAACTCCCGCCCGGCGAGAAGCGGGATCTTCAGCGTCGCGAGGAAGCCCGGCCCGATCTCGTTGTACTCCGCCGAGGGCTGCTGGTCGGGAGGGGGAACATAGCCTTCCACGGCGATCGGCGCGGAGGAATACGTGCGGTAGCTGAAGGGCGTCACGCGGGAGAGCGCCGCCGACTCGACTCCGGGGATCGTCCGCACCCTTTCGATCAGCGCCTCCTGGAAGTTCTTCGCGCGCGGCTTGTCGTACCCGGCCGTGAAGAGGTTGACCGAGGTCGTCAGCAACCCTTCCGCCGAGAAGCCGGGGCTCGCGGAGCGCACGCCGTTCAGGCTGCGGAGGACGAGGCCGGCGCCGACCAGCAGGACGAAGGAGAGCGACATCTGGACCAGGACGAAGGCCGACCGGACGCGGAACTTCCCGCGCGGTCCGCCGAGACCTCCCGCCTGCGTCTCCTCCCGGAGCACGCCGGCCACGTCGATCCGGCTCGCCAGGATCGCCGGGGCGAGCGCGAAGAGAACGGTCGTCACGAGACAGACCCCCGCGCAGAGCGCGATGACCCTCCAGTCGAGCGTGCCGGCGACGCGGAGCGGGACGCCTCGAACCGGGATGAGAAGCACCAGCGCGTCGCGCAGAGCCCGGGCGACGCCGACTCCGGCGGCCGCGGACACGATCGAGAGGATGAGGCCTTCCGTCAGGAGCTGCCGCACCAGCCGTCCGCGGCCGGCCCCGATCGCGACCCGGACCGTCATCTCCTTCCGGCGGGCGAATGCCCGAACGAGCAGGAGGTTGCCCACGTTGGCGCACGCGATGAGAAGCACGGAGATCACCACGACCAGGGCCACCGCCAGCGTGGGCAATAACGCCCCCGCGTTGTTGAAAGGAGTCTGCCAGAGCGGGAAGAGACGGACGCCACGGCCGCGGTTGGTGGCCGGGTACCCCTTCTCCAGCCCCGCGGAGAGCGCCGAAACCTCTTCCTGCGCCTGGCGCCGGGTCACGCCCGGCTTGACGCGGACGAAGCCCTCGATCCACCGCGCGCCGCGGTCCTCGAGGTGGTCTTCGCCGTTGTCGATGTGCTGCGGCTGCATGGACAGCGGGACCCAGAACTGAAACGCGTATCCCACGAAGGTCCCGTAGAAGCCTTCCGGCGCGACGCCGACGATCGTGTGCGGCAGGCCGTTCAAGACCTGGGTCTTTCCCAGGATCGCCGTGTCGCCCCCGAACCGCTCCTTCCACGCCTGGTAGCTGATGACCGTCACCGGGTGCGCGTTGCGCCCGGAATCTTCGGACGGCTCGAAGCCGCGCCCCAGGATCGGGCGCACGCCGAGCGCCTCGAAATAGTTGGAGGAGACGACGCTTCCGGGCACCCGCTCGGCGCGGTCGCCGTAGTTCAGCGTCGTCCCGGTGATCTTCTCGGCGATGACGGACTCGATGCGCGGGCAGCTCTTCAGGTCGCGGAAGTCCGGCCAGGACATTTCGGCCAGGCCGGGGGCGGGGGCGCCGCGGATCGTCCCGGTGACGGCGAGGATCCGGCCCTGGTCCGCGACGAGCGGGAAGGGACGCAGGAGGACTCCCTCGATCCAGGAAAAGACCGCGGCGCTGCCGCCGATGCCGACGGTCAGGCAAAGCATCGCCAGGAGCGAGAAGCCCGGGCTCCTGCGGAGCATCCGGAAACCGAAGCCGAGGTCCTGGACGAGCCGCTCGAGCCACAGGCCGCCCCACGCTTCCCGCGTCTCTTCCGAGACGAGTGCCTGGCTGCCGAATTCGCGGCGCGCGTTGGCCGCCGCCTCTTCCGGGGATTCGCCGAGCGCGATCCGATCCTGCTGCGCCTCGCGAAGGTGCGCGGCGATCTCCTCCTCCAGCTCGCGGTTGCGGCGCTCGCGGCTCCGGAAGGGCCAGGGCAGTTTCACGGCTCGCTCTCCGAAGGAGCCATCAGCACGCCCCCGATCGCCTCGGAGAGCTGCTCCCACCTCGACTTCTCCTGCGCGAGGAGCCTCGCGCCGGAGGTGGTCAGGCGATAGACGCGCACGCGCTGGTTGTTCTCCGACATCTCCCACTCGGCCGCGACGGCGCGCTTGCGCTCGAGGCGGTGAAGCGCGGGATAGAGAGAGCCGGTGTCCACCTGGAGCGCGTCGCGCGATCCGGTCCGGATCATCTGCGCGATCCCGTAGCCGTGACGCTTGCCCCAGCGCAGCGTCTGGAGGATCAGGAGATCGAGCGTGCCCTGCAGCAGCTCGATCCGGCCGGAAGGCGCATCGGACTTCGAAACGGCCAAGGGTGTAGGATATCTACAGGGTTGTCGCCTCGTCAATCCCCACCCTGAATTGACCGTAACGGGATCGTTAGTGACTCGAGACCGGTCTTCCTAATTGATCCGCCCTCAAAGCTGCGAGCCGGCGCGTGCCGACGAGGGAGGCAGCAGCCGACGCCGGGACGGATTGATCGCCACCAAATCACGATTGAGCCGCGAGACGCAGCTAGTGGATGTGGTGCATCGCGAGGAACCAGCGCCACAGGGCGGGGGCTCCGAACCAGATCGCGAGGGTCACCGCCAGGGCCAGGGCGACGGCGAGCCACAGGGAGGTCTTGCGGCTTCTCATTCGTAGGCCAGCGCTTCGCGGACTTCTCCGCGCGAGGCGTGCCAGACGGGGAGGAAGCTCGCCGCGACCCCGAGCGCGAGCGAGACGGCCAGCCACAGCCAGAAACCCACGGGCTCGAAGGAGAAGTCGAGCCCTCCGGGGAAGAGGAGCTTCACCATCAGGTTCGCGAGCGCCCGGGACAGCGGCCAGGCGGCGAGGCCGGCCACCGCCCAGCTCACGACCGCGATCACGGCGCCTTCGGCCGCGACGATCGCCCATACCGATCTGGAGGAGGCCCCGACGGCGCGCAGCACTCCCATCTCGCGGCGCCGTTCGATGACGTTCAAATGCAGGGTGGTCATGAGGCCGAGCCCGCCCACGCCGCCGAGGACGAGCGAGGTGACGATCAGGAAGACGTAGATCATCAGCATGTGCTCGTCGAAGCTGAGCCGCCCCTCCCCCTGGCTCATCAGGCTCGCCGGGCGGATGCCCACCCGCTCGAGGTTCTCCTCCAGGTTTTCGAAGAGCCGGCGCGCCGAGCCCTCGTCGGTCTTCTCGAGCGAGAGGCGGAGAGCGTTGACGGAGCCCTCGTGGCCGTGCTTCTCGAAGAAGCTCAGGGGCACGTACCCGATCGGCTGGGAGAAGGCCTCTCTCGCGACGCCGGCGACCCGCCACGTCATGCGCGCGGGCCCCATCCGCAAGGCGATCCGGGTGCCGATTCCGGGAGGCGCGCCGCCCGCGCGGAAGGCGCTGTTGACGACGATCGCGTCCTCGTCGTCCGGTTGGAGCCATCTTCCTTCGACGATCTCCGGCGCGAGCATCCGAGTGTCCGCGGGAAGGCCGATGACCGGGAAGCGCTCGGCGGAGACCGCCGGGCCCCCTCCCGCGCCGCCCCCG
>DATFWF010000181.1:0-7779 GCA_035259605.1 Thermoanaerobaculia bacterium
GACAAGTTCTTCCTCGGCCGCCTCGAGGTGACGGGCAACACCACGACCCGAGACAAGGTCATCCGCCGGGAGTTCGCCCTGGACGAGGGCGACGTGATGGACATGGACGCGGTCAAGAAGAGCCTCCAGAAGCTCCAGCAGCTCGGCTACTTCAAGGTCAACGAGGAGCCGGAGTTCGCCGTCCGCCCGCAGGAGAAGAAGGTGGACCTGACGCTCAAGGGGACCGAGACCTCGCGCAACGAGGTCCAGTTCGGCGCGGGCTACTCGGCCCTCGACGGGTTCTTCGGGCAGTTCTCGTTCCAGACCCGGAACTTCATGGGGCGCGGCGAGATCCTCGGCGCCTCGGCGCAGATCGGGAAGGTTTCCAACTACTACGACCTCTCCTACACGGTCCCGTGGTTCATGGACCGGAATCAATCCGTGGGCGTGTCGCTCTACTCGCGCAACGTCGACTACCTGAACATCGACGAGAAGCGCAAGGGCGGGAGCCTCTTCTTCGGACGCGGGATCACGATCTTCGACAGCTGGTCGATCCTCTACCAGTACGAGGACGTCAAGGCGAACTTCCCGGTGCGCGGCGCGCCGACCTCTCCGGGACAGCCGATCCCGCCGGACAAGTTCACCCAGACCACGGGGACGACCTCGTCCTTCACCCCGGGGTACCGCTACGACAGCCGCAACGACCCCTTCGATCCCAACCAGGGGTTCCGCTACTACACGACCGTTCAGATCGCGGGCGCCAATATCGGCGGCACCGACAGCTTCATCAAGCCGCTCCTCGGAACCTCGAAGTACTTCCCCCTGCGCTGGCCGAGGCGGACCTATTTCGCCGTCAACGTCGAGGGCGGCTGGGTCGCCGCCTACGGGGGCAAGGGGATCCCGATCTTCGAGCGCTTCCAGATCGGCGGCGAGCAGAGCCTCCGAGGATTCCGGGCCGGCGCCGTCCTGCCGCTGAAGGAGAACAACCAGGTCTTCACCGACGAGTTCGGGCGAATCCTCGGCGGGAACAAGTTCTTCGTCGTGAACCTGGAATACGTCTTCTTCTCGGTGGGTCCGGCGAAGCTGCTCGTCTTCTCCGACGTGGGCAACGTGTACCACGAGAGCCAGAATTTCCAGATCTCGCGGGTCCGCTCCTCCGCCGGCATCGAGATGCGGGTGTTCCTGCCGATCTTCCAGGCGCCGCTGCGGTTCATCTACTCGTGGAACCTGCACCCGATCACTCCGATCGACCAGTTCGGGTTCCCGATCAACAGCCTGTCCGAGCGCAAGTCCGGCTTCGACTTCTCGATCGGCCGGACTTTCTAGCAAGGAATGCGACCGGTCCCCGGCCGGTTTTCGTGTTGACCGGCAGTTTTTGCTACTATTGGCGGCTTCGCAAAGCTTGGCAATGAAGGAGATTCAATGAGACGCGTACTGCTCACGACCATGGCAGCCGGCTTCGCGGCGGCCATGACAGCTCAAACGACCGCCCCGGCGGCCAGCGCGCCAGCGCCCGCCCAGGCATCCCCCTCGTCTTCGGCCGTCGGGACGGGGGGCATCGCAATCATCGACGCGCAGAGGCTGGCGCTCGAGTCCGCCCCCGGCAAGGAGGCGTACAGCCGCCTCCAGAAGATGCAGGCCCAGAAGAAAGACGATCTCGACAAGGTCGAAAAGGAAGCCCGTGACCTCGTCCAGAAGCTGACCGACCAGGGCGGCTCGATGCCGGCCGACAAGCTCGAGCAGCTCCAGAAGCAGGCCGACGACAAGCAGAAGGCCTGGAAGAGGATGCAGGAGGACGCCCAGAAGGACCTCCAGGAGGCCGAACGCAAGGAGATGCAGGCCCTGGAGAACCGGATCGGGCCGATCGTCAAGGACTTCTTCAAGGAGCGCCGGTACGCCGTCGTCCTCGACTCGCGCGCCGGGATCATGTACGCCGACGACGCGGTCAACGTGACGGACGAGGTGCTCAAGCGGATCAACACGAACGTCGCGCTGCCCAACCCGGCGGCCAACAACAAGGCCTCCGCCGCGACGACGACCGCTCCCAAGCCGGCCGCCCCTGCGGCCCCCAAGCCGACCCCCGCCGCCAAGAAGGCATCTTAAGGGGATCGCGCCCGGTTCTGTAGGGGAGGGCCTTGCGCCCTCCCGCCCCTCGGGGCTCTCGTCGGTTACTATCCCTGCCGCGTGAAAAAGACCTCATCGAAGACGACGCCGTCGAAAGCTCGATCCTCGAAGAGACGCGCCCCCGCCTTCTTCACCCTGGCCCAGGTCGCCGAGACGGTCGGCGGCCGCGTCCTCGGCGACGCCTCCCTTCGCTTGACCGGCGTCCAGGGCCTCGCCGACGCGCAGCCGACGGACCTCTCCTTCGTGTCGGACGAGCGCCTGCTGAGGCAGGCGGCGGACAGCCGGGCGGGCGCTCTCATCGCCGCCTCCGAAGACCAGTGCGCCGGAAAGCCGGCTGTCCTCTGCGCCAAACCGGCCCTCGCCCTGGCCGTCTGGCTCGACGCCTGGCGCCCTCCCGCGCGGCCGGCGCCGCGCATCTCGAAAGGCGCTCGAATCGATCCCGGGGCGAGGCTCGGCAAGGGCGTCTCCGTCGCGGCCGGCGCGACGGTCGAGGCGGGCGCGGTCGTCGGCGCGCGCACGGTCCTCGGCGCCGGGTCTTACGTCGGGAAAGATGCGGTCGTCGGCGAGGACTGCCTGCTCCATCCCAACGCCGCCGTGCTCGAGCGCTGCCGGGTCGGGTCGCGCTGCATCCTCCACTCGGGAGCCGTCGTCGGCTCGGATGGGTTCGGATACCTCTGGGACGGGGAGCGCCACCGGAAGGTCCCGCAGGTCGGCATCGTCCGGGTCGAGGACGACGTCGAGATCGGCGCCAACGCGGCGATCGATCGCGCCACGCTCGGCGAGACGGTCATCGGCCGGGGGACGAAGATCGACAACCTCGTTCAGGTCGGCCACAACGTCGTCGTCGGAGAGCACTCGCTCCTGTGCGGCCAGGCCGGCATCGCCGGGTCCTGCCGGATCGGGAAGCGAGTCACGCTCGCCGGGCAGGTCGGCGTCTCGGACCACGTCGTCATCGGCGACGGAGCGATCCTGACCGGCCAGGCCGGAATCGTCCGGGGAGCGAGCATCGAGGCGGGGACGGTCATGTCCGGGATGCCCGCGACGCGGCACCGCGACTTCCTGAGGAGCGCCGCGTGGGTCGCGCGCCTCCCGGAGCTGGCGCGGAAGGTCGAGCGCCTCGAGGCGCGCACCGCGAAAGAGGAGGAGGGGACGTAGCCGTGCAGTACGGAATCAACGACATCCTGAAGATCCTGCCGCACCGCTACCCGTTCCTCCTCGTGGACCGGATCCTCGAGGTCGAGAAGGGCAAGCGGATCGTCGGCATCAAGAACGTCACCTTCAACGAGGAGTTCTTCCAGGGGCATTTCCCCGGCAACCCGGTGATGCCTGGCGTGCTGATCCTGGAGGCGATGGCGCAGGTCGCGGCGATCGGGCTTCTCGGGGTCGTCCCGGACCACGAGAAGAAGCTTCTCTACCTCTCCTCCGTGGACCGCTGCAAGTTCCGCCGCCCCGTCGTCCCGGGCGACCAGCTCCGTATCGAGGCGGAAATCGTCCAGCTTCGGAGCCGCGCCTGCCGCTGCAAGACCGTGGCGACCGTGGACGGCGCGCTCTGCACCGAGGCGGAGCTTCTCTCGACACTGGTGGACCGCCCTTGAGCGCGGCGGTTCACTCCTCGGCGATCGTCTCGCCACGGGCTCGCCTGGGCTCGGGCGTCGAGATCGGGCCCTACGCCGTCATCGGCGCGGACGTCGAGCTCGGCGACGGGACGACGGTCGGCGCGCACGCGACGATCGACGGGCCGGCCGTGCTCGGAGAGGGCAACCGGGTCTTCGCCCACGCGGTCATCGGCTTCGAGCCGCAGGACCTGAAATACCGCGGCGAGAAGACGAGCGTCCGGATCGGGAACCGCAACGTCTTCCGGGAGTTCTCGACCATCCACCGCGGGACCGCCCAGGGAGACGGCGAGACCGTGATCGGCGACAACAACTACTTCATGGCGTGCAGCCACGTGGCGCACGACTGCCGGCTGGGCTCGTACAACGTGCTGGCGAACTCGGCGGCGCTGGCCGGCCATGTCGACGTGGGAGACCGCGTCATCCTGGGTGCGTTCGTCGGAGGCCACCAGTTCGTCCGGATCGGCAGCTACGCGTTCGTCGGCGCGTACGCGGCGCTGCGCCAGGACGTGTTGCCGTTCTGCAAGACGGAAGGGAGCGACGCGAAGACCTACGGGATCAACCGCATCGGCCTCCAGCGCCAGGGCTTCTCCGAAGACCGGTTGAAGGCCCTCGAGCGCGCCTACCGGCTGCTGATCAAGTCCCGGCTCAACACGACGCAGGCCCTCCCGAAGATCGAGGAAGAGCTCTCCGGCCAGCCCGACGTCGACTACCTCCTCCGGTTCATCCGCGAAAGCAAACGGGGTTTCCACCGGTGACGCCGGGCGAGCGCCCGGTCCGGCTGGCCGTCATCGGCGTCGGGCACCTCGGGCGCCACCACGCGCGAGTCGCGGCTTCGCTTCCCGGCGTCGAGGTCGCGGGAGTCCTCGACCACCACAACGGGCGGGCGGAAGACGTCGCCCGCGAGTTCGGGCTCAAGACGCTCGCCGACCTCGCCGCTGTCGCCTCGGTGGCGGAGGCGGCGGTCGTGGCGACCCCGACGGTCTCGCACGCGGAGATCGCCTCCGAGCTGCTCGAGAAGGGCGTGGACGTGCTCGTCGAGAAGCCGATGACCGCGAGCCTCGAGGAGGCCGACGGC
The DNA here is from genome assembly GCA_035259605.1 of Thermoanaerobaculia bacterium. Taxonomy (GTDB): domain Bacteria; phylum Acidobacteriota; class Thermoanaerobaculia; order UBA5066; family Gp7-AA6; genus JAWOLE01. Next base: position 4,795 of record DATFWF010000181.1, read on the forward strand.
CTCGTCGCTCTCGCACGGGCCAAGGGAAGGATCCTGGCGGTCGGGCACATCGAGCGCCACAACCCGGCGGTCGAAGCCGCGATGACGCTGGCGCCGTCGCCCGTCTTCGTCGAGGTGGACCGGCTGGGCTCCTTCACCCGCCGGAGCCTCGACGTGGACGTCGTCCTCGACCTGATGATCCACGACCTGCAGATCGTGCAATCGCTCGCGCGGAGGCCGGTCGAGGAGATCCGCGCGGCGGGACTGGCCGTCCTGACGCCGCTCGTGGACATCGCCAACGCGCGTATCGCCTTCCAGGGGGGCTGCGTCGCCAACCTGACCGCGTCCCGCGTTTCCGCCAGGAAGGTCCGCAAGCTCCGGGTCTTCGCGCCCTCGCTTTACCTCTCGGTGGACATGCAGGCTCGCGCCGTCAGCGCGTTCCGGCTCTCGCGCGGGGGATCGGAGCCGGAGATCGCCTTCGAGCAGGTGGCGGTGGCCCCGGAAGAGCCGCTCGCCCGCGAGCTTGCCGATTTCGCCGCCTCGGTGCGGAGCCGGCGGCCGCCGCTCGTGGACGGCGCGGCGGGGCGGGCCGCGCTCGCCCTCGCGATCGACGTGTTGCGCGCCATCGAGCTGCACCGGCTCTCCGCCGGCGGCGTGCCCGCATGAGCGCCGGGCGCGGGCGGATCGGGCTGATCGGGGGAAGCGGCGTCTACGCGCTCGCGGATCTCGAGGGTTCTCGCGAGGAGTCGCTCGAGACGCCGTTCGGGAAGCCCTCGGATCCTTACGTCACCGGGACGCTCGCGGGAGTCCCGGTCGCGTTCTTTCCGCGCCACGGCCGCGGGCATCGGGTCTCGCCGACCGAGATCAATTACCGCGCCAGCATCTGCGGCTTCAAGATGCTCGGCTGCGACGCGATCCTCTCGGTCTCCGCCGTCGGCAGCCTCAAGGAGGAGTACGCCCCGAGGCACGCGGTCGTCCCGGACCAGTTCGTGGACCGCACCCGGCACCGCCGCGACACGTTTTTCGGCGACGGCATCGTCGCGCACGTCGCCTTCGCGGACCCGGTCTGTCCTTCTCTGGCCGGCGTCCTCGCGTCGAGCGCGGAGGAGCAGGGGCTGACGGTTCACCGCGGGGGAACCTACGTCTGCATGGAGGGACCGCAGTTTTCCACGCGCGCCGAGTCGTCGCTCTACCGCTCCTGGGGCGCGGACATCATCGGCATGACCAACCTGACGGAGGCGCGGCTCGCCCGCGAGGCGGAGATCTGCTACGCGACGCTCGCCTTCGTGACGGACTACGACTGCTGGCGCGAGCAGACCGAGGCCGTCTCGGTCGAGGCCGTGCTCCAGGTTCTCTCGGAAAACGCCGCGGCCTCCGGCCGGGCCCTCGCCGGAGCCGTGCCGCGGGTGGACCCGGCGCGCTCCTGCGCCTGCCGCGACGCCCTGCGCTACGCGATCCTGACCGACCCGAAGGCCGTTTCCGATGCCGCCAGGGAACGGCTCCGGCCCATCGCCGGCCGTTACCTATGACCGACCCGAGCCGGAAATCGGAAATCGGAAACCGGTAATCGGAGAAGTCTTGTCGATTCCCGATTCACGATTTCCGGTTGCCGTATCCGGGCGCGTCGTCGTCACGGGCTCGGTCGCCTTCGACTACCTGATGACGTTTCCCGGGCGGTTCGTCGAGCACCTGATCCCGGACCGCCTCTCGAGGCTTTCGGTCTCGTTCCTGGTGGACGAGATGCGCCGGGTTCCGGGCGGCTGCGGCCCCAACATCGCGTACTCCCTGGCGCTCCTCGGGGACACCCCGCTCCTCTTCGCGACGGCGGGCCGCGACGCCGCGGATTACCGGGACCGCCTCGCGGCGGAAGGGGTGGACGTCTCCGGGCTCCTCCTCCACGACGATGTCTTCACCGCCTCTTTCTTCGTCTCGACCGACCGGGACCAGAACCAGATCGCGTCCTTCTACACGGGCGCGATGGCGCGGGCGGGCGACCTTTCGATCGAGTCGCTCGACGCCTCCTCGGTCGCGCTCGTCGTCATCTCTCCCAATGACCCCGGCGCGATGGCCCGCTACGCGGCCGAGTGCCGGTCGCTCCGCGTCCCGTTCCTCTACGATCCCAGCCAGCAGGTCGCTCGGCTCACCGGAGAGGAGCTGAAAGAGGGAATGGACGGCGCTTCGATCGTCATCGTCAACGACTACGAGTTCGGGATCCTGACGCACAAGACCGGCCTCTCCCGGGAGGAGATCGAGGAGCGGATCCCGGCGCTGGTCGTCACCCACGGGGCGGAGGGCTCGACGATCTCGGTCTCCGGCCGGGGGGAGCAGGTTCCCGCCGCGAGGCTCGAGGGAGAGGCCGTGGATCCGACCGGCGTGGGCGACGCGTTCCGCGCCGGGCTGATCCGGGGCCTGCGCATCGGCGCGCCGTGGGGGACGGCGGGACGCATGGGGAGCGTGGCGGCGGTCTACGCTCTCGAAGCGATCGGCCCGCAGCCGAAGCGATACGCGCGGGAAGAATTCCGGCGGCGCTACGTCCGGAACTTCGGCGACGATCCCTCTCTCGAGAATCTGCGATAACATCGGATCCTCGACACGAGATCCGGTCCTTGAGCACTCGCCGTTCGCCTCGCCGCATCGCCCCTGCCTTCCAGCCGGTGGAAGTCGAGGGGAACCTGGACGCGGCTGGCCTGCGATTCACGGTCGTCTGCTCCCGATGGAACCCGACGGTCACCGAGGCCCTGCTGAAGTCCGCGCTCGCCGCGCTGGAGCGGCACGGCGCGAAGGGCAGGGACGTCGTGGTGGCGCGCGTCCCGGGGGCGTTCGAGCTGGCCGCGGCCGCGGGCGCCGCGATTCGGAGCGGAAAGTCCGACGCGCTCGTCGTCCTGGGAGCGATCGTGAAGGGGGAGACGCCGCACGACAGGGTTCTCGGCCACGCGGTCGCGGGCGCCCTGGCCTCGCTCTCGGCTCGGACGGGAACGCCGATCGGGTTCGGCGTCCTGACCTGCG
>DATFWF010000182.1:0-6393 GCA_035259605.1 Thermoanaerobaculia bacterium
GGCGTGCGTATGCCCCGCGACGTGGATGTCGCCCTTCAGGGTCATCTCGGGCATGTCGTAGTGCTCGAACTTCACTCCCTTGTGCTTCAGGTCGTCAACGGCCCTCTCGACGTCGTCCACGACCCAGGTCGCGGCGGTCGCCTTGTTCGTCCCGGCGTAGCGGGATTCGTAAACGAGGATCGAGGAATCGCCGCTCTTGTAATTGAGGACGCCCAGTTCACGGGACGGGATGGGCTTCAAGCCGAGCACCCCTTCGTAGAATTTTTTCGCGGCTTTCGTGTCCTTGACGGCGATGGTTACGGCGGCGTTCTTGTCGGAAAGCATGAAACCTCCTTGGGTCCGACTACCGCGTGAGCGCGGGAATCTCCGATGTAGAGATTCCGTGCAGCATCGGTGCCAGCCTCTCGGCCCCCGTGAACGGGCTTGCGTCTTGCACGCCTTCTGCGAAATCGTTCGATCGAACGGAGAGGAGGTTTCTCTTGCAGAAGATCACGACGTTCCTGACCTTCAAGGACCGCGCGGAGGAAGCGGTCCAGTTCTACACGTCCATCTTCCCGGACTCGAAGATCCTGAGCACGACGCGGGTCGGCGATGCCGGCCCGGGACCGAAGGGATCTTTTCTGGTGGGCACATTCCGGCTCGCCGGCCAGGAGTTCATGGCGTTGAACGGCGGCCCGTCGTTCCAGTTCTCGCAGGGGATCTCCCTGATGGTGAACTGCGACACGCAAGAGGAGATCGACGAACTCTGGGAGAAGCTCTCCGAGGGAGGACAGAAGATCGAGTGCGGCTGGCTGACGGACAAGTTCGGGGTCTGCTGGCAGATCGTGCCGACGATCCTGGGAAAGCTCATGAGCGACAAGGACCCGAAGAAGTCCCAGAGGGTCCTCCAGGCCATCTGGCAGATGAAGAAGCTCGACATCGCGAAGCTGAAGGCGGCTTACGAGGGACAGTGAGGAAGGACATGGCTCGAACCTACGCGCTCGTACTGGCAATCCTGTCTGGAGTCTGCCTGGAGGCGGAGGCGCAATCGCGCATCCGGCACGTCCAGCCGGCGGGGCTTCAGAACAACCCGAACTACACCCACGCCGTCGTGGTCGAGGAGGGCCGGCTGGTCTTCGTCTCCGGCCAGGTCGCGCGCGACGCGGCCGGCAAGGTCGTCGGCCCCGGGGACATGAAGTCGCAGGCCAGGCAGGTCTTCGAAAACCTGAAGATCGCGCTCGAAGCGGCCGGAAGCGATTTCGCTCACGTCGTCCGTTTGAACTCCTACCTGACCGACATGAACCAGATGGCCGCCTACCGCGACGTCCGCGTGCAGTATTTCGGCGATCTTCCGCGTCCTCCGGCGAGCACGACCATCGGCGTTTCGCGCCTCGTGGATCCGGACCTCCTTCTGGAGGTGGAAGCCGTCGCCGTCGTCGCCGAAGCCCAAGCCAGGCCGAAGAGCACGCCACGCAAATGAGAGGGCGGGCGGGCATCAGGCCCGCCCCTGCGGCGCGAGGCCCCGAATCAGCGAACCGCGGCCATGCGGCGTTCCATCTCCTCGGGAGGGACGTCCTCGACGTGGGTCGCGATCTGCCAGCTGTGTCCGAACGGATCGTTGACCTTGGCGTAGCGGTCTCCCCAGAACATGTCCTGCGGCGTCAGCGTCGGCTTCGCTCCCGCGGCGACCGCCTTGCGGAAAACGTCGTCCACGTCCTCGACGTACAGGAACACGCTCGTGGGCGTGCCGCCGAGGGACTCCGGCGACCGCAGGCCGGACTCCGGCGACTCGTCGGCGAGCATGAGGTACGAGTCGCCGATCTGGAACTCCGCGTGGGCGATCCCGTCGTTGCCGCGGGAGAGGCGGAACCGCTCCCGGGCGCCGAACGCCTTCTTGTAGAAGTCGATCGCCCGGGAAGCGCCCCGGACCACGAGATAGGGGGTCGCCGTGTGATAGCCGGCCGGGATGGCCTTGTCCGATTTCATGATTTCCTCCCTGGTAGGGCGGCCGCTTCCTTGCGGTCACCCGATGAAGCGACGGACGAGATCGTGAAAATCGACAGGAAGGCGGGCGAACTTTTCTCATCATGCCCTGTCGATTCCGCCGGCGGCGTCCGTCGTGCCGGTGAGAAAGAAAGGAGCCTGCGATGAAGCACTTGATCCCGCCCCTGACCCTGTCGCTCTTCTTGATCGGGTTGCTCCTGAACGCCCAAGAGCCGCCGCCCAGGCTGGCGCCGCCTCCTGGCATGAAGAGCTACTTCCTGGTCCTCATCTCCGCCGAGGGCGACGCCAAGAGCCTCGTGATGTCGCCTGAGGGAAAGGCGCTCTTCGCCGAGCACCGTACCTTCATCGGCCGGCAGCTGGCGGCGAAGAACTACCTGCTAGCCGGCCCGGTGACCGATTCGGGCCCCTTGAGCGGCGTCGCGGTCGCCGCCGCGCGCGACGAGAAAGAGGCGCGCGAATGGGAGGAAGCGGATCCTCTGGTGAAATCGGGGAAGTTTCGTTTCGAGGTGCACGCCGTCCTGCTGCAGTCGCTCGATGTGCTGAAATAGTGAAGCGATGCGCTACATGATGCTGATCTACACGACCGAGAAGACGGAGGCCGCCGCCTCGCCGGAGGAGCGCAACGACGTCATCGAAGGGCACCGGGCTGTCATGGAGGCGACTGCCGGCCGCGGGATCCTCCAGGGAGCCGAGCCACTGGCTCCCACCGGCGCCGCCAAGACGGTCCGGCTCGACGGCGGCCGGCTCGTCCTGACCGACGGTCCTTTCGCCGAGACGAAGGAGCAGCTCGCCGGCTACTACATCCTGGACTGCCGCGACATCGACGAGGCGGTCGAGTGGGCGTCGAAGATCCCGACGGCCTGCGGCGGAGGGACCGGATGCGTCGAGATCCGGCCGCTGCGCTGGCTCGGCGCCCGATGGGAAGAGAAGCGAGCGGACCGCACCTGACGCGCCCGTCCGGCGAGGACGCTTACCCCGCGGCCGGCGGGGACGCGTATCTCGCGGCCGTCGAGGGCGTTTTCCGCGAGGAGCGGGGGCGCATCCTCGCCGCCCTGATCGGGATGTCCGGCTCCTTCGACCGCGCCGAGGAGGCGATGCAGGAAGCGTTCGCCTCCGCGCTGACGGACTGGCAGGGCAAGGGAATCCCGCAGAACCCGGCCGCCTGGATCACCACGGTCGCGCGCCGCAAGTTAATCGACCAGGTGCGCCGCGAGAAGACCGCTGCCGAGAAGGCGAACGAGGTCGCCTGTCTCGCGGCGGCCGGGGCGAACGAGGCGGCGGACCCGGCGGAGACCGATTTTCCCGACGAGCGGCTTCGCCTGATCTTCACTTGCTGCCACCCTGCCCTCCCGCTCGAAGGGCGGATCGCCCTGACGCTGAGGACGATCGGAGGCCTGGAAACCGCCGAGATCGCGCGGGCGTTCCTGGTGTCGGAACCGACGCTCGCGCAGCGCCTCGTCCGGACGAAGCGGAAGATCGAGCAGGCGAAGATCGCGTACGAGGTGCCTTCCGGCGCGGCGCTGCCCGAGCGCCTCGCGTCCGTGCAAGTGGTCCTCTACCTGATCTTCAACGAGGGATACGCCGCGACGGGCGGCGAGGACCTCCTGAGGACCGACCTCTCCGCGGAGGCGATCCGGCTCACGCGCCTCCTCCTCCAGTTCCTGCCGGAGGACTCGGAGACCCTGGGGCTTCTGGCCCTGATGCTCCTCCACCACTCCCGGCGCCGGGGGCGAGTCAACGAGAACGGCGAGCTCGTGCCGCTCGAGGAGCAGGACCGCGCGGCGTGGGATCGCGCCGAAATCGAAGAGGGGATCCGGCTCGTCGAGAAGGCCCTGCGCCTTCGCCGGCCCGGGGCTTACCAGATCCAGGCGGCGATCGGGGCGCTTCACGCCGAGGCGGCCTCGGCCGCGGCCACCGACTGGAATCAGATCGCCGCGCTCTACGGCGAGCTCGCGAGGCTCCAGCCGACGCCGGTCGTCCGCCTGAACCACGCCGTCGCGGTCGCGATGGCGGGCGAGATGGAAAAGGGCCTCGCGCTCGTCGAGCAGGTGGGCGCCTCGGGGGAGCTCGACCGATATCACCTCTACCACGCCGCGCGGGCCGATCTTTCCCGCCGGCTGGGGCGGGACAAGGACGCGGTGAAGGCTTACCGGGACGCGCTCGCGCTGACCTTCAACGCGGTCGAGCGCCGCTACCTGAAGCGGCGGCTCGCGGAAGTCGAGTCCCGGATCGGCGCGCGATGACGGCGAAGGAGAAGAGCGCGATTCTCGAGGCCGCCGGCCGCGAGGTCGCCATAACGAACCCCGACAAGGTCTTCTTCCGCGAGGCGGGCTACACGAAGCTCGACCTGGCGAAGTACTACGCCGCGGTCGCGGAAGGAGCGCTCCGGGGCATCGCCGGCCGGCCGATCGTCCTGAAGCGCTACGTCAACGGCGCCGGCGAGGAGCCGTTCTTCCAGAAGCGCGCGCCCGAGCAGCATCCGGACTGGGTCGAGACTGTGGAGCTGCGGTTTCCCTCGGGAAGGACCGCGAGGGAGATCGTGGTGCGCGACGCCGCGCAGCTCCTCTGGATCGTCAACCTCGGGTGCATTGATCTCAACCCGCATCCCGTCCGCGCCGGCGACCTCGAGCATCCCGACGAGCTGCGCGTGGATCTCGACCCGGGCCCGGGCGTCGCCTGGGGGGACATCCTCGACGTGACGCTCTCGGTGCGGGACGTCCTTTCCGAGCGCGAGCTGACGGGATGGCCCAAGACGTCGGGATCGCGCGGGATGCATGTCAACGTCCGGATCGAGCGGAGGTGGAGCTTCGACCAGGTGCGGCGCGCCGCGCTCGCGGTGGCCCGGGAGGTCGAGCGGCGGCTCCCCGAGAAGGCGACGTCGAAGTGGTGGAAGGAGGAGCGCCACGGCGTCTTCCTCGACTACAACCAGAACGCGAAGGACCGCACCGTGGCGTCGGCGTGGTCGGTCCGCCCCACTCCCGACGCGCGCGTCTCCATGCCGCTGCGCTGGGACGAGGTCGCCGGCTGCGATCCGGCGGCCTTCACGCTGGCGACCGCGCCGAAGCTCTTCGCGGAGCGCGGCGACGCGTCGGCCGGAATGGACGCGGCTGCGGGATCGCTGGAGAAGCTCCTCGAGCTGTCCGCCGAGCAGGAGGCGCAGGGACTGGGCGACGCGCCCTGGCCTCCCCACTACAGGAAACAGAAGGGCGAGCCGCCGCGCGTCATGCCGTCGAAGCGCCGAATGGGCGAAGCCGAGAGTCCAACCGGCCGGCGCAAGTCCACTCAGCCGCTCGTCACCGTCGCGAAGGCGAAGCACAAGGAGGAGGCTCTGGCGGGACTCGCACGGTGGAAGGCCCGTCATCCGAAGGCCGCACCGTTCCTCGAGGAGGATGACGTTCTGATCGATTCGATGCGCGGCCGGTCGAGCTCGTGGACGAGGATCCGCGTCAATCTCCGGCACGTCCCCGAGGCGGACCGCCCCGGGGCGGAGGCGCCCGATCCCGACTACGACCCTTGGGTGGAGTGGCGTGTCGCTCCGCGCTAGCTCCGCTCCCGCGGCGCGCGCCTCCTCCCTCGGTTACTTCGGGAGACTTCGCGCGCCGCGACGAGGGCTGGAGGCCGGCCGGCCGGGCTCTCCGAAGACCCGCTCGAGCTCGTAGGCGGGAGTCACTTCGAGCTGGTCGTAACGGCAGTCCTCGGGCCGCTTGTCGAAGCGCCACCTCACGAAGTGCGCCGCGTGGCGAAAGCGCGTCCCCTGCATGTGGTCGTAGGCGACCTCGCACACGCGCTCGACCCTCAACGGCTCCCAGCTCAGGTCCTTGCCGCGGTTCCAGCGGCTCGTCGCGCCCGGCATTCGTTGGCCCATCGCCGCCGCCTCCTCTTCCGCCTCCGCCCAGCCCTTCCAGGGGTGCTTCTTCAGCGCATCCTTGCGAAGCGGCTCGAGCTCCGCGGCGAGCTTCTTGCGGGTCTCCGTAGTGAAGGCGGCCGTCACGCCGACGTGGTGGAGACTCCCTTTGTCGTCGTAGAGTCCGAGAAGGAGCGACCCGACCATCGTGCCCGGACCGTTCTTGTGCCACCGGAATCCGGCGACGACGCAATCTGCCGTTCGCTTGTGCTTGACCTTGATCATCGTGCGCTCGCCCGGCTTGTACGCCTCGTCCAGCCTCTTGGCCATCACGCCGTCGAGCCCCGCCCCCTCGAATCGCGAGAACCAGTCCACGGCGAGCGCGCGGTCCCGAGTCGCCGGCGAAAGGTGAAACGGCGCCTTCGCCTTTCCGGTCTCCTTCTCCAGCCGCTTGCGGCGCTCGACGAGTGGCGCGCCGCGCAGATCCTCATCGCCGATCGCCAGAAGGTCCCAGGCGACATAGGACGACGGAGTCTGCTCGGCCAGCAGCTTCACCCTCGACGCCG
>DATFWF010000183.1:0-6583 GCA_035259605.1 Thermoanaerobaculia bacterium
CGGGTCGCCGCGGCCCTCGGGATCGAGCCGCCACGCAACGCCCGCCGCTGACCCTCACGCGGATCGGCGCGCGACGACGATGAGCCTCCGGCTGTCGGGTCGCCACGGGCGGCGCGAGTAGCCGCCCCACGCCGCCTCGACCGACAGGCCGCAGGAGGAAAAGAGCCTTCCGATCCGAGCGGGCTCCCAGGAGCGGGCGAGGAAGGACGCGCGGGTGGTTTCGAAGCCTCCGCCCCGACGCGGCTGCCGGTAGGCAAACGTCGCGAGCCAGAGCCCCTGCTCCCCCGCCGGAGTCCAGTCCTCACGGATTCGCAGCTCCCCTTGCCGGTCGCGGATGCTCCTCTCGAAGCGGACCGCCTTTGCTCCGGGGAGCACGAGCGCTTCCAGGACGAAGCGCCCGCCCGGCGCGAGCTGGCGGGCGGCGGCTCGAATCGCGCGCCTCCGATCCGGCAGCCGGGTCAGGTGCGAGATGGGATCGGACGGCGCGACGATCAGGTCGAAGCCTCGGTCGAAGACCGCCTCTCGGAAATCGGCGGCGACGAACCGCGCCCGGCGGGGGCGCGGGGAGCGTCGGGCCCGCGCGAGGAGGTCGAAGGAGATGTCCACCCCCACCGCGGCGGCGGTTCGCGCCAGGCGGCGCGTCACCCGGCCGTTTCCACAGCCGATTTCGAGAATGCGCCGGGGGCGCCACCGCCGGACGAGATCCTCCCAGAACGGGAGATCGCCGCGCGCCGCCGCCTCCCTCTCGTAGCAGGGCAGGATCTTCGCGTAATAGGCGCGGATCGCCTCGATGTCGGCCAAGGCGCCGGTGTATACCAGACCCGTGGCGCGCCTCCTCTTCGTCACCGGGACGCCGGCGGACGTGGCCGGAGGAAGCGGAACCTTCGTCGGCATCTCGGTCCTGCGCCGGTCCATCGAGGCCCGCGGCCACGAGGTCGCGCTCGTCGCGCCGGAGCCGGGAAGGGGCGACTCGTTCCTCGGCCGCCTCCTCTTCAACGTCGGGGCGAGGCGGCCGGCGGCGTCGGTCCGTCCGGACGCGGTCGTCGGATTCGATCTGGACGGGCTGCTGCTGGCGGCCGGCGGCGTTCCGTCCTTCGCGTGCTTGAAGGGCGTGCGCTCGGACGAAGCCCGGTTCGAGCGAGGCGTTCCGAAGCTGCGCCTGGCCCTGGAGTCCCGCTTCGAGAAATACCGGGCGCGGACGGCGGACGGAGTCCTGACTTCGAGCGCCTACTCGGCGGGGGTCATCGAGCGGGACTACGGCGTCGGCCCGGACCGGATCCGCGTCGTGCCGGAGGGCATCGAGCTTTCCCGATGGCGGGCCGCACTCGAGCCCGCTCCCGGCCTGCCGCGCGATCCGCCCGGCATCCTGTGCGTGGCTCACCTCTATCCGCGAAAGGACGTCGCGACCCTTCTCGAAGCCATGGCGCGGCTTCGGAATCCCGCCGTCCTCCGCGTGATCGGCGCGGGGCCCGAGCTCGAGCGACTGAAGAGGCTGGCGGATCGGCTAGGGCTCGGCGAGCGGGCTGAGTTCGCCGGGCACGTCCCCTTCGCGCGCCTCGCCGCGGAGTATCGTCGAGCCGCGATCTTCTGCCTGCCGTCCCTGCAGGAAGGGTTCGGCATCGTCTTCCTGGAAGCGATGGCAGCCGGTGTTCCCGTCGTCGCCGCGCGGGCGGGCGCGGCACCCGAGGTCCTCGGCGGCAGCGGCGCGCTCGTCCCGCCCGGGGATCCAGGCGCGCTCGCCAGCGCGCTCGACACGCTTCTCGAGGATCCCGTCAAGCGATCGGCCATGGCGGCGGACGGGCTCGGGCGCGTGGAAAGATTCGAGGCAGGCGCCGTCGCCGGCGAGTTCCTGGAAGCCATCGGGCTCGGCGCGGGGAGATGAGAGAAGCGGCCGGCTTGCTATCCTCTCCGAACCATGAACGAGCACGCGCCGCCGGATTCCGGACCGCCGGAGGCCGCGCGGCCGAGGGCGGTCACCATTATCGGCCGCACCTGGCTGGTGGCCGGGACGTTGCTCTTTCTCGTCGCCCTGGTGGACCTGGTCGTCTGGATCGTCCTCAAACCGGCGATGCCGACGATCCTCGGCTTCGCGTCCCGGAAGGACCCGAGCGTGCAGTTCCTCGCTCCGTACTTGGAGCACTACACCCTCGTCAAGACGATCGAGGTCTTCTTCGGGGCGGCGGTTGCCGTTTCGGCGTTTCACTTCCTCCGGATGCGCGCCTGGGCCCGCGCCGCGCTGGAGGCCGCGTCCTGGGTGTACCTCGTCTACCTCGTCGCATTCTTCGGCTTCTCCTACACGATCATGCGGCGGGCGTGGCTGGACCGGGCGACCATCGCCACCCACCCCATCGCCCGGGAGCGGCTGGTGGGAGGAGCGGGGCTGGGGATCCTGCTGGTGGCGGCGCTCGTCCTCGCGATCGTCCGGCTGCGCGGGCGCAGGATGCGCGCCGCGTTTGAGGAAGCCGCCGTTCGATAACATCGGCGCGTGCGCGAGGTCGTCGTCTCCTCCTTCGACAGCTGGCGCGACGCCGCGCGCCGTCTTCTCGCGGAAGGGGTCGCTCCCCACGAAATCCTCTGGCAAGAACCCGGGAAGCCCGCCGCCGAAGCGACCCTCTTCGACGCCCCTCCCGAGCTCCCGATTCCGAATCCCGAGCCCGGCGCCCCCGGTCCCGAGCTTCGCGTCCCGCGAGCTTTTCTCGATCTTGCGCGCGCCGTCGCTCCCCATGGCGATCCCCGGAAGTGGGGACTCCTCTACTCGGTTCTCTTCCGTCTCGCGAAGGGAGATCACGGGCTGATGCTGCGCCAAGGCGAGCCGGAGCTCCAGAAGCTTCGCCGCCTCGCGGAGGAGGCGGCATCGATCGCCGCGCCGGCCGCCGGCGCGGAGGCCTTCGTGCCGGGGACGTCGGACCTGGAGGAGCTGCGGCGCGCGGCGGCCTCCTGCCAGGGCTGCGACCTCTTCCGCCACGCGACGCAGACCGTGTTCGGCAGCGGCCCCGCGACGGCCCGCGCGATGCTCGTGGGAGAAGCGCCCGGAGACCAGGAGGACATCCAGGGTGCGCCCTTCGTCGGACCGGCGGGAGAGGTGCTGGACCGCGCGCTCGTCGAGGCCGGGATCCCGCGTCCGGAGGTGTACGTGACCAACGTCGTCAAGCATTTCAAGTTCATCCCCACGCCCAAGCGCCGCATCCACCAGACTCCGGGCACCGTCGAGATCGGCGCTTGCCGGCCGTGGCTCGACGCCGAGCTCGCCGCGATCCGCCCGGAGATGCTCGTCTGCCTGGGCGCGACCGCGTCAAAGGCGCTGCTGGGCGCGGGGTTCCGCCTGATGCAGGAGCGCGGACGCCTGCTGAAGAATCCGGCTGGACTGGCCCCGAAGGTCCTCGCGACCCTCCACCCCTCGGCCGTCCTGCGCGCCGAGGACAAGCCCGGACAGGACCGCCTCTACGGATTCCTCCTCACCGACCTGAAGCTCGTCGCCAGCGAGCTCGGCCTCCCGGCGGCGAGTTAACATCCCGCGCCATGACGAAAACCGCTGAAGACTTCTCGAAGCTCTTTGCCTACAACCGGTGGGCGAACGCGCGGACGCTCGACCCCGTCTCGAAGCTGACAGAGGAGGAATTCACCCGAACGCTCGGCGGAAGCTTTCCCTCGGTGCGGGAGACGCTGGCGCACATCTACGCGGCGGAATGGATCTGGCTCGAGCGCTGGCTGGGCCGCTCGCCGCGAAGCCTTCCGACTTCCCAGGAGGTGCCGACGTTCGAGACGCTGAAGGAGAAGTGGGGCGCGGTCGAATCCGGCTGCCGGGAGTTCGTCGAAGGGCCGGCGGGGGGCAGGCTCCACGAGGTCATCCGCTACGTCAACACCAAGGGCGAGACGTGGGAATACCCGCTCTCGGAATTGCTCGTCCACGTCGCCAACCACTCGACCTACCACCGCGGGCAGGTCGCGACCATGCTCCGCCAGCTCGGGAAGACTCCCCTCTCGACGGACTACCTCGTCTTCCTCGACAAGACCCGCTAGAACCGGGCGAGGCCGCCCGGCGCCTCGAGCGTGATCCAGAAGAAGATCCCGTCGCTGCACGCGCCGAAGGGGGCGGGACCCACGCCGAAGGCGCCAAGCGAAGTCAGGTCCGCCGCCTTCCAGAGCGAGATGCTCGCCCCGGACCCGTTGGTCACAGCCGTCCGCTCCCCGTCGAACGCCGCGACGTGCGGGGTAAAGAGCCCGTTGCCGGTGAGCGTCGCGAGGATCGCGCCGTTAGAGGCCCGCACCACGGTGACGCTCGCGTCGTTGGCGTTGGGCACCCAGATATTCGCGCCGTCGAAGACGGCGTGCTCCGCGCCCGACCCCACGGTCACGGTGAGGCTGATCGCTCCGGTGACGCCGAGCTTGAGAAGCTTGCCGGCGTTGAAGTCCGTCACCCAGACGTCCGCCCCGTCGAAGAGCGCGCCCACCGGACCGTTGAACCCCGTCGTCACGGTGTTCACGGTCCACGGAATAATCGGGGCAGGCGCGATGATCGAGACTCCCCCGAAAGCGTTCGCGGTCCAGAAGCGCCCCCCGTCGAACGTCAGCCCGCGAGCCGACGCTCCGAGATTGCTGGCGACGGTCGTGACCGCACCCGCGGGAGCGCCGGGGTCGATCCGGTAGAGGGCCCCGGGACTCGAAGCGCCCGAGACGAGGATCCTCCCCATGGCCGCGACCACGCCGTAGCCCGACCCGGCCCCGGTCCAGGTTTCGAGGACCCTCCCGTCGCTCGCGCGAACGCGGGCGACGGCGCTGGCCGAGGTGACCGGGACCCAGAGGTCCGCGCCGTCGAAGCGGACGAGCCCGGGCGTCGTCCCGAGCGAGGTCAGGCCGACGACGAGGGTGTTCGACGGGGTCCAGAACCGGTCGAGCACCGCCCGGCGGCCGCCGCGCCGGAGGACTCCATCCACGCTCCGCGAGAGAAACGCCGCCATCTGCAGGCGCGTGACGTTGCCGGCCGGATCGTAGGTCGTCGCCGTCGTCCCGGTGGTGATCCCGAGGTAGAAGATCTCCAGGACGAACGGGCAGAACACGTCGGCGGCCACGTCCGTGAAGGGCCCGCAGTTGCCGAGCATCGCCCCGGCGCCCGTCAGCGCCGCAAGGGCCAGGGAGAGGATGAGCCCGAACACACGACGACCCTGCCGGAGAGAACTCATAGGACCTCCTTCCATGCGGGACCTCACCGCCACCGCGCGAACCGCGGCGGTCCAAGCCTACCGCCGCCGGAACCTGGCGAGCTGGCCGGTGGCGTTGTTTGCCGCGATCCGCGGCCGGATCAGAACCGGGCGAGCTTGTTGGCCGTCCGCAGGACGACCCAGAAATCCAGCCCGTCGCTGCACGCGCCGAACGGGACACTCGACGCGGGCATCGGGAAGGAACCGAGCGGAGTCAGGTCGGCCGCCTTCCAGAGCGAGACGCTGTTTCCGGTCTGGTTCGTCACCAGGTAGCGCGTCCCGTCGAAGGCGCCCTGAAAACCGCCGTTCAAGCCGTTGCCTGTCAGAGTCGCGAGGACGGCCCCCGTCGAAGCGCGGATCACCGTGATCGAGCTGTCGGAGGCCACCCAGATGCTCAAGCCGTCGTAAATCGCCGAGTTCGTTTCGACTCCCACGGTCACCGTCTGGAGGATCGCGCCCTCCGCGTCCAGTTTCTTGAGCGTGGCGTCGAGCGCATCCAGCGCCCAGACGTTCGACCCGTCGAAGACCGCGGCTTCGGGGCCGGAGAAGCCGGCGGTCACGGTCGTCACGGTCCACGGCAGCGAGGAGGTGGGGGTCACGATGGAAACGGAGGGGGGATCTCGACTCCGCGGACTCAGAACATCCCGAGCTGGTTCGATCCGATGAGGGCGATCCAGAAACGCGTCCCGTCGCTGCAGGCTCCTCGGGGACTCGAGAGGTTGCCGAGGGACACGTTGCCCAGAACGCTCAAGCCCGCAGCCTCCCAAAGGGACACGCTGGGGTTGACGATGTTCGTGACGAGGACGCGCTGGCCGTCGAACGCGGCGGCGAACGGATCGTTCAGCCCGTTTCCGGTCAGCGTTCGAAGCAGGACGCCAGTGGAGGCCCGAACCACGGCGACCGCCGAGTCGGCGCCGACGGGAACCCAGAGATTCGTCCCGTCGAATGCCGGTTCCCCGGGCTGGGATCCCACCGTGACCGTTTGCAGGATCGCGCCGTTTCCGTCCAGCTTCAGGAGGCTTCCGGCAGATCGGTCGGTAACCCAGATGTTCGCTCCGTCGTACAGCATGCCGAAGGGTCGGCTGAAGCCCGTCGTCGCCGTCATCACGCTGAAGGGAGGCGGATCCTGAGGCGTCGCGATGCAGACCGCGCCGTTGCAGGCCGCCCAGAGACGCTCACCATCGAATGCGCCGCCGAAGGGAAAGCTGCCCAGGTTGCTGGCGACCGTCGTGACCGATCCGGGCGGGTTGGCGGGTTCGATCTCGTAGAGCCTGCCCGGATCGGTGTCCCCGATCGCGTAGATCAATCCCCGGGCGATGACGACGTGCTGCGCGTTCGTCGCTCCCGTCCAACCCTGGAAGCCGTATCCGTCGGACGCGCGATTG
>DATFWF010000184.1:0-22004 GCA_035259605.1 Thermoanaerobaculia bacterium
GCTTCTTCTGCTCATCCGTGATCACCCGCGCGACGTTCAGCGTGCCGGACATCCCCGACATGAGCATCCTCGCCTTGGCCTCCCGCTCTTCCTTCGTGGCTCCGGGGATGAAGGACGCGATCTTCGTCGTGCGCTCCTTCAGGATCCGCTCGAAGGCGATCCTGGCCCTGGAGTTCGGCGGGTGGCGAGCGAGCTCCGTCGAGAGGGCCGCCACCGGGCAACCTCCCCCGATATCGTCGCAGTGCTCGCTGCTCAGGTAGGTGTCGATGAGCGCCTTCAATTCGCCTCCCGGCCGGGCGCTCTTGATCGCCGTGCGCACCCGGTTATGCATCTCGTCCTGCTCGAACGCCTCGATAAGCAGGTCCTCCTTGCTGCCGAAATGCCGGTAGAAGCCGCCGTGAGTCAGATGAAGATCCCGCATGAGGTCCGCGATCCCCGTGCCCTCGCTCCCGCGGCTTCGAAGCCGCCGGGCGGCCGCGCGGAGGATCCGTTTCCGCGTTTCCTGCTTGTGCTCGGCCGGGTACCTCATCGCTTCCTCGTAAGATTATACGTATCATCTCATGGACGGGTTTCGCGGACGGGGTTCGGGGAGGACCGGCCGGGATGAAGGAACCCGCCTAACTCCTTCGAGATCAGGGGGGCACGATGAAGAAAAGAGTACGGAAAACAACGAAGAATCCCGGGCCGGTCGAGGCCGGCGCGGCCTTCGCGCAGGTCGCGGCTGCCTTTTCGGGCGAACGGGGCGTCACCCGGGACAAGGGGTGGGGATCCGGCAGCGAGGTCCTCAAGTGCAAGGGAAAGATCTTCGCGATGTCGGTCCGGGGCAAGCTCGTCGCGAAGCTTCCGAAGTCCAGGGTCGACGAGCTCGTGCTCTCCGGCACCGGCGTGCGCTTCGATCCCCGCGGCGACGGCAGGCTCATGAAGGAATGGGTCGTCGTCGAAGACGAAGGGGCGCCCTGGGCCGAGCTCGCGCGGGAGGCGTACCTCTTCGTCAGGAAACGCTGACGCCTCTTCCGGCGATGATAGGCTTCGAGCCGGCGGAGGCCATCGAAAATGGCTCAGCCCCGTCCCAGCCTGAGCGGCATCAACACGAACCTGGTGGTCGCACTCCACGCTTTGCTCGAGGAGCAGAACGTGTCGCGGGCGGCTCGGGTCGTCGGCCTGGGGCAGTCGTCGATGAGCCATGCGCTCGCACGGCTGCGCGCGCACTTCGGCGACCCGCTCCTCGTCCCGGAAGGGCGAAGGATGGTCGCGACCCGCACGGCGAGGTCCCTCCTGGGCCCCGTCCGGCTCGCGGTCAACCAGCTCGAGACGGTCTTCGGCGGCCCGGAGGCCTTCGACCCCGCCACCAGCAGGCGCCTGTTTCACGTCGCCGCGACGGACAACATCGAGCTCGCCTTGCTCCCCTGCCTGTCGCGGATCCTCCAGGAGGAGGCTCCCGGAGTGGACCTCCGGATCCATCCGCTCGAGGAGAGCTGGCGGTCGGCTCTCCGCGAGGGCGAGCTCGATCTGAAGCTCGGGAGGTCGTACGACCCGGGCCCCGGCTTCCGGAGCCAGGACCTGCTCCGGGAGCGCTTCGTCGGGGTGGTCCGCGAGAGCCATCCCTTGAAGGCCCGGCGCATCTCCCTCGAGCGCTACGCGAAGCTCCATCACCTGCGCATCTGCCCGGTGCCGAGGGCCCTGGACACCGTCTCCGACTTGATCGACGCGCAGCTCGAGGAACGGGGACTCAGCCGGCGCGTGGTCGTGACCGTCCCGCATTTTCTCGTGGCGCCGTTCATCGTCGGCACTTCCGACCTGATCCTGACCGCTCCGGAGCGCGTCGCCGAAGCCTTCCGCCGGCAGCTGCGCCTGCGGGTCGTGGAGCTGGCGCTGCCCCGGGCGCACTATTCCTTCAGCCAGGTCTGGGCCGAGCGCATGGAAAACGACGCCGCCCTGCGCTGGTTCCGGGAGGCCGTCCGCCGGTCGGCCGTCGCGGAGGCATGACCGCGAGCCATCGAAACGATCGATAGGTCTCATCCGGGCCGTCGAACCGCGGCCAGCGGGACTCCGGCGCTCATTCACTCCATCGATAGGTCTCATCGAAACAATCCAGAAGTCGGCGGTCCCGATTCTCCGTACATTCGATTACGGCGAGCGGGAGGGCCGCCAGGATGGTCTACGAGATCATTCGCTACCAGGTCGGGCCGGAGCACGAGTCCCATGCCTGAGATCTCGCGGAGAGCCGCACTGCGGGCTCTCGCGGCGGCGGGAGTGACATCGGCCTTCTTCCGCCCGCCCCTTTCAGGTGGGGAGACTTCGGAGAACCGGCCCGCGCCGGAACCCGTCCTGCGGGAGATCCGGGACGGGCTCTTCTGGCTCTCCGACGGCGCCTACAACACGATCTTCCTGGTCTCCTCTCGCGGCGTCATCGCGGTGGACCCCCTGCCGACCCTCGGCCGCCGGTACCTCGAGGCGGTGTCGAAGGCGACGGATCAACCGATCACTCACGTGATCTACAGCCACGAGCACTCCGACCACATCGCGGCGGCCGAGCTGTTTCCGAAGTCCGCGGCGATCGTGGCGCAGGCCGAGACGGCCGCGATCCTGGCGCGGCGCAGGGACCCGCGGCGCCCGCTCCCGACGATGACCGTGAGCGACCGGCTCTCGCTCAAGGTCGGAGACCAGGTCCTGGAGCTCGAGTACCGGGGAGCCAATCACTCGCCCGGCAACCTCTTCCTCTTCGCACCGAAGCAGCGAGTCCTGATGCTCGTGGACGTCGTGTACCCGGGTTACCTGCCCTACCCGGGCCTCGGAGTCGCGGCCGACGTGCCGGGCTACATCGAGGCCCACCGGCAGGCCCTGTCCTACGACTTCACCGAGTTCGTCGGGGGCCACGTGGACCGGATCGGGTCGCGCGCCGATGTCGAGCGGTCGCTCGAGTTCGTGCTGGATCTGAAGGGGACGAGCGAGGCGGCTCTCGCGCGGACGCCGTTCCCGGCGTACCTCGCGGCGCATCGGGCCGAGGCCGCGCGCTCCTCCTGGTTCGCCCACGACGACTACGAGAACGAGCTCATCGAGCGCTGCTACTCGGAGCTCCTGCCGAAGTGGTCCACCCGGCTGAAGGGAGCCGAGCGTTCTCTGAAGTCGCACTGCCGGACGATGATCGTGGCGCTGGCGATCCAGCTGGCGCCCGAGGGGATCGGAACGAGTCCAAAGGAGGGTCGCTCATGAGCGCACTCGCGCGTCTTCTCTCGCCGGGCTCCGCCGCGGAAGGGATGTCCCGGCGGGTCTTCCTCGTCAGCACGGCGATCGCCGGCGGCGGATTCCTCCTCGGTGCGGCGTCCCGCTCTTCCGCCGCGACCCTGGTCGGCGCGGCCGCGGCGTCCCCGCAGCCCGGAGAGATCCCCCTGACGCCCTGGGTCCGGATCACTCCCGACAACGCCGTGACCATCGTCGTCTCCCAGAGCGAGATCGGCCAGGGAATCAGCACGACGCTGCCGGCGATCCTGGCGGGCGAGCTGGGCGCGGACTGGGACGCGGTGCGGCTGGAGACAGCCCCCTACGCGCTGGCTTACCGAAATCCGGAACGCCAGTGGATGTTCACGGGCAACAGCGAGAGCTGCCAGGCTTTCTACGACCTGATGCGGCAGATGGGCGCCGCGGCCCGGGAGATGCTCACCGGCGCGGCGGCCTCACGCTGGGGCGTATCCCCCGACGCCTGCAGGACGGAGAAGGGATTCGTCGTGCACGAGGCCTCCGGAAAGCGCGTCTCGTTCGGAGAGATCGCGGCGGAGGCGGCGAAGCTGCCCGTTCCCGCCAAGCCTCGGCTCAGGGCCGGCGGCGAGCCGGCCCTCGTCGGAAAGCCCGTTCCCCGCGTGGACATCCCGGCGAAGGTGGACGGCACGGCGCGATTCGGCATCGACATGCAGGTGCCCGGGATGCTTCTCGCCGCGATCCGAACCGCTCCGACCCTGGCGGGCAAGCTCCGGAGCATGAACCGGGAGGCTGTCGCGGGGATGCCCGGCGTTCGGGCGGTCGTCGCTCTCGATAACGGCGCCGCGGTGGTCGCCGACACCTACTGGCAGGCGAGGATGGCCCTCAAGAAGCTCCCTCTCGAATTCGAACCCGGCCCGAACCTCGATCTCTCCAGCTCGAGCCTGATCGCGGAATACCGCAAGGCCCTGGAGAACGGCCCGTGGGCGACGCCCGTCAACGAAGGAGACGTCAGCGCGGGGCTGGGCAGGGCGGCGAAGAAAGTCACGGCGGACTACGAAAGCCCCTTCCTCGCGCACGCCACGATGGAGCCGATGAACTGCACCGCCTCCGTCACGAGCGACCGGTGCGAGATCTGGGCCCCGACGCAGGGGCAGGAGCTGGCGTTCTTCGCCCTCAAGCAGGCGCTCGGCTTGAAGGACGACCAGATCCAGGTCAACCGGAGCCCGTATGCCGGCGGAGGCTTCGGCCGCAGGCTCCTGCCGGACTTCGTCGTCATGGCGGCGCTGATCTCGAAGGCGGCGGGAAAGCCGGTCAAGGTCATCTGGGATCGCGAGGAAGACATCCGCCGCGATTGGTACCGTCCCGCGACGGCCACGCGGCTGGCCGCCGGCCTGGATGCCGACGGCAATCCCACGGCTCTCTCCATTCGGGTCGTATCGCCGACCATCCTCCATCCGGTCTTCCCCTCGATCGGAGAGTTCCTCCAGCAGAAGGGGTTCGACCCGAGCGCGATGGAGGGGATGCTCGAGCTGATCTACGACTTCCCGGTGCGCCGGGTGGACTTTCACCTCTTCAAGACTTCCGTGCCGACCTCCGTGATGCGGACGACCGGCTACGGACCCAATACCTTCGCGCTCGAGAGCTTCGTCGACGAGCTCGCGCACGCGGCCCGGAGCGATCCCTACCGTTACCGCCGGCGGCTGCTCGCCAAGAACCCGCGCGCGCTCCGGCTCCTGGACCGGGTCGCAACGCTCAGCGGATGGGAGAAACCGGTCGCGAAAGGACACGGGCGGGGCATCGCGGTCGCGGACGCCTTCGGTTCGTACATCGCCCAGGTCATCGAAGTCGCGGCGAGCGGGCCGGAAGTCCGTGTGCTCCGCGTGACTTCGGTCGTGGACTGCGGCCGGGTCCTGGATCCCGTGATCGCGAAGTCCAACATCGAGTGCGGCGTGATCTTCGGGCTCTCGTACTGCAAGTCGGAGATCGCGTTCGACAAGGGCGGCGTCGTCCAGGGCAACTTCGACGGTTACGAGCTCCCGTACCTGGCGGAGTCGCCGGAGCTCGTGACCGAGTTCCTGCCGAGCGGGGAGAAGCTGGGCGGGATCGGCGAGACCGGTCCGGTGCCCGTGCCGCCGGCTCTCGCCAACGCCGTCTTCGCGGCAACCGGCAAGCGGCTGCGCGCGATGCCGCTCGGAAGAAACGGACTTCGCCTCGGCTTCGCGCGTCCGCCGAAAGGGAGGGGCTATGCTTGAGTTCAAGGTCAACGGACAGCTCCGGCGGGTCGACGTCCACCCCGATACGCCGCTCCTCTGGGTCGTCCGGGAACAGCTCGGCCTGACGGGAACCAAGTTCGGCTGCGGCATCGCGCGTTGCGGTGCCTGCACTCTCCACGTGGACGGTTCGCCGGTGCGGTCCTGCTCCTTCCCGGTCTCCGCGGCCGCGGGGCACGAGATCACGACGATCGAGGGCCTGTCGAAGGACGCCTCGCACCCGCTGCAGCGGGCGTGGATCGCGGAGCAGGTTCCCCAGTGCGGCTACTGCCAGTCGGGCATGTTGATGACGGCGGCGGCCCTGGTCCGATTGAAACCGAAGCCCACCGACGAGGAGATCGACTTCGCGATGACGAATCTGTGCCGCTGCGGGACCTATCCGCGGGTCCGCAGCGCGATCAAGAGAGCGACCGGCCAGGCGGAGGGGAGGGGGTAACGACGATGTTCGGCAACACTCAGACTCGAAACGCGCCGGCCCTCGCCGCCGTCTGTCTCCTGGCCTTTGTGGTTCCCTTCGCCCTCCCCGGCGCGGTCGGGCAGACGAGTCCGCCGCCCTCGGAATCCCGGGAGGCGGGGCTCCAGGCCTGGGCGGGCATCGCGCGGGTCCTGCGGCATCCGCGCTGCATGAACTGTCACACGACGACCAACTTCCCGCGCCAGGGGGACGACCGCCATCCGCACGTCAACCTGGTGCGGCGAGGCCTCGACGGCCACGGCGTGCCGGGGCAAATGTGCAGCACGTGCCATCAGACCGAGAACAACGAGTCGAGCGGCGTTCCCGGCACGCCGAACTGGCACCTCGCTCCTCTCTCGATGGCCTGGGAAGGCCTCTCCGACGCGGACCTCTGCCGGGTCGTGACGGACCCGAAGAAGAACGGCGGGATGGATCTGGCGAAGCTCGAAGAGCACATCGAGCACGACCCGATCGTCGCCTACGGTTGGAACCCCGGCGCCAACCGCAAGCCGATTCCCGGCTCTCGCGCGGACCTGATCCAGCTGATGAAAACCTGGTCGCGGGCCGGAGCTCCGTGCCCCTCCCGGACCGCTTCCCGGTGAGGAATCCCGGTGCGAGGGAAACACCGCGCGGCGGCGATCCGCGCCGTGATCGCCTGCGGTCTCCTTCTCGCCGCGCCGGTTTGCCGGGGCCAGGCTTCCGGGCCGCGCTCGATCGGCGACGAGATCAACGTGTTCCGCTGGAAGGAGGACTACAGCTTCCTTCGCGATCGCTACGAGACCCTGACCCCTCTCGAAAAACTGAAGTTCCTGCCGCTGAACGAATCGAAGACGGCGTATCTGACGCTGGGAGGCGAGATCCGGGAACGGATGGAGAGCTACGACAACCCGTTCTTCGGGCTTCCTCCTCCGGGCGGCGCGGACTTCACTTCCTTCGCGACGCGGCTCCTCTTCGACGCCGACCTGCACATCGGGACGCGCTTTCGGGCCTTCGCCGAGTTCGGCAGCTTCTGGGAGAGCGGCCGCAAGCCGGCGTCTCGCCCGGCGGACGTGGGCGACCTCGAGCCCCAGCAGGGTTTCCTCGACGCCGTCGCCATCGAAGGCTCCGGACCCCGGCTCACGGTCCGGTTCGGGCGGCAGGAGTTCCCGCTCGGCTCGGGGCGGCTCGTGGCCATCCGGGAATCGACCAACGTGCGTCTGACCTTCGACGCTGTCAAGGTCGAGTGGCTCGAGGGCCCGAATACCGTCGTGGCGTTCGCGGGCCGGCCCGTCGTTCCCAAAAAGGGGGTCTTCGAGAGCACTCCCTCGGGCGACGAGTCGTTCTGGGCGCTCGACTGGACGCGTCTCGCGACGGCCGCCGGGCGGCCCAACACCGAGCTCTTCTACCTGGGCCGCGACCTCACGACCGCGGTGTTTGCGGAGGGAGCGGGAAAAGAGCTCCGCCATTCCCTCGGGGGACGACTCTGGGGCGTGGCCGCTCCCTGGGACTACTCCGTCCAGGCCTCCTACCAGTTCGGGACCTTCGCGGACGGTCCGATCCGCGCGTGGGGAGTGGCGACGGACACGGGATACCGGCTGACGACCCTCCCGACCACGCCGAGAATGGCGGTGCGCCTGGATATCGCGAGCGGCGACCGGAGAGCCCGCGACGGGACTCTCGAGACCTTCGAGGCGCCGTATCCGGCGTTGAACTACTTTTCGGAGGCCGGGATCTTCGCTCCGGCGAACGCCTACGATGTTCACCCGTATCTCGGATTGAACCTCGCCAGGTCCCTCGCCGCCGAGGCCGGCATCGACTTCCTCTGGCGCCTGAGGGAGGGCGACGCGATCTACCGCGCCGGCGGCGGAACGCTCGTTCCCGCCGGGAGGGCGCCAGGTTCCAGCGCCGTGACGGGGATCTTTCAGCTCCTCCTCACCTGGCGTCCCAATCCGTTCCTGATGATCCAGGGGGCCTTCGATCACGCGTCCACGGGGCAGGTCCTCCGGGACGCGGGGGGCAGGCCCACGAACTTCGGCCTCCTCTCCCTGGACCTGCGCCTGTGATCCGGAGGCTTTGTGTGACCCGCGGTTTCCCGGCCGAATGCTCTGAGAAAGGAGAACCATCGTGAATCCATCCCCGATATCCCCAACCGTTCGAATCCATCGCCACGCGTCCGGCGAGTCGGGAATCTTCGCCAACGCCTACATCGTCGAGACGCCGCGAGGAGTCGTCGCCGTGGACGCGACTCTCACCGAGACCGACAGCAGGTCGCTTCGGGCGAAGATCGAGTCTCTCGGCAAGCCGCTCCTCGCGGTGCTCATCACCCACGGCCATCCCGACCACTACAATGGAGCCACGAACCTCGTCGGCTCGGATCGGGTCCCGGTCGTCGCGACGGCCGGCGTGGATCGGGTCATCCGCGAGAACGATGCGGCCAAGGAGCGGCAGTGGAAGCCGGTGTTCGGCGACGAATGGCCGGCGCGCCGGACATTTCCCAACCGGATCGTGCGCGACCGCGAGTCGCTCGCCTTCGGCGACGTGACCTTCACGGTTCACGATCTCGGACCGGGCGAGTCTCACAGCGACTCGATCTGGATCCTGACCGGAGCGTCCACGGCGGCGTTTCTCGGGGACGTGGTCTTCAACCGCGTCCACGCGTACACCGCGGACGGCCACACGACGGAGTGGCTCGACAACCTCGTCCGCGTCCGCGGCCTCATCAAAGGCATCGAGTCGGTCCAGCCGGGCCACGGAGACCCGGGAACCGCGGAGATGCTGGACTGGCAGGAGCGGTACCTGACCCGGTACCGGCGCGAGGTCGCCAGCCTCGCCGACGCCGGGCCATCGCTCACGGACGAAGGGAAGGCGGCCCTCGTCGCAAGGATGAAGGAGGAGCTCCCAACCGACAAGCTGGAGTTCATGATCGGTCTCGGCGCCGATCCGGTGGCGAGGGAACTGGCTCCGACGGCGGGCTCGCACAGCCGATGAAGGCGGAGAGCAGATCCAGGGGAAAAGCCGGCGTGAGTCCGGTCAAGACTCCTCGAGCCGGAAGGAGGCGCCGCGCCGCATCGGACCCGAAGGCCGTGGCCCTCGCGTATCTCGATGCCTTCTCCAGGAAGAGATTCGAGAGGCTCGCGGATCTCCTGCACCCGGACGTCGAGTTCAAGGGCCCGGGAGGAAGCCTCCACAACTCCCGGGACTTCATCGCGTCGCTCCGGAAGCTGGCTCCGGTCCTCCTGCGCACCGACTTGAAGAGGGTCTTCGTCGAGGGCGACGAAGCGCTGGTCTGCTACGATTTCGTGACCGATACGCCCGTCGGCCCGGTTCCCACCGTCGAGATGCTCAAGATCGAGAACGGCCGCGTCCGCTCGATCTGGCTTCTCTTCGACCGGCAGGTCTGGAACGCCGTGCTCGCCGCGAGGTCAAACCGACCGGAAAGGTCCTAGCGGCATTCCCGGTGCGGCCCTTCGTTTCCAGCCTGAAACTTGCATGAGAACCCGGCGAGGAGCCAGCCATGCTGAAGAACGCGCCGATTCGCGCCTACATCCCCGTTTCCAACGTCCCACGGGCCAGAAAGTTCTATGAACAGACCGTCGGCCTCAAGCCAAAGGAGGAGTACGCCGGCGGCGTGACCTACGAATGCGGAGGCGCCGAGGTCTTCCTGTACCCGACTCCGAACGCGGGCACCTCACGGGCGAGCCAGGCGTTCTGGCAGGTGGAGGACGTCGAGGCCGAGGTGTCAGAGCTCAAGTCTCGCGGCGTCCGGTTCGAGGAATACGACATGCCGGGCGGCGTCGTGATGAAAAACAGCATCGTGGAGGCCGGCGGAGCGAAGACCGCGTGGTTCAAGGACACCGAGGGAAACATCCTGGCGGTGAGCCAGCGCCTTTAGGCCTGGTCCGGTCTCCCGACTTTTCGACGGCCGGGAGCCGGCCCTGCCGGAGGAGCGGCTTCAGTGTTCGGGGTCGGATCGACGGCGCCTCCCGATCCCGTACTTCTCGAGGCGCGAGTAGAACTGGGCGCGGGTCAGGCCGAGCAGGCGCGCCGCCCTCGACTTGTTCCCCCTGGCCTGGCCCAGGGCCTTGGCGACGAACTTCTTCTCGACCGCCTCCAGGTCCACGCCGCCGGCGGGCAGGGGGCCGGAGCCGTCGAGCGAGGCCTTCAGGCCCTCGGTCGTCAGGACGAAGCGTGGCCCCGGAGCGGGCGCCGGGAAGTTCTCGCGTGTGATCAGGCTCCCGTTGCAAAGCAGGATCGCGCGCTCGATCGCGTTGCGAAGCTCCCGGACGTTTCCGGGCCAGGGTTGTTCCAGGAGAAACTCCCTCGCGTCCCGGGAGAGCCTCACGCCGGGGCGGCCCACTTTTCCCGAGAGCTCCGAGAGAAACGCTTCGGCGAGCGGCAGGATGTCTTCCGGCCGCTCTCGCAGGGCCGGAACCGGGATCTCGAAGACGTTTAACCGGTAGTAAAGGTCCTCGCGGAACTGCCCCTGCCGGATCGCGGCGGCCAGGTCGCGGTTGGTCGCCGCGATGACCCGGACGTCCGCCTTCAGGGTCCGGCCGCCGCCGAGCCGCTGGAACTCCCGCTCCTGGAGAACGCGCAGGAGCTTGGCCTGAAGGAGCGCGCTCATCTCCGCGATCTCGTCGAGGAAGAGCGTTCCGCCGGAGGCCTGCTCGATCCGCCCGATCTTCGTCGCGACGGCGCCCGTGAACGCGCCGCGCTCATAGCCGAAGAGCTCGGATTCGAGCAGCTGCTCGGGCAGCGCGGCGCAGTTGATCGCGACGAAGGACCTCTTGGCCCTCTGCGAGCCCTGGTGGATCAGCCTCGAAATGACTTCCTTGCCCGTCCCGGACTCCCCCGTGATCAGCACGGTGGTGTCCGTCGCCGCCACCCGGCCGGCCTGGAGCATGACCTCCTTCCAGGGCCCGGAGTTCCCCACGATCCGGCTCTGGCGCTGGTTCTCGAGCTGCGTCGTCAGGGTCTCGACGGTCGCCTCGAGCCGCTCGGCGCGCTCCTTCTCCTGCTCGACGGCCCTCGCTTCCTCGGCGAGGCGGCTGTGCGACAGGACCACCGCGAGCCGGTCGGCGACCCGACGCAGGAGCTCGATGTCGTCCGGGCCGAACCGCGACGGCTCGCGGTGGCCGATGCCGAGCGCTCCCTGGACCTCGCCCCACAGGCGCACGGGAACCCGGAGATACGCCCGCATTCCGGTCGCGTTCAGGATGCGCGAGCGCGGCGTGTCGGGGACTTTCTCGGTGCGCAGGTCCCGGACGAGGTAGGCCTTCGACCGAAACAGATCGAGCTCTTCCGGCGTCAGCGGGACGGCCTCGGTGGGAGCGTCGATGTCCGGCTTGCCGGCGAACGCGATGACACGGAACCTTCTGGATCCGTCGAGCTCCGTCAACGCCAGGAGGTCGTGCGCCAGAACAGGCTGGATCGCCTCGGAGGCCAGCCGGAGCACTTTCTCGAGGTCGAGCGAGGTAGCCAGGATCTCCAGCGCCTCGTCGAGCCGGTCCAGCCTTTCCCGGGACCTCCGCTCCGCGTCCCAGATCCTCCAGTGCTCCACGGCCACTCCGAGAAGCGCCGCGACCGGGCGAAGGAGCTCCTGGTGCTCCTCGCGGAACGCGTTCCTCGAGTCGGCGCACAGCCACACACCCCCCACGAAGGAGCTCGTCGAGCGAAACGGCTCCCAGAGGACCGATTCCACTCCGCCTTCCACCGCCTCGGCGTCCATGGGAAACGTCGGGTCGAGGTCGGCTCGCGCGTCCTCGATCCTGGGATATGGCCCTGGTCTTGGCCGCCAGCGAGGAGACCAGGCGGTCAAGGGCAACTCGAGGCCGGCCGCGGCGGGGCTCGCGCGAGGTCCGCTCGTCGCGTGAAGCACGGCGCGGCCGTCGTCGAGGATCCGCACGATCCCCATGCTGTCGAACGGGATCAATTCCCGGACGCAGCCGGCGACCCGATCGAAGACGTCCTGCAGCTCGAGCGTCTCGGAGGCGGTTTCCGCGATCTTCGCCAGGACCCGCGCAACGGATTCGGCTCGCACAGGATCCGTCATTGGAATCTGCTCGTCGTTCACGACGGAATGCGGCGGCCGGCCAGGCGGCCGGACGTCTCCCCCGGGCCAATCCTAACGGGTCGGTGTGAATTCCCGGAGAAGCCCGTCCGCAGCCGGACCTGCCCGCCGCCGGTATTCCCGGCGGGCCTCGAATAGAACGGGCAGGTCCGGGTCCGCCTGCGACCACTCCGACAGGAATGTCTCGAAGGCCTCCCGGGCGCCTCGCTCGTTCCCCGCCATCGCGCGGGCCCGCGCCAGACCCAATCGGGCCACCGCATGGAACGCCGAGAACGGGTCCGATCCGCGATGGTCGAGGATCTTCTGAAACTCCGCCGCCGCCTCAACGCCCGAGTTGATCATCAGGTAGCAACGGGCGCGCAGGTAGATCGGCGCCAGGGCGGCCACCAGGCCCGTCTCGTAGGGAAGGGCAATCCGCAATTGCTCGATCGCCTGCCGCGGCCGGCTGCGGCCCATCTCGACCCCGGCCCGGGCGATCGGAGCCAGCACGAAATTGATGAAGGTGTGATCGGGGTTGGAGCGCTGCAAGTCCGACACTATGGCCTCGGCCTCGGCAGCCGACCCGGTGACCGCCAGGACGAGGGCGGCGCGCAGCCGCGGATCGTAGCTCGGGTTGCGGGCGAGCACGCGCCGAGCGTCGGCGGCGGCTTGCCGGGTGTCTCCGTATGCGTACTCCATCCAGGAGAGGAACGCGAGATAGCCGCTCCCGACATCGGCGAGGTTGGCCTGCTCCGCCAGGCGTACGGTCTTCTCGTAGAGCTGCCGTGCCTCCCGGACCCTTCCCGCCCAGGCAGCCACCTGCGCCTCCGCTCCCGTCATGTCGAACTCTCGCGCCTTGCCGCGGGCCCATTCGAGCTGCGCGAGAGCGGCCTGATGGTCCCCCCCGGCGACGGCCATCTGGTAGAGCAGGCGCCTGGTCGGGAGAGTCTCGACCCGAAGAGCCACGGCTTTCTCCGCCACCTTCCGCGCTTCGTCGAACCGGCCGAGACCGCGGTAGGCATGGGCCAGGTTGGAGTAGGGAAAGCCGTGGGCCGGGTTTCTCCGGACGGCCTCGCTTGCCTCATCGAGGGCGCGGTCGAATCGCCCCAGGAAGTTGTCGGCGTGGGCGAGGGCGTTGACGGGCTGGAACTCCCGGGGGAACGACTGCCTCCAGACCTCGAGCGCCTCGCCCGCGCGCGCCTGATCGCCCGTGACGTTGTAGTGGTACTGGTAGGTCAGCGAGAGGCGCTCCCGCTCACCGACCCTCCCCCGGCGCTCATACGCCTTCTTCGCGTACTCCTTCGCCCGCTCCGCGTCCCCCAGGTTGGAGTAGATCGTCGAGAGTCCCATGTACGCCGAGGCGAAGTCCGGATCGAGCTCGATCGCCCGGAGGAATAGGGGAATCGACTCCACCTCCCGGCCGCGGGCGCGCTGACGCTGGCCGAGCGTGAACGCGCGCAGCGCCTCGAGGGACGCGGTCGTGACCTGCTCGATCGGGACATCGAAGCGCTGGATCGATGCGAGCGATTCGCCGAGGGCGCTTCGAACCTCGGCGGCCATCCCGCCGAGGGTTCGCAGCACCCGTTCCTTCGACTCGACCTCCCGCTGCTCCCGGAAGATCGTATCGCCCGTCCCGCAGTTCGTCGCATCCAGCGTGATCACGTAGGTGCTGCCGATCCGGTCGATCGACCCGCCGACCATCGCAGCGGTTCCCTGCCGCCGGCAGGTCTCCATCGCCGCGTCGCGGGTCAGGCGGTCCTCGGGGGAGCGCCCCATGAGCGTCAGCGTCTGACGTACGCGTTCGTCGGAGACGACGGAGAGAAAGGGTGACTGGGCGAGGCCGGCGGCGAGACCCTGGCGCAGCGTGTCGTCAAACACACGCTCATTCGTGTGGTTCTCGAGGTCGGCCACGAGGACCGACCCCCGATTGGCCGGCGGCGCCGGCTTCTTTCGGCCCGCCCAGAGGAGCCCGGCAACGACCGCGGCCGCGAGGACGGCCCCCGCCCACGCCATCACGACCGGGCGCCGAAACCGCCGCGCGCGAGCCGGGCCCGCCGGCGCCTCGGAGGGGGTTACCTGGTCTTCGACTTCCAGGGCCTGCCCGATTCGCCGCAGGTCGGCGAGGACCTTGCCCGCCTCCTGGTAGCGCTTCGCCCGGTCTTTGACGTGGCACCTCCGGATGACGGCATCGAGCGCCGGCGGGAAACCGCGGCTCACTTCGCGGGGCGGGATCGGCTCCTGGTTCAGCACCATGTCGAAGAGCACGCTCGGAACCGCGCTGTCGAACGCTCGCTTGCCGGTCGCCATCTCGTAGAGGACCGACCCGAAGGAAAAGAGATCGGATCGCGCATCGATCTCCTCTCCGCGGGCCTGCTCGGGTGACATGTACGCCAGCGTTCCCATCGTGATGCCGGGTTCGGTCAGGGCCTTGCCCGGCTCGGCGGGGACCGCCCAGTTGCGGATCAGCTTCGCGGTTCCGAAGTCGAGCACCTTGACCTGGTCGCTCGCGCTGACGAAGACGTTGGCCGGCTTGATGTCGCGGTGGACGATGCCGCGCTCATGCGCCGCCTGGAGGGCGTCCGTGATCTGGATCGCCAGGCGAAGCACGCGGCCCGTCTCGAGCGGCCCCGCGGCGAGGAGGTCCTTCAGCGTGGGGCCGTCCAAGAGCTCCATCACGATGAAGGGATGCCCGTCGTGCTCGTCGATGTCGTAGATCGTGCAGATATGAGGGTGATTGAGAGAGGAAGCGACTCGGGCCTCCTGCCGGAATCGCTCCAGGGCGTCTTTCTGCGCGGTCAGGTGCCGGGGAAGGAACTTCAACGCGACTTCCCGCCCCAGCCGCAGGTCCTCGGCGCGGTAGACGACTCCCATCCCGCCCACGCCGAGCTTCCCGATCATGCGATAGTGAGAGACCGTCTCTTCGACCACGCGGCTCCCGGTTGTCCCTAGCCTATTCCTCGCCGGACTGTCGATTTCGCGACACTGTGGCTGAAGATCTGCACCTTCACGACGCCCGAGCCGCCCCCTCGGAGACGCCGACCAGGCCGGAAGAACTCGGAACAAAGGACTTTCCCGGGTCCGACTCACGGAAGACGGACACGGCACGCGGCGTGGAATGTGTTTGCCGGAAGAGGTTCGGCGCTCCGAGAGGAGGTGGAAGATGCCGGCGAGAAGTCCCGAAGAAACGTGCCGCCTGTTCCGTGAGGCCATCCGGAAGGGAGACCTGGAGTCAGCTCTCGCGATCTACGACCCCGAGGCGGCCCTCTTGAACCGCGACGGCGTAATCAAGGAAGGCGCGACGGGCCTCCGAGAGGAGCTGGCTCCTTTCGCCGCCGCCCGAGCCGACTTCGATTTCTACATCAAGCGGGTCATCCGAGCCGGCGACATCGCGCTCCTGCACACGCTGTGGAACGTCACCATGCCGGGAGAGCAGCTGTCGCTCTACGCGATCGAGGTCGCGCGCCGCCAGCCCGACGGGACGTGGCGGTGGCTGATCGGAGATCCCTTCACGATCGGAGGCAACGGAAGCTCGACCGTGTACGCGAGGCCCGCGGCGTGGCCCCGGTGGCTGAGCAGCCTGGGAACCCGAGAGTCCAACCACCGGCCTGCGCGCTCCTCGTGAGGACGCCGGGCCAATCAGGACAGGGAGGATGAACATGCCAGCTTCAAGTCCGAGAGAGCGGCCGGACCCGCGCAGGAGAATCGCGATCGTGGCGGCGACGGGGGGAATCGGCCGGCAGGCCCTCGAGCAGGCCGTCGCCGCGGGCCACGACGTGACCGCGGTCGTTCGGAATCCGGGAAACGTGTCGCGGGAGATCCACACCGTCGGGGCGAATCTCGCGACCGCCGACCCGGCGGCGCTCGAGTCGGCGATCGCCGGGGCCGACGCGGTTCTCTCGGGCCTCGGCGCCCGCTCGCGCTCCGACATCGGAGTCGCCTGGCGAGGCACGCTGACCATCGTGCGGGCGATGCTGACGACCGGCGTCAATCGCCTCGTCGTCGTCAGCGCCGCGCCGGTGGGCGCCGTGGCCTCGCCCGGACGCCCGGATCCGCCGAAAGACGATCCCGGCGACGGATTCTTCATGCGCCATCTCTTCGCGCCTTTCGCGAGGGCCGCATTTCGAAAGCGCTACGAGGACCTCGCGCATATGGAGGAGGTCGTCCGGGAGAGCGGCCTCGACTGGACGATCGTCCGCCCGCCCAGGCTGACCGACGGTCCACGGACCGGCGCGTTCCGGACGGCGTTCGGAAAGAACGTGCGAGGCGGCTTCCGCGTTTCGCGCGCCGACGTCGCCCTGTTCATGCTCCGGGCGGTAGAGGCGCCCGAGACGATCCATCAAACGATCGGGATTGCCTATTGAAGGCTTCAAGACCGGACGGAGGTCCGAGGTGCCATGACGACGACCCACTCCCTGACCCGTGACATCGGCCAGGCCGAGCGCGCGATGCGAGCGCTGCTCGAGCGGCTGCTCCGGAAAGCCCGTCTCTCCTTCCCCGAGTGGACGGTCCTGGTCTTTCTGGACGGCTCCGGGCCGCTCGCGCGCGAGGACCTTGTCCGGCGCATGATCGGCGGCCGCGTGGTGCCCGATGCCGCGACGGCGCGGGCCACGCTGGACTTTCTGCTGTCGGAAGGCCTGCTTGGAACCGACGGCAGCGCCGGGGATGACGTGCGTCTCGAGCTGACGGGGCCCGGCGAGGCCGTGTACGGGCCGCTCCGGCAGGCGGTGTCCCGGATCACCGACGAGCTTTACGGGAATCTTTCCTTCGCGGATGTCGAAGCCACTCACCGGACGCTCACGGAAGTGGTCCGCCGGGCCAACGAGCGGCTCGCCACCCCGGGTCTGGGAGTCGAGAGGGAGGAACGATGAAGACGGGGATCCCCGGCGGCGGAAAGCCCGACCGGGATCTCGAGCACCGCGGGCCGCCTCCGGGCATGCTGGCGATCGTCTTCACCGTTCTGTTCAACGCCGGCCTCTCCTTCGTCATCTCGTTCTCGCCCGGCCGCCCGCACTTTCCGGGGCCCTGGGAGTCCGCGGAGACGATCGCCGCGTATTTCCGGGATCATCCGCGAGCGGTCCTGATGTGCGCGTTTCTCCAGTTCGGATCCGCGATCCCTCTGGGGCTCTTCACGGCGGCGATCGTGAGCCGCCTGCGATTCCTCGGCGTGCGGGCAGCGGGCCCGTTCCTGGCGCTCTTCGGAGGCCTCCTGACCGTTTTCGATCTGGCCCTGTCGGCCCTCGTTCTGTGGGTGATGGCGTATCCCGGCATCTCGCAGGACGCCGCGGTCCTTCGAGCGCTCTACTACGTCGTGTACGCCGTGGGCGGAGTCGGGTACTCGGTGCCCCTGGGCATCCTGATGGCGGGGGTGTCGGTCTCGGCCGGACTGGCGAAGCTGCTGCCCCGCTGGATTGCCGGACTGGGCCTCCTGCTGGCCGTCATCGGCGAGTTGAGCTGGTTCTCCCTGGTGTTTCCAGCGCTTCTCTTCCTCATTCCACTGACCCGTTTCCCCGGCTTTGTCTGGCTCATCGCGGCCGGATTCGCCCTTCCAAAACTGGCCCCGGCGGAGTCCCCTCGCCTCGAATACACGGCTCGAACGGCGGCCGGAGGTCTCCGAGGATGAGCCGGGCGATCTTCGGGATCAGCATCCTGATGAACCTGGTCGCTTTCGGCCTCGCCGCGAGGCTCTTCGCCTGGCCGCGGCTGCGCGCCCTGGAGAGGGACCGCGCGCTCGCCTGGCTGGTGGCCCCCCATATGTGCCGCTTCATCGGCCTCTCCCTCCTCGTGCCGGGCGTCGTGTCTCCAACGCTTCCGGCGGCCTTCGCGGTGCCGGCCGCGTGGGGCGATTTCGCGGCCGCCGTTCTCGCCATCGTCGCGAGCGTCGCTCTGGCGAAGCGGGCTTCCTGGGCGGTGACGGCCGTCTGGGTTTTCAACCTCTGGGGCACGGCCGACCTGATCTACGCGTTCTACACGGGTCCGCGGTCTCAACTCGAGGGCGGCGACCTCGGCGCCTCGTTCTTCATCGTGACATTCATCGTGCCGGGGCTGCTCGTCCTGCACTTCCTGATCTTCCGGCTCCTGTTCGGCACGAGGCGTTGACCCGGTGGTTCTCCGGGTCCTCCTCTCGGCCCTGCATGTGCTGGCTCTGGCGATCGGGTTCGCGGCGTTGTTTGCCCGGGGAAGGCGGCTGCGCGATCTGGCCCGCCGGCGCGAAGACACCGGAGCGCTCGCGCGGCTCTTTCAGGCGGCGGGAGCCAATCTCTCGCGTCTGATCGCGCTGAACGACGCCGAGGTCGCGGTCATTCTCGTCATCCCGTTCGTCGCCGCGCTGATGGCCAGAGGCGCGTGGCTCTTCTGACGGACGGAGATCGGCGAAGGAACGGCGAGAGCCGGCGTCAGCCGGTCGCGCGGATCAGGACCGCGGTCAGGTCGTCGGCCGCCGGGGCGCCGGAGACGAAGCCGCGCACGTCTTCGAGCAGGCTCCCGACCGTCGCGGACTCCGAGTCGAAGTGGCGCCGGATCCGCTCGGTCCCGTACTCCTCCTCGGCGGGGCTCGTCGCCTCGGGCAGGCCGTCGGAGTAGAAGAGGAGGCGGCTCCCGGCGGGCAGCTCCACGTCGCGCTCGGCGAAGGGACCGTCGCGAAGGCCGAGCGGGAAGCCGGCCTCGGTCGCGAGAAACCGCCCGCCGGCCGAATCGACGAGCAGCGGATAGGGATGGCCGGCGCTCGCGAACACGAGGCGGCCACGCGCGGGTTCCAGGACGGCGTAGATCATCGTGACGAACCGGGCCGCCGGCAGGTCCTTCAACAGCGTCCGGTTGATGCGCCGGAGCACCTCGCCGGGCGCCCGGCCGTCTTCGGCGAGCAGCCGCAGGATGCTGCGCGTCGAGGACATCAGGAGCGCGGCCGCGAGTCCCTTGCCGGAGACATCCGCCACGGTGATGCCAAAGCGGCCGTCGTCGAGCGGCAGGTAGTCGAACCAGTCGCCTCCCACTTCGCGGCACGGGATGCAGCGCGACTCGATCGCGAACCCCGACGTCTCCGGCGCTTGCGCGGGAAACAGGCCGATCTGGATCCGGCGCGCTTCCCGAAGCTCGTCGGCCATGCGCTCCTTCTCGAGGCGTTCCTGCCGGAAGAGACGCGCGTTCTCGACGGCCGTCGCGACGTGCCCCGCGAGCGCCTCCAGAAGCTGGATGCGCGGCGGCGGGAACGCGTCGAGCTCCGTGTGCTCGATGTCGAAGATGCCGATCAGCCGGCCGCCCGCGAGCAGCGGAACCGCCAGCTCGGACCGGCTCTGCTCCTCGCTCAAGCGGTAGTACGGATCCACCAGAACGTTCGGCGCGTAGTACGTCTTCAGCGTCGCCCCCACGTGCCCGACGATCCCGTCGACCCCGATCCGGAAACGGTCCCCCTCGCTGTAGTGGGTGCCGCTCCAGCCATGGAGAACGAGCTCGTTGGTCGCGTCGTCCTTCAGCCACACCGTGAATCGGCGATAACCGAACGTCCGGCAGACATCCTCCAGGATCTCCTCCAGGAGCCGTTCGAGGTCGAGTATCGAGCTGATTCGCTGGGCGACGCGCTGGATCAGCAGCAGTTCCCGGATCCGTTCCTCGTGCTCGTCGCGCATCGACCCGCCCGATCGGAGTCTACTGTGAGCGTCGATTTCTCGACACTCTGGCGAAAATCGCTCAATCACTCGGGCGCTCCTTCGCACCCCGCCGGCGCGGAATCCCGGCGCAGCTGCCTCGCGGCAAAGGGTTTGGAGGCGGCCGGCCATTCTCCCGGGTCTGTGGCACGGAGCCTGTAATTCTCCCGGCGGATGCGGAGTCGATTTCCGGCGGCCTCGGCCGTCGTCTTTGGAGATGGTGATGTCACAGAAATGCGTTGAGCTGCTGCTCGGAAGGATCCTGACGGACGAGGATTTCCGTCGCGAGTTCTTCCCGATCCGCGATTTCAGCTTCGCGATGGCCGCGTCGCATGGACTGGAGCTGACGTCGGTCGAGAGGAGCGCCCTCGCGAAGCTGAAGGCGCGGCGCTTCGACTTCATCGCCCAGACGCTCGACCCGCGGATCGCCCGTTCCGGCGTCTCGGTCTTCCATGGAGACGCCTGCGCCTCGCCGCGCAAGGCGACCGGCGGAGAGGTCTCATGAAAAAGGTCCAGGCGCTCTGCGCGTTCCTCGCCGCGGCGGCAGTCTCGGCGCAGGAGCCGGCGACCCTGCCGCTCTCGCTCCAGGAGGCGACGCGGCGGGCGCTCGAGCGCAACACGACCCTCGCGGTGGAGCGGGAGAACCTCGCGCAAGCCGGGTACTCGATCCTCGGCGCGAAGGGCGCGTACGACCCGCTCCTCGAGGCCGCTGCGGGCTGGCGAAAGCACACCGACCCGGTCAACTCCACTTTCTCGGGCGCGCCGGCGGGAAGCGTCGCGCCGGAGAACGAGGCCGCGACGGCGTCCTCTTCGATCACGCAGCTCCTGCCGACGGGCGGCTCGGTGCAGCTCTTCTCCGACTGGGGACGGGAAACGACCGACAACACCTTCGCGATCCTCTCACCGGCCTACTCGACAGGCTTCGGCGTGTCGGCCCGCCAGCCGATCCTGAGAAACCTGACGATCGATCCGGCGCGCGAGGCGATCCGGGTCGCCTCGGCCGAGCGCAGCGCCTCGGCGGCCCATCTCTCGGCGGTGGTGGCCGACACGATCGGGCAGGTGGACACGGCGTACTGGAGCCTCGTCTCCGCGCGCCGCAACGTCGCCTCGATCCAGAGCTCGGTGGACCTGGCCGAGAAGCAGCTCTCGGAAACGAGGATCCGGGTGGACGCCGGGGCGCTCTCGAAGACCGATATCGCGCAGCCCGTCGCCGAGCGCGAGCGCCGCAAGGGTGATCTCGCCGTGGTCCGGCAGCGGGTCGCGGAGGCGGAGAACACGCTGAAGCTCCTGGTGCTCGGCGACCCGGGCGACCCGGCTTGGAAAACCGAGATCGTGCCGACCGACGAGCCCGAGTCGAAGACCCGGGCGGCCAGCCTCGGCCAGGCCCTCGACACCGCGCTCTCCAAGCGGCCCGAGATCTCCGAGGCCCGGTGGCGCCACGAGCGCGTCGAAGTCCAGGTCGAAGCGCGCAAGAGCGACCTGAAGCCCCGCCTCGATCTCGTTGCGGCTTACGGCCGGCGGGGCCTCGCCGGACGGGTGAACCCCGGTGCGGCCGGACCGGGAGGCCAGCCGGTCGTGGTTCCGGACCCCATCGAAGGCGGATGGAAGCGCTCCTACGGGACGATCCACGACAACGAGTTCCCCGACGCCTCGGTCGGCCTCGCCTTCTCGCTGCCCCTCGGAAACCGCGCGGCGAAGGCGAGCCTCGCGATCGCGAAGTCGCAGCTTACGCAGGCGGCGACCGTCGTCTCGGCGGCGGAGCAGCAGGTGCAGGCGGAGGTCCGCAACTCGGTTTTCGCTCTCGAGTCGGCGCGCCAGCGTGTCGAGGCGGCGATCGCCGGGAGATCCGCGGCCGAGACGCAGCTCTACGCCGAGCAGGAGCGCTTTCAGGCCGGCCTCTCGACGAACTTCCTGGTCCTGACGCGGCAGAACGACCTGACGGCCGCGCGGGTCACCGAGACCCTCGCGCTGACGGACTACCGCAAGGCCGAGACGGAGCTCGCGCGGGCCACGGGAGAGTTGCTCGAACAACGCCACGTCGTCATCGACCACCAATAACGGAGGGTTGGGCTCATGAAGAAGCGGATGTTTCTGATGCTGCTGGCGGCGGCCGTTTTCATCACGGCCATCGGCGCCGTCAAGTACACCCAGGTCAAGAAGGCCATCGCGCAGCACGCCTCGTTCCAGCCTCCGCCGGAGGCCGTGACGACCATCGTCGCGAAGCAGGAGGAGTGGCCGGCCAACCTCGCCGCGATCGGCACCGTCGCGCCGGTCCACGGGGTGGTCGTCAGCGCGGACCTGCCCGGGATCGTCGAGAGGATCCA
Organism: Thermoanaerobaculia bacterium; assembly: GCA_035259605.1. Lineage (GTDB taxonomy): Bacteria > Acidobacteriota > Thermoanaerobaculia > UBA5066 > Gp7-AA6 > JAWOLE01. Next base: position 21,915 of record DATFWF010000184.1, read on the forward strand.
CTTCGATTCGGGCAAGGCGGTCCGCGAGGGAGCGATCTTAGTCGAGCTCGACACCCGCCAGGAGCGCGCGCAGCTCGCCGCGGCGGAGGC
>DATFWF010000185.1:0-11673 GCA_035259605.1 Thermoanaerobaculia bacterium
TCTCTCATCGAAAAAGGAATCGACTCTCCTTCCCCTCGCCGTCCCCGAAGAAAAGAAATAGCCGGTCGCCGATCGCCGGGGAGCCGCCTTCCAAGGAAGCGCCTCGGCCTCCGCGCGAAGAACCTCGCAGCCACCGTATCGACCGTGGTGGCGTGACGAGCAAGCCCCTCCCTACGACAAGGACGAAACGTAGTCCTTATCTCAATCTCATCGATCCGGGTTGTTACGCTCGCGGCGGCAGGAGTCTCCGAGCGAAGGCGAGGAGGAGCCTGCCGCCGCGAGAGCGGAGCGAGCGGACGGGACAAGGTGGACGGTCGAGCCCACAGGCGAGCCGTCCACCGGTGCGCCGAAGGCGCATGTCCCGACCGCTCGCGGAGCGACGGACGGAGGGCGTCCGCCCGGCTTTCGCCGGACGGGTCGGCCTGATGGCCTGTTCGGTGGGAGCCTAGGAAAAGAGGAAGAGAACGTGCCGGACCGGGTGGAAATCCACCCGGTCGGTAAAGAGGGTTTTGTTGGCGGGAGTTAGCCAGCTGTGGTTCATAGCTTTTGCCTCCAGCCGATGCAAGCGATATGCCATGGACGGACGTTGAGGTGTTAGAAGCGGTAGGTCACTCCGCCGCCGGCGGAAAGGATGTAGCGGCCCTGGGTCGAGAGGATTCCGTGGATGGTGAGGCGCACGACGAGGTTCAGGTGCTTGAGCATCTGCCAGCTGCCGTCCACCCCGGCGTGCCACCCGAAGGAGGTCTCCCGGTTGTCCCGGTAGTTCGCGATCTCCTCGGGAACCGGGTCCGGCTCGATCTTGTAGCCGCCGATCCCGGCGAACATCCCGGACGTGAACGGGCCTTCGAAGAACTCGTAGGAGACGCCGAGCGTCGCGTACTTGATGTCCTCGGTCAGATCCGGCATCGTGCGGACCTCGCCGGATGGGAGCGTGAACGTCTGCCCCGCGTTCTCTCCCTTCACGTTCATCTGGCCGTACGTCGCGCGCACCACGACCTTCTTCTCGATCTCGTACTCGAGGTATCCGGCGATGTCCTTGGAGTGGAATCCGTCCCAGCGAAAATGGTGCTCGACGTCGTTGACGACCCCGATCGTCGCTCCGCCGCCCCACGCCTGCGCCCTCGCGCGGCCGGCAACCAGGAGAAGGGCGAGACTCGCGAGGACGATTCGCTTCGAAAGAACCACAGGCACCTCCAGGCCGAGTCTAAGGTTCCACGTTCCAAGATCCAAGTTCCACGTTGAAGGCCGGGCGGAGTTTCGACAGTCCTTTACAATCCGACGCCGATGTCTACGGAAGCCGGCCCGGTTTCGCGGAGAGGAATCTGAGTTCCCTGCTGCGATCCGCCGCCGGGTTCCTCTTGCCTTCCCGCTGCCCGGGCTGCCGCGAAAGATCCGTCGAGCGCTTCTTCCGCGGAGGCGTCTGCGAACCGTGCTGGGAGGCGCTGGAGAAACCGGCGCCTCTGCGCTGCGGAGCCTGCGACGAGCCCCTCGGCGTCGAGGGCGTGCCCGGATCCCCCGGCGGACCGGGACGCTGCGGGCGATGCGTTCTCGCGCCTCCGCCTTATCGTTCCCTGCGCGGCGCCGCGCCTTACCGCGGAATCGCCCGGGAGATCCTGATCGCCTTCAAGTTCGGCGGAGCCGATTTCCTCGCCACTCACCTGGCCGCGGTGATGGCGGAAAGGCTCGCTCTTCCCGGGGACCTGGACGGGATCGCGGCCGTGCCGGCGTCCGCGCGCGCGCGCTGGAAGAGCGACCACGGCGCGGAGCTGCTCGCGGCCGCGGTCGCGGCGCGCGTTGCTCTCCCCTTCGAGGCGCGGCGCCTCCGCAAGGTCCGCGCGACGGCGAGGCAGAGCGGGCTTGCGCTCTCCGAGCGGCCGGGCAACGTGCGCGGCGCCTTCCGCGCGTCGCCGGGATCCGCGCGGCGCCTGCTGCTCGTGGACGACGTCGCGACCTCCGGCGCGACGGCCCGCGAGTGCGCGCGGGCCCTCCGGCGCGGCGGCGCGAAGAGCGTGGACGTGTGGTGCTTCGCCCGCGCCTCGCGCGACGACCTGCTCTTTCGATGAACCCGATCAACACGCTCATCGTCCGCACGCTGCCGCTCGTCCCGCGGCCGCTCGTGCGCCTGGTCGCGTCGCGCTACGTCGCCGGAGAAACGCTCGACGACGCGATCCGCGCCGTGCGCCATCTCAACTCCGAGGGGTGCATGGCCACGCTCGACGTCCTCGGCGAGGACGTGACGAACCTCTCCGAGACCGACGAGACCGTCTCGGAGTACCTCGAGGCGCTCGAGGCCATCCTCGCTCACGGGCTCGACTCGAACCTCTCCGTGAAGCTGACGGCCTACGGCTTGAAGCTCGATCCCGCGCGGTGCCGGCAGCAGTTCCGCCGGGTGCTCGACGCGGCGCGGGAACGGGGCGTCTTCGTGCGGATCGACATGGAAGACTCTTCCGTGACCGAGGAGACGATCCGGATCTTCGAAGAGTCGCGCCGGCAAACCGGCGGTGTCGGGCTCGTTCTCCAGGCGTACCTGCGCCGCAGCCGCGCCGACGTCGCGCGGCTCGCGCCGCTGTCTCCGAACGTCCGGGTCTGCAAGGGCATCTACGTCGAGCCGGCGGAGATCGCCTTCCAGGGGCACGAGGAAATCCGCGACAACTTCATGGCGATCCTGGAGGACCTCTTCGACGCCGGCTCTTACGTGGGAATCGCGACCCACGACGACGTCCTCGTGGAGAGGGCGCTGGCGGCGATCGGGAAGCGCGGGCTGCCGCGCGACGCCTACGAGTTCCAGATGCTTCTCGGCGTGGCCGTGCACCTGCGGCACCGCCTCGTCTCGGAAGGCCACCGCCTGCGCGTCTACGTCCCGTTCGGCAGGTCGTGGCACGCCTATTCGCTCCGGCGCCTCAAGGAAAACCCCTCGATCGCCGGCCAGATCGTGAAGGGATTCCTGAGGAGAGGCTGAGTCGGCCGGGAATTCCGGGGCGTTTTTGAAGATTTTCCAACCCGGGTGGAGGGTAAAGCGTTGGGGAATCGGCCGTTGCCTCGGGCCCGGGCCTTCCGAAAAGGCGGCTTGGAATCTCGCCCGGCCAGTCATATACTCGTCGCTCGGACCCGGGTGGGTCCGGCTATGAGACGTCGCCCGACGGCTGCTGCATTGGCTTTGCTTCTGCCGGCGTTTCTCTCCGGCAGCTGGGCGCTCGCCTCGCCGACCGCTTCGCCCGTGCTGGCCTCCCCCGTCGCCCCTCCGATCTCCGGGGTCGTCAGCCACCTGGAAAGGCCGATCGCGGGCGCGCTGGTCATCCTCTACAACCTCGGCGATACCTCGCTTTCGCGGTCGCGCACGGCCTCGGACGGGACCTTCGTACTGGCCTCGGCGCCCGTGGGCGTCTATGACCTCGTGGCCTACAAGAAGGGGTTCGTCCCCGCGCTGGTCCGGCTGTGGCACCAGGCCCCCTCGGAGGGAATCAGCGCGGTCCGGATCCAGCTCGCCGCCCGCAACGAGAAGGCGGGGGGCCCCGACGCGGTCTCCAGCGTCTGGGAGCTGCGCGAGAAGGTCCCCGCCGACGTCCTGAGAGAGCTTTCGATCGAGGCGGGCGCGGAGCCCGCGCGGGCCGCCGACAACAAGATCCGCATGGACCGCTCGCTCGCGGGCGAGGTCCGCACGGTCGCGCAGGCGCAGGGAGGCGATTCCTCGCTGTCGCGGACCGCGGTGGGAGTCCACGGCGGGCTCCCGAACGGCTGGCGGTATGACCTGCGGGGCGACTACTCGGCGGTCTCGGATCCGGCCGGCATCTACGACACCAACGCGACGACGGGAAACGCCGCCGGGCTCGTTCTCGACGTCGCGCCCTCGGCGGACGACCACGTTCTGCTGACCACGCGCCGGCACACGTTGAACCTCCACGACGACCAGGTCGCGAGCCTGCAGTCGCACGGCGTCTCCTGGTCGCGTGGCACCGAAGAAGGAAACGTGGAATCGGTCGCCGCCCGCTACATTGACGAAACGAACCTCTACCGCGCCACTTCGCCCGGGGCGAATTTCTTCCCGCTCGCCTCGCGCACGCTGGAAGTCCGCGCCGACTACGAGCGTCCGGCCACGGACACGCCGGGCGTCGCGGTTGCGATGACCTACCGGCACCGCGAGGGGATCGTCGGGCCTTCCGCGGTCGGCGCGGACGGCGCGTTCCTGATGTCGGCGCCCGACGGTGAGCTGTCGGCGGGCACGTCGGTCAAGCTCTCCTCGCGGACCGAAATGGACGGAGGCGTCGTCGCGCGGTACCTCGCGGGCGGTTACGGGATCGCGCCGGTGCTCGGAGCGCGGTACGACCTCGGCTCGAAGAGCTACCTCTACGTCCGCGGCCTCTACCGCGTCGTGGACACGGGCACGGGCACCGGAACCGTTCTCCCGCTCGTCACGTCCGTGGACGAAAACGGGGAAGCGTTCTCCGCGCGCGGATGGACCGTCGGCTTCGAGAAGCGCACGGAGTCGGGCGTCGCGCTCAAGGCCGAGGTCTCCGACCAGGTCGTCAGCGAGGCGGTGCGCGCGTTCTTCGAGGGCGACTTCCTGACCGACTTCGACAGCATCTACCTCTTCGAAGGCAACAGCGTCCGCCAGTACAAGCTCGCCGCCACCCGGAGGATCTCGCAGACGATCTCGGGGTCCGTCGCCGTCCGGTACGGCTCGATCTCCGGCGAGCCGAGCCCCGAGTCGGCCCTGAGCTACGGCATCGTGGACAACTCCGGGAACTTCTGGTCGGCCAGGGGAGCGGTGGACTTCGTTCCGACGGGCACCGGGATCGCGATCCTCGTGCGCAACGTCCGGCAAGGCCTGAACACCAACGGCGCTCCGCACTCCAACGACTCGCGCAAGCTCGCCGTGTCCCTGGCCCAGGACCTCTCGGTGGTGGGCCTCAACCCGTTCGGCTCGGTCTGCAAGCTGCTCGTCGCCGTGGAGCGCGCCCGCAGCGCCTCCCAGAACGGAGACGACGCGCCCTCCACGAACCGCCTCCTCGGCGGCGTCGCCATCTCCTTCTAACCGACAGCGGCAGCGCGCAGCGCCGACGCTACCGTCCAGAGGAAGCGTTGCGACCGAAGGACCTACCCGACCATGCTGGGTTGGTATGGCATCCAAAATTATTTTGGACTACATTCGGAATATTGGATTTTTCGCGCCTTGACGGATTACGGCGTTCCTGGAAGTGCCTGAAAATCAAGTGACTTACGAGCTTCGACAGAATTCGTTGCGTGGCATTCGGATTGCTGAATCCGCGCTCGTGCCTCGTGCGTTCAGGTGGATCCTCGCGAGCGTCGCCCTGGCGCTGACCGTCGGGACGGTGGGCCTCGGTTTCCTCTCGTTCACGCGGAAGGTCGAGAGCTTCACCCGCCCGGGCTTCTCCTACCAGCGCCTGCAGGGCGCGCTCGTCGTGACGGGAGTCGAGAAGGGCGGGGCCGCCGAGGCGGCCGGCCTCTCCCGCGGCGACCGGATCATCACCGCCGACGGCCAGACCGCCGCGTCTCTCCCGCAGCCCGAGAAGAGCCTCGCGCGCAAGCCGTTCCCGCATCGCCTGCTGGTCCTGACCGGCGGCGAGGTGCGGGAGATGAACCTGCAACGCCCTCGCCTCGTCTTCGACCGAACCTATCTCTTCCTCGCGTTCGTCGGGTTCCTCTACCTGCTGATCGGCCTCTTCACCGCGTCGAGGGATCGGGCGGGGGCCGCGGGGATCTTCGGGATGCTCTGCCTGTCGTCCTTCGCGATCTACGTGCTCACGCCGGCGGGGCCGCGCGACGCGATCTGGAAGGCGTTCCTGCTGTCGGAGGACTTCTACCGGGCGATCCTTCCGGGACTGCTCCTCCACTTCTTCCTGGTCTTCCCGAGGTCCTTCCGGGTCCGCGGGCGCTGGTGGATCCCGCTGCTTTACGTCCCGGGGCTCGCCTGGCTCGCGTTCCAGGAATCGCCGCTCCTCTTTCCGGGCGCCGCCAGCGAGGCGTCGATCGAGGGCGCGACGCGGCTGTGGGAGGCGTATTTCGCGCTCTTCGGGATCGCGGCGATGTGGCGCCTGGCGCGCCTCCTCCAGCGGAGCCGCGAGGACGCGGAATCCCAGATGCAGGTGCGCTGGATCGGCCTCGGCGTCGCGGTCGGGCTCGCGCCGTTCCTGCTCCTCTCCGTCCTGCCGCGGATCGTCGGCCTGGCCTCTCCCCTGCTCTCCAGCGTCTCGGTCGTTCCGCTGGTGCTCATCCCGCTCGCCTTCGCCTACGCAATCCTGAAGTGGCGGCTGTGGGACGTCGAGATCTTCGTCCGCGAGGCGCTGGCGACGACGGCCGCCGTGCTGCTGGGCGGCATCACCTTCGTCCTGCTCAACACGCTGCTCGACCGAACGCTCGAGGGGATGGCCGAGGCGGGCAAGAACGTCGTCGCGTTCGGCACGGGGATCGTGCTCGCCGCGCTGCTCGTCCCGATGAAGAAGCGGATCACCGGCGTGCTCGAGAAGATCCAGTACCACGAGACCTACCGCGCGCGCCGGGCGCTCCTCGACATCGCCCGGGACTTCGCGACGCCGCGCGCGCAGGAGGAGCTCTCCGCAGCGATCGTCCAGCGGGTCGAGGACGGGCTCCACGTCGTTCCCTGCTCCTTCTTCCTCTTCGAGGACCCGGCCCTCTCCGGAGGCGAGTGGGACCTCCTCTCGCGGCGCCTCGCCCAGGCGGACCTGTGGCGGCTGCGCGGGGCGGCCTTCGGCGAGGAGGACGAGCCGGTCGCCGGCCACCTCCACGCCGCGGGGTACCGCGTGTTCTTCGCGCTGCGCTGCGCCGGCAACCTCGTCGGCGCGCTCGGCGTCGGTCACAAGGACGGCCGCGTTCCGCTCTCCTCCGAGGACGAGGCGCTGCTGACCGCCGTCATGGCGCAGGCCGGCCTCGCGTACGAGAACGCGCGCCTCTACGGCGCGCTGGCCGAGAGGCTCGAGGAGATCCGCGATCTCCAGCAGTACCAGGAGAGCGTCATCCGCTCCTCCTCGTCGGGCATCGCGGTTCTCGACGCCGACGGCCGGATGCACTCCGCCAACCCCGCCCTCGCGGCGATCCTCGGGCGGCCGGAAACGGAGCTTCTCGGCGCGCTCTTCGGCGAGGTCCTGCCCGACGCGGACCTGCCGCCGGCGCCGGCGGACGGCGGGGAGAGCGCGGTCGAGTCCCGCTACATCAACTCCCGCGGCGAGGAGCGCAGCCTGCGCGTCTCCGTCTCCGCGTTCCGCGGCGATCCGGAAAGGAGGGTCGTCCTCGTGGACGACGTGACCGACCGCGTCCGCGCGGAGAAGGCCCTGGCGGAGCGCGAGCGGCTCGCCTCGCTCGGAGTCCTCGCGGCGGGCGTGGCCCACGAGGTCAACACGCCCATCGCCGGCCTCTCGTCGTACGCGCAGCTGCTGCTCGCCGAGACGGCGCCGGACGACCCGCGGTACGCGATCTTGAAGAAGATGGAGCGCCAGACCTTCCGCGCCGCGCACCTCGTCAACAACCTCCTGGAGTTCGCCCGCCCGCGGCCGCGCGCCGCCGTGCGGACGGACCTGCGCGCGGTGCTGGCCAACGCGGCCGAGTCCGTCGAGACGACGTTCGGCTCACGGCGGCTGCGGCACGAGACCAACGGCGCCGTCCCGGTCTGGGTCGTCGGAGACCCGCGGGAGCTCGAGCAGGTCTTCGTCAACCTGCTGACCAACGCCCGCGACGCGTCGCCCGACGGAACGGAAGTCTCCTGCCGGCTGGAGCGCGAGGGCGACTCGGCCCGCGTCGTGATCGCCGACCGAGGGACGGGGCTCCCGCCGGGCGACCCGCAAAGGCTCTTCGAGCCGTTCTTCTCCACCAAGAAATCGGGAGGCACCGGGCTCGGCCTGGCGATCTCCCGCGACATCATCCGGCGCCACGGGGGTGACATCCGGCTCGCCCCGCGGCCCGAGGGCGGAGTCGAGGCGATCGTCACTCTCCCGGTCGCGGCCCCGGCGGCATCATGAGCCGTCCGCTCCGTATCCTCGTCGTGGACGACGAGGAAGTCATTCGCGACGTCCTCGGAACGTTGCTCGAGCGGCAGGGATACGACGTCACCGGGGCCGCCGACGCGTCCGAGGCGCTCTCGCTCTTCGATCCCGACAACTTCGACGTCGTCCTGCTCGACCTGATGCTCCCCGACCGGCCCGGCCTCGAGGTTCTGCGCGAGATCCGCCGCCGCGACCCCGACGCCGTCGTCGTGATCGTCACGGCGTACTCCTCGATCGAGGGCGCGATCGCCGCGATGCGCGAAGGGGCCTTCCACTACATCCCCAAGCCCTTCCAGAACGAGGAAGTGCTCCTGACGGTCGAAAAGGGGGCCGAGCAGCGGCAGCTGACCGAGGAGAACCGCCGGCTCAAGCAGGAGCTCTCCAAGCGCTACGGCCTCGGCCGGATCGTCGGGAAGTCCGAGGGGATGCGCCGCGTCTTCGAGCTCGTCCGGCTGGCGGGGCCGTCGAAGTCCACGATCCTCGTCGAGGGGGAGAGCGGCACGGGCAAGGAGCTCGTCGCGCGGGCGATCCACACGCACTCCCCGAGGTCCGGGGCCCCCTTCGTCACGGTCAACTCCGGCTCGATGCCGGCGGACCTGCTGGAATCCAACCTCTTCGGCCACGTCCGCGGCGCCTTCACGGGCGCGGTCGCCAACAAGAAAGGCCTCTTCGAAGCCGCGGAGGGCGGATCCATCTTCTTCGACGAGATCGGCACAGTCTCGCTGGAGACGCAGGCGAAGCTGCTGCGAGTGATCCAGGAGAAGGAGTTCATGCGGGTCGGGTCGGTCGAGACGCAGAAGGCGGACGTCCGGATCATCGCGGCGACCAACGTGGATCTGAAGCAGATGGTCGCCGAGGGGAAATTCCGCGACGACCTCTACTACCGGCTCTGCGTCATCACGATCACGATCCCGCCGCTGCGCGAGAGGCGCGAGGACATCCCGCTGCTGGCCGAGCACTTCGTCCGGCTCTACGCCTCGGAGAACTCCAAGACGATCGCCGGGCTCCACCCGGACGCGCTGCGGGCGCTGCTGGACTACAACTGGCCGGGAAACGTGCGGGAGCTCGAGAACGCGATCGAGCGGGCCGTCGTGCTCTGCTCGGGGGGACCGATCGGCCTCGACCTGCTGCCGGAGACCGTGCTCCAGCCGGACCGCGCGGAGCTCCCGGTCCGCCTCCCCGAGAACGGCTCGACCTACAAGGACCTCGTCGAAGACTACGAGCGGCGCCTGGTGCGCACCGCGCTGCGCCGCACCGGCGGAGTCCAGAAGCGGGCCGCGGAGCTGCTCCGGATGAAACCCACGACCCTCCACGAGATCATCAAGCGCCTGGACATCCAGAGCCGGGAAACCTGAGCGGGCCTCTTCCCGCGTCGTGCCGCAGGGGAGAGGCTTGCCCTTCCCGCCCGGTGGCGCCCTCTCACATGCGGGACCGAAGGCTCCGCATCGCCTCGCGAACTTCCCTCGGCGAGGGCTTCAATCCTCCGACCGTCGGATCCTCCGCCCGGTAGCGCACCACTCCCGCGACCACGGTCGCGAAGACGTTGGCCCGGCTCATGGAGTGGACGATCGCGCCGTACGGCTCCTTCGACCACTCGTCGGGCAGCGACCAGCCCGCCTCGGGATCCAGGACCACGAAATCCGCGCGCGCGCCCGCAACAACGCCCTCCGGCCCGGAAAGATGCAGCGCCCGCGCCCCGTGCCACGTCGCCATCCGCAGAAGCTCGAAGGCGGAAATCCTCTCGGAGGGCGTCCGGGCCATCGCGAGGTCGCCGGCGCGGCGCATCTCCCGGAAGGGATCGAGGGAGTTGTTGCAGGCCGCTCCGTCCGAGCCGAGCGCGACGTTGACCCCGGCCCGGGCTAGGTCCGCCGCCGGGCAGACTCCCGAGCCCAGCCGCATGTTGGAAGACGGGCAGTGCGCGACGCTCGTCCTCCTCGCCGAGAGGAGCCCCCACTCCTTCGCGCCGGTATGGACGGCGTGCGCGACGCACGTCCGCTCCGTCAGCAGGCCGGTCGAGTCGAGGTACTCGATGTTCTCCTTCCCGGTGCGCTTGCGGACCAGATCGATCTCGCCTCGGTTCTCCGAGGCGTGCGTGTGAAGGACGAGGCCGTGCTCCGCGGCGTACTCCGCGGCCTTGCGCAGGAGCCCGTCCGTGCAGCTGACCGCGAAGCGCGGCTGCACCGCGACCGCGAGGCGCCCGCCTTCCATCCCGTGAAATGCCCGGCGCAGCCGCTCCGTCTCCGCGAGTCCTTCCTGCGCCGGCGCCCGCAGGTTCGGGGGGGTCGTCTCGGGATCGTCCATCAGGACGTTGCCGCCGCGGTACCGGATCCCCGAGCGCGCCGCCGCCTCGAAGAGCTCGTCCGAGTGTCGGACGGTTCCCATGTCCAGGGCCGCGGTGACCCCGGAAGCAAGGCACTCGGAGAGCCCGAGCCGCGCGGAGACCGACATGGTGCCGCGGTCGTGGGCCGCCTCTCCCGGCCAGACGTGTGTCGCAAGCCACGGCAGCAGCTCCAGCTCCTCCGGCCCGTTTCGGAGGAGCGTCTGGCAGAGGTGGAGGTGGGCCTGGACGAACCCCGGCAGCAGCCACTTGCCGCGCGCGTCGAGCCGCGCCACGTCCTCGGAGCCGGCGGCAAGCCGCGCCGCCTCCTCCCCGAGCGCCCGGACCGCGCCGTTCTCCGCGTAGAGGTCCGCCGCCGGGCGGATGTCGTCGCGGCTCGTCAGGCCGAGCAGGGTCGCGCCCTCGACGAGGAGACGGCTCATGGCTCTCTTGTCCGAGGCGGGGTCAGTTCACCGGCTGGCGGCGCAGGATCAGGATCGTCCGGTCGTCGCCGTAGGGCTCGCCGGCGGAGTGCTCTTCCTGGACCTTCGCGAGGGCGTTGTCGATGACGGACGGCTCCTTGCCGACCTGCGTCTGGAGGAAGGCCTTGAGGCGCTCCAGCCCGAATTCCTCGCCGGCGGGGTTACAAGCCTCGGTGATGCCGTCCGTGTAGAGGCAGACGAACTCGTCCGGCTCCAGCGAGAACTTCGAGCTGCCGTAGGGCCGGCCGGGAAACAGCGCGAGCGGCAGGCCGTGCGAGGGAAGCTCGTCGATCGAGCCGTTCTTCCGGATGACGAGCCCCTGGTTGTGTCCGGCGTTGGTGTACTCGATGACCCCCGTCGCCGGGTCGAGCAGCAGCAGGAAGAACGTGATGAAGCGGTCCGGCCCGGTCCGGCGGGAAATTGCCTCCGAGAGCCGGCCGGTCATCTCGGCGACCGGCACCTGTTCGTCCGCCCACGCGTGGAAGGACGCCTGGAGTGACGCCATCAGCAGCGCCGGTCCGATCCCCTTCCCGCAGACGTCCGCGATCGTCGCGTAGAACTTGCCGTCGCCGCGCCCGCGGAAGTCGAAGTAATCGCCCGACACCTGCCGCGACGGCAGGTTGGAGCCGTAGAACTCGTAGCCCGGGACCGACGGCGGGCTCTCCGGAAGGAGGCGCTGCTGGATCTCCTGGGCGAGCGCGAACTCGCGCTGCATCTGCCGCTTCTCCGCGGCCTCGGCCATCAGGCGTGCGTTCTGGATCTTCGCGGCGGCGACGTTGGCGAGCGAGGTCAGCAGGCGCAGGTCGCCTTCCTCGAAGGAGCGGTGCCCCATCCGGCAGTCCACGTAGATGAGCCCGAC
>DATFWF010000186.1:0-21374 GCA_035259605.1 Thermoanaerobaculia bacterium
AGTCATCGAAGCGTACCTGGGGGGGGCATGAGGGCATGAGGGCATGACCGCAGCGGCGGCGAACGGCGCGCCACTCCTCGAGGTGCGGGACCTGCGCGTCTCCTACGGCGCGATCGAGGCATTGAAGGGGATCTCGCTGACTCTGTCGGCGGGCGAGATCGTGACGCTCATCGGCGCCAACGGCGCGGGCAAGTCCACGACCCTGCGGACGATCATGGGGCTGGTCCCGCCAGCGAGCGGCGAGATCCGGTTCCGCGGCGAGCCGACCCGCTCGATCCCGACGTTCAAGCTGGTGCGCGGCGGGCTGATCCTGGTCCCGGAGGGGCGCGCGATCTTCGCCAACCTGAGCGTCCACGAGAACCTGGAGATGGGCGCCTACTCCCGGCGGGACGGCGAGACGGCGAAGGATTTCGAGAAGGTCTTCACGATCTTTCCCCGGTTGAAGGAGCGGGAGAAGCAGACCGGCGGGACTCTGTCGGGTGGCGAGCAGCAGATGCTGGCGATCGGGAGGGCGCTGATGTCGCGCCCGAAGGTTCTGCTTCTCGACGAGCCGTCGCTCGGCCTCGCGCCGATTCTCGTCCACACGATCTTCGAGGCGATCGAGGAGATCCACCGGCAGGGGACCCCGGTGCTCTTAGTCGAGCAGAACGCGATGGCGGCGTTGAAGCACTCCAACCGCGCCTACGTCCTGGAGACCGGGTCGGTCCTCCTCGAAGGCTCCTCCGCCGAGGTCGCCGACAACCCCCGGGTCAAGGAAGCCTACCTCGGCGAATAGCCGGGTCCGCTATCTCTCCTCGAGGGGGACGTAGGGCTGGGGATACGGCGGCCCGGTGTATTCCGCGCGGGGCCGGATCAGGCGGTTATTGGAGTACTGCTCGAGGATGTGCGCCGTCCACCCCGCGACCCGCGACACGGCGAAGATGGGCGTGAAGAGATCCGGCGGCAGACCCAGCGTGTAGTAGAGCGACGCCGAGTAGAAGTCCACGTTCGCGTTGAGCCTCTTCTCCTCGTGGACGATCTTCTCGATCCGCCGCGACATGTCGTACCAGCGCGTCTGTCCCGAGGACTCCGCGACCTGCCGCGACATCTCCCGCAGATGGGTCGCCCGCGGGTCTTCCGTCGTGTAGACGCGGTGGCCGAATCCCATGATCTTCTGCTTGCGGGCGAGCCTGGCCCGGATGTCCTCGTCCACCCTTTCCAGCGAGCTGATCTCCATCAGCATCTTCAGGACGGCCTCGTTGGCGCCGCCGTGGAGCGGGCCCTTCAAGGTCGCGATGGCGGACGTCACCGCCGCATGCATGTCTGCGAGCGTCGCGGCCGTCACGCGCGCGGCGAAGGTCGAGGCGTTGAGCTCGTGGTCCGCGTGGAGCACCAGCGCTGTGTCGAGCGCCTTGATCGCCGCCGACCGCGCGGTCTCGCCGGTCAACATCCGCAGGAAGTCGTCGGCGTGGCCGCGGCCGGGATCCGGAGGAACGACCGCCTGGTTCTGGCGGAGCCGGTGGTAGGCGGCCACGAGCGTCGCGACCTGCCCGGTCAGCCGGACCGCCTTGCGGCGATTGGCTTGCTCCGTTGCCGCGGCGACGTCCGGGTCCGAGTCGGCGAGCGCCGAGACGGCGGTCCGAAGGGCGTCCATCGGCGCGGAGGTCCGCGCGAGCGTCATCAGGAGGCTCAGGATCTCCCGCGGCACGGCGCGCTCCCGCCCGATTGCCGAGCGCGTGAGGTCGAGCTCGGAGCGCCCGGGAAGCCGTCCGGCCCAGAGGAGGTGGCAGACCTCCTCGAAGGAGGAGTTCGCGGCCAGGTCGTGGATGTCGATCCCGCGGTAAGAGAGGATCCCGCGCGCCCCGTCGATGTAGCAGATCGAGGAATCGGCCGCGACGACGTCTTCGAGGCCCCGAACCTCGACCATCGCGCCGTCAGCTTTCGATCGCGCGGGGGATCACGGGGTCGAGCCCCGGGAACTGCGCCAGCCAGGCCCGCCGCTCGAGCCGGAGTTTGTTGACCAGCTCGGCGTACTTCTCGGGGGTGTAGTAGCGGCGCGGCGTGTACTTCTCCAGGTCGAGGCCCGGAACGTTGGCCGGCACCTCGTACCCCCAGTCGGGGTCCTTCTCCCAGGTCACGCCTTCCTTGGCGATCTGCTTCATGATCTCGGTCGAGACGCGGATCGTGACCTTTTCCCCGGGGAAGCCGTCGCCCGCCCCCACCGAGCCGGTGTTCAGGATGTAGGCCTGCATGTCGGGATTCGCCCGCAGGATCTCCAGGAGCCGGTTGCCCTCCTCCGACTCCGGCCCGACGATGAAGGGATTCGTTCCGACCTCGCGCTTGGCCTGGCCGGCGCGCGTCGGGTCTCCCGCGGAGGTCTCGATGGATTCGCCGAGCATGAAGTACGCCGCCGCCTGCTCCGCCGTCAGGCGCGCGCAGACGGGGACGACGTCGTTGCGGCGGGTGATGAACACGATCTTGTTGGCCTTCGGAAGATCGATGCCCTCGCCGGTCCCGCGGATGAACCGCCGGAGAACGACCCCACGGCCGTTGGAGGTGATCGACGTGTCGAGGAAGTCCACGTGGCCTGCGTCGTCCACCTTGATGTTCTCGTAGGTCGCCGTCGGGTGCGTGGCGGCGCCCCAGAGGACGGTCTGGGTGGGCTCGAGGCCCTCGGTCTTGATGTAGAAGCCGTCCTCGGTCCCGAACGCCCGGCCGTCGTGCGTCAGCAGCACGACGTCGTCCTGCTTGATGATCGCCCTCTCCGGCTCGACGAGGCCATGGTCGTGGAGCGTCAGCGTCGTCTTGCCCGTCCCCGAGAGCCCGAAGAGCAGGAACCCGACGTCGCGAAGCTTCCCGTCCGGCCCGAAGACGCGGAGGATCTTGGATCCCGCGTGGAGGCCCAGGCCGCCCCGGCGTTTGATCCAGTACATCGCCTGCCGGAGCATCGATTTCTTGGCCTCGCCGGGGTAGTCGCTGCCGAGGATGTAGGTGTAGCCCTCGGTCACGTCGCAGAAGATCAGCCGATCCGGCCAGTCCGGCACGTAGACGGAGACGAAATCCGGCTCGAAGGAGGAGTCGGAGGGGAAGAGCATGTTGTGCCACATGTAGGCGATCCGGGCGTAGTCGCGCGGGACTATGAGCCGGCAGCGCAGGATCGCCTCCGGCGTGTCGCCCATCCTCCGATCCACCTGGACGAGGTCCATGTCCGCCAGGGCCTCCTGGACCCTGCGGACGGTCTCCTGGGCCTTCTCCGGGTCGATCGGCTGCTGCATGACGCCGACCTCCACGCCGTCGGCCACGACGTAGGTGTTCTTCGCCGACCGGTTCTTGACCCGCGTCGCGTAGACCGGCGAGCCGTACTCGGTGGTGCGTTCCCCGGCGCGCGCGAGCTCGCGCAGGCGCTCCCCGGACAGGTCCTTCAGGATGGACCGGGCTCGAACGGTTCGGGGCGAGAAGACTTCGACCGACATCAGGTCCCTCCCTTTTCGAGGCATGAGTAAGTTACATCAGCCGGGGCCCCGGATCGGGCGTTCCCTCGACCGGAATGCACAGAAAACTGTGCATTCGCGCAACTTTTTTCGATCTTTCGGCTCGAAATCGGTTGAAATTTCGCGAAACGACACTAAAATCGCGCCCGACTTGCAAAAAAAGGAGAGCAGAATGGCTAAGGCGAAGATTCTCAAGTTCGACGCCTCGGGACCGGGCCTTTCCAAGCCGGAGATCCTGAAAGTGTGCGGGACCGAGAACGTCCGTTTCATGCGGCTCCAGTTCACCGACATCCTCGGCGTCATCAAGAACGTGGAGATCCCGCGCTCGCAGTTCGAGAAGGCGCTCGACGGCGAGATCCAGTTCGACGGCTCCTCGATCGAGGGCTTCACCCGGATCGAGGAATCCGACATGAACCTGGTCCCGGACTTGAACTCCTTCTCCATCTACCCGTGGGCCCACAACGGCGGCGAGAAGGTCGGCCGGCTGATCTGCGACGTCTACAACCCGGACGGGACGCCGTTTCCCGGATGCCCGCGCATGACGTTGAAGAAGCAGATGGACAAGGCTGCCGCCCTCGGGTACGTCCTCGTGACCGGGCCGGAGGCGGAGTTCTTCCTCTTCCGCCGCGACGCCAACGGCGATCCGATCGTGGACACGCACGACCAGGGCGCCTATTTCGATCTCACTCCGGTGGACCGCGGCGAAGAGGCGCGGCGGGACATCGTGCTGGCGCTGGAGCAGATGGGCTTCGAGGTCGAGGCCGCGCATCACGAGGTCGCGCCCGGCCAGCATGAGATCGACTTCAAGTACGCCGACGCGGTCACGACGGCCGACCGGGTGGCGACGTTCCGCTTCATCGTCAAGAAGGTCGCGATGGACCACGGGCTCCATGCCACCTTCATGCCCAAGCCGATCTTCGGCGTCAACGGCTCGGGGATGCACACCCACCAGTCGTTCCTGGATTCCAAGGGGAACAACGTCTTCTACGACTCGAAGGCCAAGTACCAGCTCTCCAAGACCGCGCTGAACTACACCGGCGGGATCCTGCGCCACGCGAAGGCATTCGTGGCGGTCACGAACCCGCTCGTCAACTCCTACAAGCGGCTCGTGCCGGGATACGAGGCGCCGGTCAACGTCGCGTGGTCCATGCGCAACCGCTCTCCGCTGGTCCGTGTTCCGGCCCGCCGCGGAATGGGGACGCGGATCGAGGTCCGGATGCCCGATCCGTCGTGCAACCCCTACCTCGCCTTCGGCGTGATGCTGGCGTCGGGGCTCGACGGCCTGAAGAACAAGATGGATCCGGGCGAGCCCGTGGATCGCAACGTGTTCAAGATGAGCGAGCGCGAGAAACGGCGGCTGAAGATCGACCAGCTGCCGGCGAACCTCTCCGAGGCGCTGGACAACCTCGAGCGCGACGAAATCGTGACCGAGGCGCTCGGCGAGCACATCCTCCAGCACTTCCTCGAAGCCAAGCGGGGCGAATGGGCGGAGTACATCTCGAGGGTCCAGCCGTGGGAAGTGGACAGGTACCTGGAAACCTACTGAGTATCCGGGCGGTTCTGTTTATTTTTGTTAGGCCAGAGTTAGCTCTGGCCTAATTTTTTATGGTTGATTCGGGTTTCCGGGAAAGGCTGAAGTCCGGCGGGGCGCTGCTGCTCGACTCCGCGATGGGTACGGAGCTCGAGCGGCGGGGGGCGCGGACTGCCCTCCCGCTCTGGAGCGCCTGGGCGCTCCTGGAGAGCCCGGAACTCGTCCTGGCGATCCACCGGGACGAAGTTGCCGCCGGCGCCGAAATTCTGACCGCGAACACGTTCCGGACCCATCGCCGGACGCTCGCGAAGCAGAACCTGGCCGATCGGGCCGCGGAGCTGACCCGGACCGCCGTTCTCCTGGCTCGGGAAGCCGCGCGCGGCGCGCCGCGGCCGGTGTTCGTGGCCGGATCGCTTTCCCCGCTCGAGGATTGCTACCGGCCGGATCTGCGCCCGCCCGGTGAAGCTCTCGAGAGGGAACACGCGATCCAGGCCGAGGCGCTCGCGTCTTCCGGCGCCGACCTGATCCTGATCGAAACGCAGAACTCGGTGCGGGAGCTCGCCACTGCGACGCGGTGGGCCAGGCAGACGGGCCTGCCCGTCATCGCCTCGATGATCACCGACGGCCGTGGACATCTCCTCTCCGGCCAGCCGATCGAAGTGGCCGTGGCGGCTCTCGACTCCCTCCGTCTCGACGCGCTCTCGATCAACTGCGTCCCCGCTCGGGACCTTGGAGCGGACCTCGAGCGGCTGTCGAAGGCGGCCCCCGGCGTTCCCCTGGCGGCCTACGGCAACCTGGGGCCGCCAACCGGCGAGGGAGGGACGGTCTTCACCCACGACGTCCCGCCGGAGGATTACGCGGAGCTGGCCCGCGAGTGGATCGCCGCCGGTGCGCGCATCGTCGGGGGATGCTGCGGCACGACGAACGCCCACACGGCGGCGCTCCGGAGGATGCTCTCTACTTCCTGACGAAGCTCTTGTGGAGAAGCCGGCCCGATCCGGCGGACCCGTCGCCTGGTTCCGTGTACTCGTAGACGACCGCCTTCGAGGTTTCGCGGGTCGTCTTCTGGACGGAGGCGCCGACTTTTTCGTTGCGCCCCTGCGCCCGCGAGACGGAGTCGAGAAACTCCAGGGCGGCTTCTTTCGAGGGAGCTTTGGGAGGCGACTTCTTGGGGTCGCGCGCCAGTAAAGCTTCGCGGGCGTATGACTCGACCAGCTTGCGGCCGAGCTTGTGGAAGAGCGCGGGCGATCCGTACACGTCCGCGGCTGCGAGCTCGCCGTTGATCGCGACGACGAGGCCGACCGCGTCTCTGGAGTCCTCGAGGCGGCCGAGGAGGGGATTCACGTAGTCCGCCGTCTTCGACTGGATCTCGCGGTTCCGGATGATCCCGCTGTAGCTTCCGGTCGAGGACATCGTCGTGGAGACGACGGGCGCCTCGGCGGAAACGACCACGGCCGCCTTCGCGTCCGCGGCCGCGACGTCAGCCCAGACCGCGGACTGGTTCTTCTCGCCCTGGATGCTCGCTTTCAGCTTCGGGCTCCCGACGATCGCGGCGGTTCCATCGAAGGAGGCTTTGCCCGTCCACCGCCCGTGCTCGACGCAGAAGGCGCTGATCGGCTGCGGCGGAGACTTTGGCGGGATCGCGACGTCGATCCCGATCGTGCGGTCCTGCTGCCCTCCATGGACGACGTCGCCCGCCTGGAGAAAGAGCCACTGGTCGGATTTGTTCTCGACCTCCAGCTCGTTGACCGCCGCATTCCCGCCGGAGGCGCCGCGCTCGCGGACGATCACGGTTCTGGCTTTCATCCCGTCGGCCAGCGTCACGTACTGCCGATCGTCAGCCGTCCGGTCGAAGACCGTGTAGATGGCGAGGTTCTGGTTGACGAAAGGACCCTCGACTCTCAGTCCGCCGGCCGGTTTCTCCGGCGCTCCCCGCGCGGACCGCTCCTGCACCGCCAGCAGGAGAGCGAGGACGGCGAGGGCAAGCACGACCGGCGGGCGGCTCTGCGAGACTTTCATGACTTCCTCCGCCAGGACCGGACACCTCGGGCGGAAGGAAGTTCCCGGGAGCCCCCTCAGAAGTCGGCGATGAACATCGCGTCGCCGTAGCTGTAGAACAGGTATCCCTCGCGGATCGCCTCGTCGTAGGCGGCGAGAACCTTCTCCCTTCCGGCGAACGCGCAGACGAGCATGAGAAGGGTCGAGCGCGGAAGGTGGAAGTTGGTCAGGAGGGCGTCCACGGCTCGAAATTCGAAGCCGGGAGTGATGAAGACATTCGCCGCGAAGGAGAGATCGCCGGTCCCGTCGAAGCCGCCGGGAAGGCGCGCCGCAGCCTCCAGCGCCCTGGTCGCGGTCGTGCCGGTGGCCACCACGCGGCGTCCCTCCGCGCGGGCGCGGGAGACCTCCCGGACGGTCGCGGCGGGGATCTCGGCGTTTTCCGCGTCCAGCCGGTGCTGCGCCGTCTCCTCGACCGTCACCGGCTTGAAGGTCGCCGCGCCGATGGAGAGGGTGAGGTCGGCGATCGTGACTCCCCTGCGCTCGATCCGCTCGAGGACCTCCGGCGTGAAATGCAGCCCGGCCGTCGGCGCCGCGACCGCGCGCGGCTCACGGGCGAAGACCGTCTGGTAGGCGATCCGGTCCTCCGGACGGTCGGGCACCCCGGCCTCCCGGCGGATGTAAGGCGGCAGCGGTACGTTCCCGATCCTCTCGAGGAGCGCATCGTCCATCTCGCGATCGAAGAGGACTTCGCGCCGGCCGTCGTCCTGGACCGCCTCGACGCGGGCGGAGACCCCCTCCGCGAAGCGAACCTCCCGTCCGGCCTTCGCGCGGCGGCCGGGCTTCGCGAGAGCCGTCCACCGGCGGGAGTCTCCCGCTGCGTCCTCCAGCAGGAAGATCTCGACGACCCGATCCTGCTCGTCACGTCCCCACAGGCGGGCGGGACGGACTCGGACGTCGTTGCGCACGAGAACGTCGCCTTCCCGGAGAAGCTCGGGAAAGTCGGAAAAGCTCCGATGCCGGATGCTTCCATCGGTTCGATTCAGCACCAGGAGCCGGCTCGTCCCGCGGGGACGTGCCGTCTGCGCGATCCGATCGGCCGGCAGGAGATAGTCGAAGAGTTCGACTTTCACTCCCGGCAGAATGACACAGGCCCTTGAACGCCTGAAGTAATCTGCGCTCGTGTTTTCGGAGTACCCGGAGGGCCGCGGCCGCGTCCGCGTGACCGCGGCGGGCATCACGATCGAAGGCGTCTCCGTCGCCGGCCGCGAGTCCTTCTACAAAGTCCCGTCCTTCCACGTTCTCCTGGAATTCGGACGCGCGCCGGAGGACACCGTTTCCTATTCGACCGTCTGCCTGACCCACGGCCACCTGGATCACGCCGCGGGCCTCGCCCATCACGCCTCCCGGCGGCGGCTGGACGGGATGCCCCCCGCCCGGATCTTCGCCCCCGAAGAAGCGGTCGCGGACCTCGAGGGCTGGCTGGCGTTCTCGCAGCGGCTCGAAAACGTGGACTACGGGCTTCACATCCACTCGGCCTCGCCGGGCGCGACCTTCCGCCTGCGCAACGACCTGGAGCTCAAGGTCCTGCCGGGCCGCCACCGCGTGCCCACCGTCGGCTACCTCTTCTCCGAGATCAAGCACAAGCTGAAGGACGAGTTCCTCGATCTGCCGGGAGAAAAGATCGCCGCCCTGCGAGCGCAGGGAACCGAGGTGACGCGCCGGGAGGAGATCCCGCTGCTCGCGTACACGGGCGACTGCGCCCCGGCGATCTTCGACGCGGCGCCGGAGCTCTTCACGGCCCGGGTCCTGCTCATCGAATGCTCCTTCGTCCTCCCCGAGGACCGCGACCGGGCCGGCGCCTACGCCCACCTCCACCTGGAGGATTTCCTGGAGCGAGCCTCCGACTTCCGCAACGAGGCGATCGTCCTGACCCACTTCTCCCAGCGCTACCGCGTCGAGGAGATCCGTCAGGCGCTGGTGAGCCTGCCGGACACGCTCGCGGAGCGCGTCATCGCGTTTCTCGCGTAAGGGCGCTCAGCTGCCGGGAAGGAGCTTCTCGGGTTTCCCCACGCGGAGGATCCGGCCTTCGAGGACGTACCCGAGGCCGTTCATCTGCAAGATGACGTCCAGCGCCTGGTCCCACGGGACGTCGTGGAGCCGGACGGTCACCGAACCCTTGACGTCGGGGTCCACCGCGATGTTGACCTTCGTCAGCTCGGCGAACGTGCGGAGGACATCCTTCAAGTCGGCATCCTTCAAGTCGAGGGAGATCGGCTCGCCGGCGTAGCGAGACTCGGGAGGGGCTTCCAGCCTGGACTTTCGGGACTTTTCCACGGCGTGGGACGGCGCCGCCGCGAGAGTGAGGCCGAGAGCGCCGGCGAGCAGGCTCCGAAGGGCTGTTCGCATGCGGACAGGATAACTCCGTGAGGGAAAATGCTCGCGATGATCCGCTCGACGTTCGTCAGGGTGCTCCCCTGGGTTCTCGTGGCCGTCCTGGCCGCGGCAATCCTGTGGCTCCTGTCGCGCGCGGGCCTTCCCTGGGGCGAGAGCCGGAACGTTTCGGCGGCTCCCGTCGTGATGGCGGTGAGGCGCATCGCGCAGTTCTCGACCGTCGAGGTCCAGGTCTCCGACGTCGTTCGGTACGAAGAGGCGATGCACTTCCTGGTCTTCGACTTTCCCAAGAGCGCGACTTTGCGGCTGCGGGGGCGCGTGCTGGGCGGCTTCGACCTGGACAATCGCAGCTTCCGCGTCGTGCCGGACGGCGATCGGCGGGTCGTGCGGGTCCGGCTTCCGTGGCCGCGGATCCTCGCCGTGGACCCGCGCTTCGAGTGGTTCGACGAGAAGAGCGGTTGGATCAACCCGATCACGCCGCAGGACCGCACGCGCTGGATGCTGTGGGCGCGCGGAGAGCTCGCGAGGTCGGCGCGCCAGTCCGGGATCGAGCAGAAGGCGCAGGATCACGCGCGGGAGCTGATCGCCTCCGCGGCCGACGGCTTCGGATGGAAATCCGAGGTCTCGTTTGAGAGAACCGCCGCCGCAAATCCTCCAAGGTGAGGACGACGGGGCGGAGGGGCAAGCACCTCCCCGACGACTCGTGGGCGACCGTTTTTGCCGGTCCCGATGGAGCGGAGCGGCGACCTAGCGGCCGGGTTCGACCCGTTCGGCCGTTGCCTGGCGCTCCCGGACCGCCCAGAGGCCGAGGTGGCTTCTCCAGGCTGCGGCGGAAGCGGGGGAAAGGACGAACTCGTGGTCCGGCCCGTCGGAGCGGGAGATCCGCAGGACCTCGAGGCCCGTCAGCAGGCGGCCGGACGCGAGCCTGGCGCCGGTCACGATCTTCTGGATGTTCGGAGTCGGGAGCTGCACGGTCTCGCCGAAAAGCCCCGAGAACTGGAGCCTCTCCTCCTTCAACCCCAGCACCCCCGGCACGCGGCGGTAGCGCCCCGCCACCAGGTCCGCGCGCGTTAAGAGCTTGAAGCTCTCGCCCTCGCGCGCGATCGTGGCTCCGGCCAGCCGGTCCTGCGCGCTCTTGAGCAGATACCGCGGCACGAGGACCAGCGCGAGAACTCCCGCGACCGCGACCGCCAGGCCCAGGAAGAGCAGCGTCAATGGAGAAACTTCTTTCGGTTCCGGATGTAGTCGGTGAACAGGAACTCGGCCAGATTGTATGGCGAGGCGTAGTAGGCGCGGCCGCGGTTGATCTTGGTCAGCTTGTCCACGAAGTCCACGAGGTAGCTGTCGGTCGCGATCATGAAGGTCGTGATCGTGATCCCGTCGCGCCGGCAGGCGTCTGCCTCCTCCAGCGTCCGGTTGACGATCTTCAGATCCAGGCCGAAGGGGTTCTTGTAGAGCCGG
This sequence comes from Thermoanaerobaculia bacterium, assembly GCA_035259605.1. Lineage (GTDB taxonomy): Bacteria > Acidobacteriota > Thermoanaerobaculia > UBA5066 > Gp7-AA6 > JAWOLE01. The sequence goes on from DATFWF010000186.1 coordinate 10,852, forward strand.
CCGCGGTCCCAGATGGCTGACGGTTTGCCGTCGGTGATGAGAAATACCTGCTTGTTGGGGTTCTTCTTGTGCTGGAGGATCTTTCGCGCGAGCGCCAGGCCCGCCTTGGTGTTCGTGTGGAAGGGGCCGACCTGGGTCTTCGAGATCTCCGAGATCGGAACGCGTTTCGCGTCGTCGCCGAAGAGGAGGACCTCGACTGAGTCCTTCGGGTACTTGGACTGGATCAACTCGACCAGGGCGAGCGCCACTTTCTTGGCGGGCGTGAAGCGGTCCTCGCCATAGAGGATCATCGAGTGTGAGATGTCGATGGCGAGGACGGTCGCGCAGGAGGTCAAGTGCTCCTCCTCGTGGACCTCGAAGTCCTCGGGCTGGAGGGCGATCGTCTCGACGTCGCGCTTGACGGCGTTGCCGATCGTGCGGACGCCGTCGATCGCGGTGGGGTTGTCGCCGAACTCGTAGGGGCGCGTCTCCGGCAGCAGCTCTCCGCCCGATCCGGCGCGCGGGATCGAGTGGTAGCCGGGTCCGGACTTCGACAGCGAGCTGAAGATCTCCTCGAGCGCCGAGCGGCGGATCTGCCGCTCGCCGGCGGCCGTCAGGGCGAGCTGTCCGTCGCGCTCCTCCACGACCTCGTTTTTCTGGAGCGCCTTCGCGAATTCCTCGAGGTCGATCGACGGGTCGATGATCCCGCGCTCCTGGAGGTACTTCATCCACTTGAGCGCCTCTTCGACGTCGCCGCCGGTCTGGAGGACCAGCTGCAGGAAGAGCTTGACGAGCTCCTGGTAGGTCAGGAGGGCCCGCAGGAGATCGGCCGGGTAGTCGGAGTAGCGGTACCGCACCGGAGGGAATTCTACGGCTGGAAGGCCCCTCGCCAGGCGCGGGCGGCTTCGAGGACCAGCGTCCGGTCGCTCGTCGTGAAGAAGGTGTACCCGAGCTCCCGGAGGGCGGGGATCTGCTCGGCGCGGCCCAGCATGATCCCGGCGGCCTTGCCGGAAATCTTCGCCTGGTTCGAGATGGTCGCGAGGGCCTCGCGATAACTGGGATGCGTGTACTGTCCCGTCACCCCGAGCGCCTGGGTCAGGTCGTTGGGGCCGACGTAGAGGACGTCGAGGCCCGGCTCCGCCGCGATCTGCGGCAGCTCCGCCAGCGCGCCGGCGGTCTCGATCTGCACGACGACGGCGGTCGCATCGTTGGCGTCCTTGACGAAGCGGTCGAGCGGGATCGTGCCGTAGCGGTTCGCCCTGGCGCCACCGAGGCCGCGCTTGCCGGCGGGCGGGTACTTCGCCATTTCGATCGCGCCGCGGACCGTCGCCCGGCCGTCGCCGCGCGGGAAGAGGATGCCGGCCGCCCCGGCGTCCAGGCTCCTGCCGACTTCGGCGGCGGTGCAGGACGGGACGCGCACGATCGCCGGCAATCCTGCTCCGTCGGCGGCGATGACCATCGCTTCGATGGATTCTATCGAGAAGAACCCGTGCTCGGCGTCGAGGACGAGGAAGTCGAAGCCCGCCAGCGAAAGGAGCTCCGCGACCGCCGCCGTGGGCCACGTCAGGAAACAGCCGAGCAGCGGCTCGCGCTTGAGGACTCGCTCCCGGAACGCTCGGAGGCGACCCGTCCCTTCGCTCAGACGCTTCTCAATTCGTTCTGGACCGGACGAGGTTGAACTTCAGCATCTCCGTGTAGGAGACCTTCGAGTCCAGGTCCTCGCGGGCGATCTTCAGGTGCTGGGTCAGGCCTTCCAGGACCAGCTCCATGCCCACGGCGCGCTCCTCGGGGGCCGCCGGGGCGAAGTGCTCCTCGACGGCTTTTCGGAGGCCCGGGACCGATTCGAGGGAGGCGAGGTGCTCCTGGAAGGGAGTGTCGTCGGAGAGCGTGATCTTGTTGCCCGCCGCGAACCACTCGACGATCGGCTCGTAAAGAGGGTGGATCTTCTCCGGCGCCGGATTGCCGCGCAGCCGGCGGGAAGGCGCGGATTCCTCGGAGTCGTCGAGGTCCTCGCGGCGCCGCTGCGTCGGGCGGCCCGAATCCGGCGCGGGGAACCGTCCGTCAAAGAGCTTCTTGACGGCCGTCCCGATGAGCCGCTTCGCGACGACCTCGGCTCCCTGCTGCTCCCCCTCGTAGACCATCTCGACTTTTCCGGTGATCGCCGGGAGGCACGCCGGCAGGTCGCAGAGACGCGGCGCGACCGTCTTCTCGGCGTGCCGGAGTCCGCGCCGCTCGAGGTTGGAGACCAGGATCTCGACCGCCGAGATCGGCATGCGCGCCGAGACGCCCGAGGACTGGTCCACGAACTCGCTGCCCCGCGCGGCGAACGCGATCTCCTCGACCAGCTCCCGGAAGAAATCCGGCAGCTCGACGCGGGGCTCCCGTGCGGCGCGCTCGGTCCAGGCCTCCTGCGCCGTGATCTTCGCGGCGGTCTTCACGTCGTCGGGGTAGTGGGTCAGGATCTGAGAGGAGATCCGGTCCTTCAAGGGCGTAATGATGTTTCCGCGGTTGGTGTAATCCTCGGGGTTGGCCGAGAAGACGAGCAGGATGTCGAGCGGGATCCGGACGGGAAACCCGCGGATCTGGAGGTCGCGCTCCTCGAGGATGTTGAGCAAGCCGACCTGGATGCGGGGCTGGAGGTCCGGCAGCTCGTTGATGGCGAAGATCCCGCGGTTGGTGCGCGGCACGATCCCGAAGTGGATGACCTCCTCGTCGGAATACGAGCGGCGCTCGGTCGCCGCCTTGATCGGGTCCACGTCGCCGATTAAGTCCGCGATCGTGACGTCGGGGGTTGCGAGCTTCTCGCGGTAGCGCTCCTCGCGGGGGATCCAGGCGATCGGCGCCGCGTCGCCCTTCTCGGCGAGCATCCGGCGGCCGTACTTCGTGATCGGAGCGAAAGGGTCCTCGTTCAACTCGCTGCCCGCGATCGCCGGGATCTCCGGGTCGAGCAGGTTGACGAGCATCCGCAGGAGCCTCGTCTTGGCCTGCCCGCGCAGCCCCAGCAGCAGGAAGTCATGTCGCGAGAGGATCGCGTTGTGGAGCGACGGGAGGACGGTCCTCTCGTAGCCGTGGATTCCCTCGAAAGGGTTCTCTCCGCGGGCGAGCGCCCGCCTCAGGTTCTCGCGCAGCTCTTCCTTCACGCCGCGCGGGCGATACCCGCTGGCTTTCAGCTCGCCGACTGTCGCCGCCCTGGTCATTCCCCGCGACTCCTCCATGGCACCCGCATGACGGACTACCTGTCCGCGTTCCGAGACGTTCACCCCGGCTTGATCGCCGGGACATTCTCGCCCGGCGCGAAGAGCGCCGTCGCCGGCCGTCCCGCCCGCTGCGACGCCAGCACGGCAAGCTGTTCCATCTTATCCCGTTGGAAGCCGACGACCGTCTCGCGGACCCGGCCGTCCTCGCCGACGAGAATCAGCGTCGGGACGATCTCGAGGCCGAGCGATTCGGACGCCTGCCAGGGCTCGGGGTCGTAGAAAGTCGGAATCCGGATCTTGAGGAATTCGGTGAAGCGGGACGAGTTCTCCGGATCGTCCTGGGACACGCCGACGACCGAAAGCGATCCTCCCTCGGCGCGCTCGCGGATGCGGTCGAGGAACGGCCAGGCGAACTCGGAGGTGGGACAGGTCGTCTTGAAGAAACCGTAGAGGGCGGGAAGCTCCGGGAGATCGGCCTCGCGGCCTTCTTCGTCCCGGAGCTTGATGGAAGGGAACAGGCTTCCGGGGCCGGGAGGAGGCACCGCGCGATTATATTGTGGGGAAAGAGACGTGGCGGCCGAAGAAGTCGACAGTCAACAGTCAGCAGTCAACAGTCAGGAGAAGACGGCTGCATCTTCAATGTCGACTGTCGACTGTCGACTGTCGACTCAGCCGACGCGGCGAGCTCTCCTTCGAGGCGCGGCTGCGATCGTAGCCGGGTCTGTGGTTTCGTGCCGCAGGGCTGCGCGTCGGCGCAAGGTTTTGCGTATCGCGCAGTGGAGCCACTACGTTCCACGTTACGACCAGTGGTTCGACAAGGTCTTCACGAAGGAATGGGGCGAGAAGAACGGGACCGACGTCATCGTGGACCACATCGCGGCGACCGAGGTGCCCGCGCGCGCGGCCGCGGAAGCCTCGGCGGGGAAGGGCCACGACCTCTTCCATTTCCTGTCGCCGCCGGCGGCCTACGAGAGCCATGTCCTCGACCTCTCGGACGTCGTGCGGGAAATCGAGCGGCGGCACGGAGAGATGGTCCCGGTGGCCCGGAGGTCCACGTTCGATCCGAAGACGGGGAAGTTCTTCGCGCTGTCGGATTCCTTCGCCCCGGATCCCGGCAACTACCGCATCGACCTGTGGACCGAGGCCGGCTTCCCGAAGGGGCCCGACACCTGGGAGGACCTGCGCCGCGGCGGCGCGAAGATCCGGAAGAAGTCGGGGCATCCCGTGGGCATCGGCTTCTCGCAGGAGATGGACTCGAACATGGCGCTGCGCGCTCTGCTGTGGTCCTTCGGAGGCGCGGAGCAGGACGAGCAGGGGCGGCCGGCGCTCGACTCGAAGGCGACGATCGAAGCTCTGAAGTTCGCCCGAGCTCTTTACAAGGAAGCGGAGATGGCCGAGGTCCTCACGTGGGACCCGGCCTCGAACAACCGCGCGATGATCTCCGGGCGCTCCTCGTTCGTCCAGAACGCGATCTCCGTGACCCGCTCCGCGGAGAAGGACAACCCGGAGATGGCGGCGAAGATCGGGCTGACCCCCGCGCTGGCGGGCCCCGTCCGGCGGATCGCCGCGGAGCATCTGATGAGCTGCTACGCCGTCTGGAAATTCGCCGAGAACGCCGAGGGCGCCAGGCAGTTCCTGGTGGACTTCATCGACGCGTTTCCCGCGGTCTTCCGGGAGAGCCGTTTCTACAACCTCCCGTGCTTTCCCTCGACGGTCCCCGACGCGGCGCAGCAGCTCGCCGCCGACCCGTCGCAACCCTCCGGCAAATACGCCCTTCTGTCGACCGCGCTCGACTGGACCACCAACGTCGGCTATCCCGGCTACGCGACCGCGGCGATCGACGAGGTCTTCAACACCTTCGTCCTCCCGACGATGTTCGCGCGGGTCGCCCGCGAAGAGACCACGCCCGAAGCCGCGGTCAAGGCCGCGCAGGCCGAGATCGCGCGGATCTTCGGGAAGTGGTCCGGCTAGCCGTCCCGTTGCTCAGAAGGAGGCGAGCAGGCGCCGGAGCGCCTCTTCCTTGCGCATCTGCTGTTGCTGGCGCTCGTGGAGGGCGGGGGGGGCGGCGCGGTCGCGGCACTCGGAGGGCGACAGGCGGCAGCGCTCGCAGGTCAGGTTCACGTCCACGCGCGGGACCGCCGGGTCGTCCCAGAAACGGATCCGCTCGCGCAGCGCGTCGTCCACGAGGAAGCCCAGCGACACGCTGGAGCTTGCCCCGTCGGTCAGGACCAGCGGACGCGCCATCGCGATGACGAAGAACTCGGCGCCGGTGTCGAGGAAGCGGGAGCGCTGCGCCATCACCACGGGGCCGCGCGGCCGCCGGCCGGGTTTCGCCATCTGCGAGAGAAGCCGCAGGACCGGCCAGCGCCGGCAGTACGTCTCCGCGGAGCCGACGCCGTGCGGGACCGGGACCCGGGAGAGGTTGAAGACCTTGGTGAGGGCGGGCGAGCCCGTTCCGGCCCTCTGGCTGAAACGCATGAAGAAGATCTCCCGCAGGCCGAAGAACCGCGGCAGGAGCTGCGTGAGGCGGTAGAAGAAGGTCTCGGGCGTCGCGTCGTAACGGCCCATCCCCTCCGCCAGGGCGGCGCCGTGCCACTTTGTCCGGGCGAAGAACCGCGAGAGGTCTTCCCGCAGGACGTCCCGGCCGATCAGGAGCGCGCCCGCGAAGTAGGAAGCCCGGAAGTTGTTGAGGACCTGCTCGAAGGACTCCACCTTGATCCAGGTCGAGGTCTCGGGCCTCTCCTTCAGGCCGAGGACCCGGTAGCCGATCTCGCGCGCCGCGACGAACGCCTTCTGCGAAGGCATCAGGCGGCCGTTGACGAGGAGGCGCGGCGGCCGGCCGTCGCGAAAGACCGAGCGAAGGCTCTTCAAGTCCGGGTCCGCGGGAAGCGTCTCGACGTCCAGCTCGTAGCCGTAGTCGCGCTCGAGAACCGCGCGCAGGCGCGAGAAGGAGGGCGGCGTCCGGCCGGACCACCCGCGCGCGCGGCGCAGCGCCGCCGCCGCGTCCTCCAGGTCCTCGAAGTAGTTCGCGTGCATCTGCTGGTAGGACCGCAGCGCCGCCAGCAGGAAATGCTCGGCGTGAACGTCGTAGATCCGTCCGACTTCCAGGAACGTCCGCAGCAGCGCCCCGGCCTTCGTCGGGTCCTGGGTCACCAGGTCGAAGAGGTCCTGCGGCTCGACGCCGAAGAGCTCGAAGGGAAACTCGCGCAGCAGGCTCGAGGAGAAGACGGCCTTGACCGGGTCGAGCTCCTCCTCGACGTGGAGCGTCACGAGCGAGTCGAACGGGACGTCCAGGGCGCGGGCGAGCTCGATCAGCTTGCCCGGCTTGGGGTACTTCTTCCCCTTCTCGATCTCGGAGAGGTAGGAGACCGAGAGGCCCGATCGCGCCGCGACCGCCTTCAGCGGCTTGCCCTGCTCCTTGCGGAGGGTCTTCAGCTTCAGCCCCAGGACGTAGCGAAGCTGGTCGCCGTCGAGGGGCGCGGAGGAGTCGGGAGGATCCGGCGTTTCGCTGATCGCGAAATCCTACCATTCCGATTCCAGCGAATTTTCGCTTACAAGGTGTTTTCGCGATTCGGGCACAGTTCCTTCGCGGCGAAGGATACGGCCCGGACGAAAGAGGAGGGGGCGATGACACAGGGCTGGGAATCGGGAGAGACGCGGAGGCTGGCGGCGGTCTGGGAGCGGGAGGCGCGCGAGGGGGGCGTGCGTCGGGGCTACGAGCCGGAGGACGTCCTGCGGCTTCGAAACAGCTTCCCGATTCGTTACACGCTGGCGGAGCGGGGGGCGAGCCGCCTGCGGCGCCTGCTCGAGACGGAGGACTACGTCGCCGCGCTCGGCGCCCTGACCGGCAACCAGGCGATGCAGCAGGTCCGCGCGGGCTTGAAGGCGATCTACCTCTCCGGCTGGCAGGTCGCGGCCGACGCGAACCTGTCGGGCCAGATGTACCCGGACCAGAGCCTCTACCCGTCCAACTCGGTCCCGGCCGTCGTCCGCCGGATCAACCAGACGCTCCAGCGGGCCGACCAGATCCACCACGCCGAGGGGGACGACTCGATGGACTGGATGGCGCCGATCGTGGCGGATGCCGAGGCCGGGTTCGGCGGCGCCCTCCACGCGTACGAGCTGACGAAGTCGCTGATCGAGGCCGGCGCGGCCGGAGTCCACTTCGAGGACCAGCTCGCCTCGGAGAAGAAGTGCGGGCACCTCGGAGGGAAGGTCCTCGTTCCGGCGAGCCAGTTTCTCGACACGCTGCGCGCCGCGCGCCTGGCGGCCGACGTCCTCGGGGTGCCGACGGTCCTGATCGCGCGGACCGACGCCGACAGCGCGAAGCTCCTGACCTCCGACGTGGACGAGCGCGACCGCCCCTTCCTGACCGGCGAGCGGACGAGCGAAGGCTGGTTCCGCTTCCGCGGCGGACCGGAGGCGGCGATCGCGCGGGGCCTCGCGTACGCTCCGTACGCCGACCTGATCTGGTGCGAGACGTCGCATCCGGATCTGGAAGAAGCGCGCGTCTTCGCCGAGGCGATCCACGCCCGGTTCCCCGGGAAGATGCTCGCCTACAACTGCTCGCCTTCGTTCAACTGGGAGAAGCACCTGGACCGCGGCACGATCGGGAGGTTCCAGAGGGAGCTCGGCGCGATGGGCTACAAGTTCCAGTTCGTCACGCTGGCCGGCTTCCACGCCCTGAACTACGGGATGTTCCGCCTCGCCGCGGACTACCGGGAGCGCGGGATGCTCGCCTACTCCGAGCTGCAGCAGAGCGAGTTCGCAGCGGAGCCGCTGGGCTACACGGCCACGCGGCACCAGCGCGAGGTCGGGACGGGGTACTTCGACCTCGTCCGCGAGGTCATCACCCGCGGCGCCTCGAGCGCGGCCGCGATGGAGGGCTCGACCGAGAAGGAACAGTTCTCATCGCGGGACATGGGGCAGCGCGAAGCGGCGCTCTAGAACTGGAAGAAGTCCGGACGCGGGGGCGGCTCGGGCCGCTCCCGCGTTTTCCGTGTAAGGTCTGCGCGTGTCTCCGTTCGCCGACCATTTCTCGAAGCGCTCGGGCGACTACGCGCGTTACCGCCCCGACTATCCGCCCGCGCTCTTCGAGGCGATTGCCCGGCTCGCCCCCGCGCGCGGCCGAGCCTGGGATTGCGCGACGGGCAACGGGCAGGCGGCGGCGGGGCTGGTGGTCCTCTTCGAGTCGGTCCTGGCCACCGACGTCAGCGCCAGCCAGATCCGAAACGCGGTGAGGCATCCGCGAATCCATTACGCGGTCGCCGCGGCGGAGTCGGCTCCGCTCGCGCGAGAGTCCGTCGCGGCGCTGACGGCCGCGCAGGCGCTCCACTGGTTCGACCGGCTGCGGTTCTGGGAGGAGGCGCGGCGGGTGCTCGCGCCGGGCGGGGTGATCGCGGTCTGGTCGTACCACGGGTTCCACGTGACGCCCGAGGTCGAAGAAGTCGTCCATCGCCTCTACAGGGACGTCGTCGGACCTTACTGGCCCGCGGAGCGCGCCATCGTGGAGCGCGGGTACCAGGAGCTGGAGTTCCCGTTCGAGCCGGTTCCTTTTCCACCGCTCGTTCTGGAGAAACGATGGGACCTGGCGGCGCTCTTTGGATACCTGCGGACCTGGTCGGCGGCGCAGCGATACGAAGCGACCCTGGGGAGGGATCCGATCCTGGAGGTCGCGGAGGATCTGAAAACGGCATGGGGATCTCCGGAGACCGTCCGATCCTTCGGCTGGGACCTCGACATCCGGATCGGACGGAAATAGATCCGGACGCCGGACTGTAGAATTAGGCCGTGGCGGTGCTGGATACCTTTCAGAGGCCCCTGAGGAACCTGCGGGTGTCGGTCACGGACCGGTGCAACCTGCGCTGCCAGTACTGCATGCCGGAGCGGGACTACGTGTGGCTTCCGAGGAAGGACATCCTGGACTTCGAGGAGATCTCGACGCTCGTGGACGTCTTCACGGAGCTGGGCGTGGACCGGGTCCGGCTGACCGGCGGGGAACCCCTCGTCCGCCGCGACCTGCCAAAGCTCGTCCGGCTGCTTGCCGCGAAACCGGCTCTCAAGGACCTCGCGCTGACGACCAACGGCGTGCTGCTGGCGGAGCAGGCGGCGGCGCTTCGGGAGGCGGGCTTGAAGCGCGTCACCGTGAGCCTCGACACGATGCGCCGCGACCGGTTCCAGACGCTGACCCGATTCGACGATCACGCCCGGGTGCTCGCCGGGATCGAAGAGTCCGCGCGCGCCGGTTTCGACGCCGTCAAGCTCGACTCGGTCGTAATCCGGGGCGTCAACGACGACGAGCTCGTCGCCCTTCTGGACTACGGAAGGCTCGTCGGGGCGGAGGTCCGGTTCATCGAGTACATGGACGTCGGGGGTGCGACCCGCTGGACGCGCGACAAGGTGGTCTCGCGGGCGGAGATGCTGGGAACGCTGGCGCGGCATTACGGGCCGATCCGGCCGGTCCTGGAGAAGTCGAGCGCCCCCGCCGAGCGCTTTCGTCTCTCCGACGGGACGGTCTTCGGGATCATCGCGTCGACGACGGCTCCCTTCTGCGGCTCCTGCGACCGGAGCCGCTTGACCGCGGACGGGCTCTGGTACCTCTGCCTCTACGCCGCGCGCGGCATCGACCTGCGCGGGCCTCTGCGCGCCGGAGCGTCGGCGCTGGAGCTCCGGGAGATCCTCCGGGGATCGTGGACGCGCCGGGCCGACCGCGGCGCCGAGGAGCGGCTCGCCCTCCGGGACCGGACGCCGCTCGTGCCGCTGACGGACCTGCGCGGCGACCCGCACCTGGAAATGCACACGCGGGGAGGCTGACGCTGGACTCGCCCGAGACCGAGGCTTCGCCGCTCGCGTCGCTGACCAATCCGCGCGTCCAGTCCTTCGAGCGGTTCCTGATCCGCACCCGCGGCGGGATCGCGACGCAGTCGGCCTGGCGCCTGTCGGTCACCTGCGGGGAAGGCGACGGGGCGATCCTCTTCATCGAGATCGGTCCCGACGAGGCGTTCTACCGCGGCGAGGGCGTGTTCCTCGGGTGGTCCCAGCAGCAGATGGGTGCGGCGTACCGGCTCCTCCTGCCCAAGTCGGAGGACCCGCCCTTCGAGATCCCCCAGCTCGGCTGACGTTCTCCCGCCCGAGTCGTCCCGAGGGACGCGAAGAGTCTATTCGCCTGGTGCGGCCTCTCCCAGCATCTTCCATTCCTCGGGCGTGAGCCGGGCGGAGGCGGCGGGGAAGTAGACCGTCAGAAGCTCGGAGTCGTGGGCGGCGAAGCGGCGGGCGAGGTTCTCCACGAGGCCGAGGAGGTCGGAGATGGGGGCGCCGCGGTTGACCTCCTCGACGAGGAAGCGGGTC
>DATFWF010000187.1:0-13447 GCA_035259605.1 Thermoanaerobaculia bacterium
CTTCGGGCTCAGGACCTCGGCCACCATCACGCCCTCGGCGCCGCCCGCGCCGAGCCACTGGTTCTCCCACTCGGCGGCCTCCTTCGCCATGTCCGCCTTGACCCGCTCGCGGACCGAAGGATCGGCGAGGCGTTTCAGGAGCGGCTCTCGCCCGCCTTCGCGGGACCACGGCGGAAGGCACGCGTCCAGGCCGTTGGAGGCGCGGTTCCACGGGTATTGGTTGGCCGCGACGTCGATTCCGGAAGCGCGCGCGTCCTCGATCTTCTTCAGGATCTCGGGCATCCGGCCGAAGTTGGGTTTGTACGCGGTCTTCAAGTGCCAGATCTGGGCACGGATCTTCGCATCGCGGGCGATCGTGAAGACTTCCTCGAGCGAGGCGTCGATGCGGTTGGACTCCGAGCGCTGGTGCGTGAAGTAGGCGCCGCCGTATTTCGCCGCGACCTTCGCCAGCGCGGTCAGCTCCGCCGTCGAGGAATAGATGTTGGGGATGTACTGGAGGGACGAAGAGACGCCGAGCGCACCCTCCCGCATCGCCTGGTCCACGAGGGCCTCCATGCGGGCAAGCTCCGCGGCCGTCGCCGGGCGGTTCTCGCGCCCGACGACCATCGCGCGGAGCCCCCCCGAGCCGACGAAGGTCCCGAGGTTGATCCCGATTCCGCGGCGCTCGAGCGTCGCGAAGTAGCCGGCGAGCGTCGTCCAGTCGGGACGCACTCCGTACTTCTTGTACGTGTCCTCGTTCTCGGCGATCGTCTTCGAGTCGAGCGGCGCGATCGAGTCGCCTTCGCCGGTCACCTCGGTCGTGATGCCCTGCGTGATCTTGGAGGCGGCGCGCGGATCGACGAGGACGTTGTATTCGGACTGCCCGAGAAGATCAATGAATCCCGGCGCGAGGACGAGCCCGGTGGCGTCCACGGTCCGCGCGGCCGAGCCGGGCGCAAGCTTCCCGACCGCCGCGATCTTCCCGCCCGAGACCGCCACGTCCGCGGCGAACCACGGCGCGCCGGTTCCGTCCACGACTCGGGCGTTGGTGAAGAGGATGTCCCAGCCGGATTTCTCTTTCGTGGGCGCGGCGGCGCAGAGGGCGAGCGCGAGCACGGCGGCGAAAGCTTTCTTCATGGGCGCCAGTCTATGATCCTTCGCGCTTGACCATCGACGATGCCGCGCGGGCCATCCGCCTGCTCGAGGAGCTCGTGGTCATCCCGTCGGTGACCGGCGCGGAGGGCCCGGTGCTGGACTTCCTCGCCGGGCGGTTCGAGTCGCGCGGTCTCTCGGTGGAGTCCCAGTACGTTTCGCCGGGTCGGCGTAACCTCTTCGTCCACCGCGGCTCGGCGCGGGTCGTCTTCATGACGCACGCGGACACGGTTCCGCCGTTCTTCCCTCCGCGCAGGAGCGGCGGAGGCCTCTCCGCGCGGGGCGCCTGCGACGCCAAGGGGAGCCTCGCGGCCCAGGCGATCGCCTTCGAAGACCTCGTCCGGGAAGGCAAGGAGGTCGGCCTGCTGATCCTCGTCGGCGAGGAGCGGGGCTCCGACGGCGCGATCGCGGCCAACGGGGAGCCGCGGGGGAGCCGCTTCATGGTCTGCGGGGAGCCGACGGGCAACCGTTTCGTGGCGGGGTCGAAGGGTTGCCTTCGCATCCGGGTCGAGACAAAGGGCGAGGCCGGGCATTCCTCGATCGCCGGAAGCGGGCGCTCCGCGGTTCCTCCGATGCTCGACTTTCTCGAGAAGCTGCGCGGCTCAGAGTTTCCGCCGGACCCGGTTTTCGGGGACACGACGATGAACATCGGGATCCTGAAGGCCGGGACGGCGGCCAACGTCATCGCCGACAGCGCCCGGGCCGAGGTTCTCTTCCGGACCGGGGAGAGCGTCGAAAACGTCCTCACCCGCGTCCGGGCCTCCGCGCCGCCCGAGGCCGAGTTCGAGGTCCCGTATCGCTCCGAGCCGATCCTCTTCCGGATTCCGTGTCGCGAGCAGGTGGGGGAGATCGTCTCCTTCGCCTGCGACCTGCCTCTCCTCCCGGCCTGGGGGGAGCCGATCCTGGTCGGACCGGGATCGATCCTGGAAGCCCACCGCGCGGACGAAAAGGTCAATCTCGCCGAGATCGAGCAGGCCGTCGGCATCTATCGGACGCTCGCTCAAGGACTTCTGTCCGAAGGCGAGGCGTACCTCCGGCCGCGCTCGTAACGTGTTCACGCTCCGTTCACTCGGGCCGCCATATGGTGCCGGAGGAAAGAGAGGCCTCGTGATCAGACTAGGGTTCGTGTCCCTCCTCGCTCTGGCCCTGGCAGGCCCTACGCCCGATCCTCCCGCAAAGCCCAAGACCCACGGCTACGCCCTGTCGGGAACGGTCGGCTCGGTGGACGAAGCTCACAAGACCTTCGTAGTGAAGAATTACGCCGGCAAGGAGACCACGCTCGTCTGGACGAGCGCGACGTCGGTCGTGGGCGGGAAGTTGAAGACCGGCGAGAAGGTGACCCTGCGTTACATGGACAAAGACGGAAAGCACATCGCGACGACCGTCTCCATCGGCGAGCCGACCGCCGCGAAGGGCACGCCGGGGCCCGCGACCCCGGCCGCGCCGGGCCGCTAGGAAGCGGCTGGAGGAGCCGGCGGCTCCGGCGCCTGGTCCGCCAGGGCCGGTATCGTCGCTCGGAAGATCGAGCCTCCGCCGGGCCTGTCGAGGATTTCGACCTTCCCCTGGTGCGCCGCGGCGACCTGCTCGACGATCGCGAGTCCAAGCCCCGACCCCTCGGGATTCCGGGCGCGGCCGGCCTCCAGCCGGACGAATCGGTCGAAGATCCTCTCCCGCTCCTCCGGGGCAATCCCCGGTCCCCGGTCCCGCACTTCCAGGTACGCATGACCGTTGTGGGAGCCTGTCTCGACTTCGACGGTCGTTCCCGGCTCGGAGTAGAGGATGCCGTTGGAGACGAGGTTCGATGCCAGCCGCAGCAGGTCCGCTCGGTCGCCCAGGACCCAGGCCGGGACGTCGTGCGTCAGGGAGCAGCGGACCTTTCGTCCGGCGCCCAGCGGCTGCGCCACCTCGATCGCCTCCGCGGCCACCGCGGCGAGATCCGCGGCCGCGCGCTTCTGCGGCAGAGCCCCGTCGCCGCGCGCTAAGTGCATGAGGCTGTCCACCTCGCGGGCAAGGCCGCGCGAGACCTTCTCGAGTGTCTGGAGCGATTCGCGAAGCTCCTCCGGAGACGCGTCGGGCCGGAGCGCCTCCTGTGCTTCGCCGACGAGGACCGCGGTCGGGGTCTTCAGCTCGTGCGCCGCGTCGGCAATCAGGCGCTTCTGGGCGCGAAACGCGCGCTCCAGCCGCTCGAGGAGGGAATTGATGACCGCCGCGAGGCGCCGGAATTCCTCTCCACCCGAGGCGACGCGGACCCGCCGCGAGAGATCCGTCGCCTCGACCTGCTCGGCCAGGCGGGTGACTTCTTCGACGGGTTTCAACGCGCGGGCCATGACTCCGGTCAGGATGGCGGCCGTGCCGAGGAAGCCGAGGACGACGAACGCGATCAGGGCGTTGTCCAGGCGGGCGAGGGACCGCAGGTTCGGGCCGATCCAGCGGAACAGCACGAGCGTCGAGCCCTTCGCTTTCTGCTGGAGGTGAGTGACGAGGAACCGGCAGGTGCGGTGCTGGCCGCTGTACGGCTCGATCGCCGTGTAGGGAACCTCGGGCCGGTCCTTGTAGGGAAGGATCCCGCCGGGAAGCGCTTCCTTCAACAGGCTCCCCGAGGCGGCGACCGGAACGTCTCCGCGAAAGAGGATCGCAGTGTGGTTGGCGAGGCGAAACTCGAAGGCGTTGGCCTCGAGGCCCGCCTTCAACGTGTCGCGCTTGGACTCTTCCAGGCCTTCGAGCTCGAAGCTCGACCCGAGCGCGACGGAGAGCGTGTAGAGCTCCTCGTCGATGTCGCGAAACGCCATCCCGCGGATGATGGATCGCGTCCCGAGCGCGAGCAGTCCCAGGAGCAGCGCCGAGAGGAGCGCGCCGGAAAGGGCGAGCCTCGCCCGCGCCTTCTCCAGAGGGAGGAGCTTCATCGCAGCCGGTAGCCCATGCCTCGAACCGCCTCGATGCGCGTGGGCTGGCCCGGGGAATCGAGCTTGCGCCGCAGGCGGCCGATCAGAACGTCGATCGTGTTGGACATGGGCTCCTCGCGCTCGCCCCAGGCCTCCTCGAGGATTTCCTCGCGCGAGGTCACGCCGCCCAGGCGGTGAAAGAGCGACTCGAGGATCGCGAACTCGCGGGCCGTCAGCTCGAGCTCCTTGCCGTCGCGCCAGGCGACGCGCCGGGATGGATCGAGCTTCAGGTTCCCGCACTTCAACTCCCGCGGAGAGCGGCGCTCGTTTCGCCGCAGGAGCGCCCGGACCCGAGCCGCGAGGACCGCGATGTCGAAGGGCTTGCCCAGGTAATCGTCGGCGCCCTCCGACAACCCTTCGACCGTGGACTCCGGGTCGTCCATCGCCGTGAGCACCAGAACCGAGTTGGCGAAGCCGTTCTTCCTCGCGTGCCGGCAGAGGTCGAGGCCGTCCCCGTCGGGAAGCCGCCGGTCCAGCACCAGCAGGTCGTAGCGGTGGAGGTCGAGCAGCTCCTCGCCTTCCTCCAGCCGCGACGCCTCATCGCAGGTCAGCCCGACCCGCGTGAGCGTCCGAACGACGAGCGACCGCAGCCGCGAGTCGTCTTCGAGGACCAGGGCGCGCACGGGAAGATCGTAAATCGGGAATCGGGAATCGGGAAACGAACGGAGCCTGGTGCTCCTCGATTTCCGATTTCCGTTTACCGTTTCCCGGCTTTCGGGACTCTAGAAGAGGAACATGCCGGCGGCGGCGGCGAACATCAGGAGGGTCGCGACGGCGACGACGGAGCGCGAGAGAAGGGAGCTCGGCTGCCCCTGCATGCGCTTCCTGTCGGAGGCGAGGGCGAGGATGCCGATGAGAAGGAACGGAGCCAGCAGGCCGTTGACGACCGCGGTCCAGTAGAGAGCGCGGACCGGATTGACGTCGAGGAAATCGAGGGCGATCCCGGCGGCGGTCGAGAGGATGACGACCCCGTAGAAGTAGCGCGCGTTCCGGAGCTTCTGGTCGAGGCCTTGCTTCCACCCGAAGGTCTCCGAGAAGGCATAGGCCGCCGACCCGGAGAGCGTCGGGATTGCCAGCAAACCGACGCCGATCAGGCCGACCGTGTAGAGGAGCTCCGCGAATCTTCCGGCGAGCGGCCGGAGCGCCTCGGCCACCTGGCGCGAGGTCTCGATCTTCGTCATGCCGTGCCGGTGGAGGGTCAGCGCGGTCGTCAGAATGATGAAGAACATGACGAGGTTCGAAAAGAAGGTTCCGACCCCGACGTCGATGCGGCGGTCGCCGAGCTCTTTCGAGGTCGCGCCGAGGCGGCTGCGGAGCATCCGCCGGCCCAGCGCCTTCTCTTCTTCGACCTCCTGCGAGGCCTGCCAGAAAAAGAGATAGGGAGAGATCGTCGTGCCGAGGATCGCGACGAGCGTCCCCCACCCCTCCTTGCCCGGCAGCTTCGGAACGAGCGCGTCGCGCAGCAGCGCGCTCCAGTCCGGCCCGACGTGGATGGCGGTGATGACGTAGGCGAAAAGGATCAGGGCGAGCCACTTGAGGACCCCGGCGATCTGGTAGTAGCGCAGCCGGATCGTGGCCCAGGCGATCCCGGCGCCGAAGAGCACGACGAAGTAGTGGGAGTCGATCCCCGAGAGCATCTCCGCCGCGTCGGCCATCCCGGAGAGGTCCGCCGCGATATTGATCGTGTTGGCCGCCAGGAGCGCGATCGAGATGACGACCAGGGTCCAGCGCGGGAACTTCTGGCGCAGGGCTCCCGCCAGGCCCCGGCCGGTCACCATCCCGATGCGGGCGCACATCATCTGGCAGGCCGCCATCAACGGCCACGTCAGCCAGGCTGTCCAGAGCAACGCCGTGCCGAGCTGCGCTCCGGCCAGCGAGTACGTGGCGATGCCCGACGGGTCGTCGTCGGCCGCCCCCGTGATGAGGCCCGGCCCGAGGACCGAGACGAACCGGCGAATCAGGCCGGGGCGCTTCGCGGGAGCGCCGTTCTTGTTCTTTTCTGGCGTCGCGTTGCTCATGTTCGGGTCTCATTCAGCACGCTGCGTGCCGCAGATCCTCGAAACAAACCCGGGCCGGTGACGTTATATTCGCGGGCCGGGGGCGAAAGCGATGCGAATCCTGAAGTGGACCGTGCTCGTCATCGCCGTGCTTCTGGTCGCGGCGGCCGCGCTGGCGGCATGGAAGATGGGCGGACCGCGCAACGTCATCGGGTTCCTGCGCTACGGCAGCCAGAGGACCGAGGGGACGCTGAAAGTCGGCGACCGCGCGCCGGACGTCTCGCTCGTCGCGCTCGACGGCAAGACCGACGTCCGACTGGCCGGGCGAGCTGACGGCAAGCCTCTCGTCCTGGTCTTCGGCAGCTACACCTGACCGCCCTTCCGGCGCGCGGTCGAGCGCGTCCAGAAGATGTACGAGAAATACGGAGAGCAGGCCGCGTTCCTGACGATCTACGTCAAGGAGGCGCATCCCGAGGACGAATGGCAGATGGACTCCAACGAGAAGGAGAGCGTCTGCTACAAGCAGCCCAGGACGGTGGAAGACCGGGTCGCGATCGCCAACGATTTCGTGAAACGGTTCTCCTACCGCGTGCCGCTCGCCGTCGACCGCATCGACAACGCCGCCAACGCCGCTTACGCCGCCTGGCCGGAGCGGTTCTACATCGTGGATGAGAAGGGCGTCATCGTTTACAAGGGCAAGCCCGGCCCCTTCGGCTACCACCCCGAGGAAGTCGAGGACTGGCTCGCCCGCCGTTTCCCCGCCAAACAGGCCGCCCTGCGCTAGTCCGGATAACGCAGCAGAACTCGGACCCCGCTAGAATTCGCCACAAGTCGTGAGCCTCGCGGTGGGCGCCCGCATCGCCTCCTACGAGATCCTCGCGCCCCTGGGCGCGGGAGGCATGGGAAAGGTGTACCGCGCGCGAAGGATCGAAGTGACGAGATGACGATCGCAGCCGGAAGCCGGTTCGGTCCGTACGAAATCGTCGCGCCGCTCGGGGCGGGCGGGATGGGAGAGGTGTACCGGGCGCGCGACGTGCGGCTGGGCCGCGAGGTCGCGCTGAAGGTGCTTCCCGAGGAAGTCTCCCGCGACAAAGACCGGCTGGCGCGTTTCGAGCAGGAGGCGCGGTCGGCTTCGGCTCTGAACCATCCCAACATCGTCACGATCCACGACATCGGCGAGTCCGGGTCGGTGTCCTACATCGCGATGGAGCTCATCGAGGGGCAGACGCTTCGGGAGATCGTTGTCGAGGGGCCGATGCCCTTGAGGCGAATCCTCGCGATCGCGCCGCAGGTCGCGGAAGGGCTGGCCAAGGCGCACGCCGCGCGAATCGTCCATCGCGACCTGAAGCCCGAGAACCTGATGGTGACGAGGGACGGATTCGTCAAGATCCTGGACTTCGGCCTCTCCAAGCTCGCAGCGCCGGAGTCGGGAGAGGTCTCGGCGATGCCGACGCTCGCGCGCCCCGAGACCCATCCCGGAACGGTCCTCGGAACGGTCGCGTACATGTCGCCGGAGCAGGCGGCGGGGCGCGCGGTGGACTACCGCTCCGACCAGTTCTCGCTGGGCTCGATCCTCTACGAGATGGCGGCGGGAAAGAAGGCTTTCCAGAGCGGCTCGGCCGCCGAGACGATGTCGACGATCATCCGCGAGGACCCGCAGCCACTCTCCGCGGCGGCGCCGAAGGTGCCGGCGCCGCTTCGCTGGATCATCGAGAGGTGCCTCGCCAAGGACCCGGAGGAGCGATACGCCTCGACCCGCGACCTCGCGCGCGACCTGGCCGGCCTGCGCGACCATGTCTCCGAGGCGTCGGGCGGGATCGGGAGCGTCACGGAGGCGATTCCCGCAGCGCGGCGGAGCCGGCGCAATCTCCTGGCCGCCGCGGCGGTCGTGGCGCTCGGCCTCGTCGCGGCCGCGGTTGCCTGGCGTCTTCTGCCGTCCCGGGCGTCGTCCTCGCCTCCGAAGTTCCATCAGCTGACCTTTCGCCGCGGCGCGATTCACAACGCTCGCTTCGCCGCGGACGGCAAGACGATCTTCTACGGCGCCATGTGGACCGGAGACAAGCCGCGCCTCTACGCAACACGGCCGGAGAGTCCCGAATCCTGGACGCCGGACCTGGGAGGCGGAAGCTGGGACATCCAGGGGGTTTCCCCCTCCGGAGAGCTCGCGGTTCGCGTGAGCGCTCCCAGTGAGGGGGACGGCCCGCCGGAGGACACGCTTGCCCGCGTCCCCCTGGCCGGCGGGATCCCCAAGGCTGTCGTCGCCGGAGTTCCCTACGCCAGCGCCGACTGGGGGCCCGACGGAAAGAGCCTCGTGATCATCCGTCCGGAGAAGGGCCGCTTCCGGCTGGAGTATCCGATCGGCAACGTCCTGCTCGATTCAACCGAGTATCTCTTCTGTCCGAGGATCTCACCTCGAGGGAAGCAGATTTCGTTTGCTCGCGCAAGCGGAAACGGGGCCGCGGTCGCGCTCCTGGAGCTGCCCGGGAAGACGACGCGCGTTCTTTCCGACGGCTGGACGGAGATCAACGGGAGCCCATGCTGGACGCCGGACGGCCGCGAGATCTGGTTCGCGGGCCACCGCGCGGGCGAGGAGTACGCGGTTTACGCGGTGGATCTCTCGGGAAAGACGCGCCTGGTGGCGCGCACGCCAGGACAGCTCGAGCTCGACGACATCTTCAAGGACGGCCGGATTCTCGCCGCGTATCACATCACCCTGAGAATCCTGATGGGAAGGATCGCCGGGGAGCAGAGAGACCGGGACCTCTCGTGGCTCGACGCCTCGTTGCCCGTCGACCTGTCCCCGGACGGGAAGACGCTCCTTTTCGCCGAGTACGGGCAGGCCGCGGGACCGGCGGCCGCGATTTACCTGCGCAAGACCGACGGCTCCCCGGCCGTCCGTCTGGGAGACGGAGAGCCGCGGGCGATTTCGCCGGACGGATCGCAGGTCCTCGGCGCCTTCGAGCCCCCGGGAGCGGTCCCGCACCTGGTCGTTCTTCCGACCGGGCCCGGCGAACAGAAAAATCTCCCCAACGATCACTTCGTCGGTTTCGGGTGGGCCCAGTGGCTTCCGGACGGCCGCTCGATTGTTTTTTCCGCCGCGATGAAGGACCGCCCTCCGCGGATCTACCGCAGGGACATGGACACCGGAAAGGAGCAACCGATCAGCCCTGAGGGCTACAGCCTCCCGATCGCGCTCAAGACCGTCTCCCCGGACGGGAAGTGGGTCATCGGATTTTCCGACGGCGGCAAGCCCGCGATCTTTCCGATCGGCGGCGGAGATCCGAAGCCGGTCCTCGGCATCAATCCCATCGAGCGGCCGGTCGCCTGGACCGCGGACGGACGCTCTGTTTACGTGGTTCGGCGCGTCGAGAACCCGATGAAGGTCTGGCAGGTCGATCCGGAGACGGGGCAACGCCGGCTCTACAAAGAGGTCGTACCCGCGGAGCCGACGCCGACGATCGGGGTTTTCCTGATCACGCCGGACGGCCAGTCCTACATATACAGCTTCACGCGGACCTTCTCGGACCTCTACCTGGTCGAAGGGCTCCGATGATTTTGGATTTTGGATTTTGGATTTTGGATTGAAATGCCGATCACGACGGGAAACCGTTTTGGGCCTTATCAAGTGGTCGCGCCGCTGGGAGCGGGCGGGATGGGAGAAGTCTGGCGGGCGCGTGACGAGCGGCTGGGCCGGGAAGTGGCGGTCAAGGTCCTGCCCGATGAAGTTTCCTCCGACGCCGGTCGGCTGAAGCGCTTCGAGAAGGAAGCGCGGGCCGCTTCGGCTCTGAACCACCCCAACATCGTCACGATCTACGACATCGGCTCCACGGATTCCGTTTCGTGGATCGCGATGGAGCGGGTGGAGGGAAAGACACTCCGGGAGCTGCTCTTCGCGGGCCCGATGCCGACGAAGCGCCTTCTCTCGATCGCAGCGCAGATCGCCGAAGGGCTGGCGACGGCTCACCAGGCGGGAATCGTCCATCGGGACCTGAAGCCCGAGAACGCCATGGTGACGAAGGAGGGGCGGGTCAAGATCCTCGACTTCGGCCTGGCGAAGCTGACGGGGACGGAAAGCGGGGAGAACGCCTCACGGCTTCCGACCGAGACCGGAACGTCGCCCGGCGTTGTGCTCGGGACCGTCGGCTACATGTCGCCGGAGCAGGCGGCGGGCCAGACGATCGACTTCCGCTCGGACCAGTTCTCCTTGGGCTCGATCCTCTACGAGATGGCGACGGGGAAGCGCGCGTTCCAGAAGGGGACCGCGGTCGACACCCTGTCGGCCATCCTGCACGAAGAGCCGAAACCCCTCTCGGTGGTAAGTCCCGAAGCTCCGGTGCCGCTGCGCTGGATCGTCGAGCGATGCTTGGCCAAGGACCCCGAGGAGCGTTATGCCTCGTCGCGCGACCTGGCGCGGGACCTTGCTGCCGTTCGCGACCGCGCCGAGGCCCTGTCGGGCAGCGTTGCGGCGTCCGAGACCGCTCGCCCCGGGACGAAGCGGCGCCGCTCGATCCGGGCAATCCTCACGATCGTCGCGGTGTTGGCGGGCACCGCCGCAGGTTTCCTCGCTGCGGCGGCCCGAAAGCCCGGATCTTCCGCTCCGTCCTTCCATCGCGTGGATTTCCGCCCCGGCACGATGGCCAACGCTCGCCTGACTCCGGACGGGCAATCCGTGATCTACGGCGTGACGCGAGAGGGGGAGACAACTGCTCGTCTGTACCAGGCGCGCCTGGACAGTCCGGAGTCCCGGAGGTTCGACCTTCCGCCGGCCGACATTTTTTCCATCTCTTCGGCCGGAGAGATGGCCATCCGTCTCAACTTGTCACGCCCGCGAGAGCCAGGCGAGGGCCCTCCGTACGTCCTCGCGCGTGTACCGCTAGGGGGTGGCGTTCCCCGCGATGTGGTCGAGGGCGTCCTCTACGCGAGCGCCGACTGGGCGCCCGACGGAAAGAGCCTGGCAATCGTCCGCTTCGTGAAAGGCCGGTTCCTCCTGGAGTATCCGATCGGGAAAGTCCTGGTCGAGTCCGACAAGATGATCGTAGGACTGAGGTTCTCGCACGACGGCCGGGAGATCGCGTTCTTTCAGGGCGAAGGGGCGGGAGTCTCCGTCGGGACCATCGCCGCGTCAGGCGGAGAGCGGCGGACCCTCACCACGGGCTGGGGCGGCACCATGGGGGTCCCGGGCTGGTCGCCGGATAGTCGCGAGGTCTGGTTCGCTGCGAAGAAACAGGGGCAGCATGCGGCGCTCTACGCGGTGGACCGCTCCGGGCGCACGCGGCTCGTCGCTGGCGTCCCGGGAGACCTCGAGCTCGACGACGTCTCCCGCGAGGGCCGTGTCCTGGTGGGACATCACACCAAGGTCAGTACCCTGATGGGAACGGCTCCCGGCGATCCGAAGGAGCGCGACCTCTCCTGGCTCGATGACTCCAACGCGGTGGACATCTCCTCGGATGGCACGAAGCTGCTCGTCGCCGAGGAGGGAGAGGGAGGCGGACCGGCCTTCGCGACTTATCTGCGCGCGACCGACGGTTCCCCGCCGGTCCGGCTGGGCGACGGCTATCCGGGGGCGCTCTCGCGCGACGGAGCGTGGGTGGTCGTCGAAACCAATTCGACCCAGTCGTCCCGGAAGCCGCAGCTCGTGCTTCTTCAAACAGGCGCGGGAGAATCCCGTCCGCTCGCCAACGACACACTGGAGAACTTCGCGGCGGTCAACTGGATGCCGGACGGCAAACGCCTCGTGATCTGCGGCAACGAGCCGGGGCACAAACCCCGGATCTGGATCCAGGACGTCGCGGGGGGAAAGCCGCGCCCCATCACGGCGGAAGGAGTATCGATGAGCCCGTTCGGAAACTCGGTCTCCCCCGACGGCTCTCTCGTCGTCGGCGATGACGCCGAGAGCGGCGCTGTTCTCTGTCCAACCGCCGGCGGAGATCCGAGGCGGATCCCGGGCTGGAAGACGGTAGAAACGGCGGTCCAATGGTCGTTGGATGGAAAAGCCCTTTACGCCGGCCGGCTCGCCGAGATTCCCATGGAGATCTTTCGGATCGATGTCGCCACCGGGGAACGGAGCCTCTGGAAGGAGATCCGGCCGTCGGATCCGCGAGCGCTGGGAATCGAAAAGTTCGTGATGACCCGCGACGGCAGCGCCTACGCCTACTCCTGCTACCACTACTCCTCGGAGCTCTACGTCATCGACGGATTGCGATGACTCCAGGCACTCGGCTTGGTTCGTATGAAATCGTCGCGCCGCTGGGGTCGGGCGGGATGGGGGAAGTCTGGCGAGCGCGCGACGAGCGCCTGGGCCGGGAAGTCGCGGTCAAGGTTCTTCCCGACGAGGTTGCCTCCGATGCGGGGCGGTTGAAGCGCTTCGAGAAGGAGGCGCGCGCCGCCTCGGCATTGAACCACCCGAACATCGTCACGATCTACGACATCGGCTCCGCGGATTCCGTTTCGTGGATCGCGATGGAGCGGGTGGAGGGAAAGACGCTTCGGGAGCTGCTTCTCGCGGGCGCGATTCCGACGAAGCGTCTCCTTTCGATCGCCGCGCAGATCGCCGACGGGCTGGCGACCGCTCACCAGGCTGGGATCGTCCACCGGGACCTGAAGCCCGAGAACGTCATGGTGACGAAGGAAGGGCGGGTAAAGATCCTCGACTTCGGTCTGGCCAAGCTGACGGGGATGGAGGCGGGGAGCGGGGAAGCCGTCTCTAGGCTTCCGACGGAGACGGGGACATCACCCGGCGTCGTGCTGGGGACGGTCGGCTACATGTCGCCGGAGCAGGCGGCGGGGCAGCTCGTGGACTTCCGCTCCGACCAGTTCTCGTTCGGCTCGATTTTGTATGAGATGGCAACGGGCAAGCGCGCGTTTCAGAAGGGGACCGCGGTGGACACGCTGTCGGCGATCCTTCACGAAGAACCGAAGCCGCTCGCGGAGGCGAGCCCCGAGGCTCCGGCACCGCTGCGCTGGATCGTCGAACGATGCCTGGCGAAGGGCCCGGAGGAGAGATATGCCTCGACACGAGACCTGGCGCGGGACCTGTTTGGCGTCCGCCACCGGATCCCCGAGGCGCCGGGCGGCGTGGGCGCTTCCGGTGCGGCGCGCCGGAGGGCGAGGCTTTCAGGCGCAGCCCGGGGAATCATCGCGGCCGCCGCGCTGCTGACGGCGGGCGCCGCGGGCTTCTTCGCGACGGCGAGCCGGCGGCCGAAGCCTTCCGCTCCTTCCTTTCAGCGGTTGGACTTCCGGTCCGGCGGGACAATAACCACTGCCCGCCTGACCCCTGACGGGCGGTCCGTGATCTACGGCGTGGCGGGTCGCGATGGCGAGCGGTCGGTTCGCCTCCACCAGGCGTGGCTGGACAGTCCGGAGATCCGGAAGTTCGAC
>DATFWF010000188.1:0-29336 GCA_035259605.1 Thermoanaerobaculia bacterium
CGCGCCGGCCTCTCGGCCAAGCCGGAATGGAAGGCGGCCGAGCCGTATCCCGCCGAAGTCTTCCAGCAGGTCCGCTCGCAGTGGGAAGGGCCGATGATGGCGGCGATGACGCTGCCCAACAAGATCGCGTCCTACGCCGAGATCAAGGCCGTCAAGAAGGCCATCGCCTCGATGGTGCCTGAGGAGGAAGCGGAGAGAAAGGCCCACGTCGCCCGCGCCGCCGACGACCTCGTCAAGGTCCTGACGCGCGAGACGATCCTCGGCCGCGGCCAGAGGCTCGACGGCCGCCGGTTCGACCAGATCCGGCCGATCACCTGCGAGGTGGGCTTGCTTCCCAGGACACACGGCTCGGCGCTCTTCACCCGCGGCGAGACGCAGGCGCTCGTCACGGCCACCCTCGGCACGGCCGACGACGCCCAGATCGTCGAGGAGTACGAGGGCGAGAGCGAGCACACGTTCCTGCTCCACTACAACTTCCCGCCGTTCTCCGTCGGCGAGACCAAGTTCCTGCGCGGCCCGTCGCGCCGCGACATCGGCCACGGCAACCTGGCGAGGCGGTCGCTCTCGCCGATGCTGCCCAACGAAGAGAAGTTCCCCTACACCGTCCGCGTGGTCTCCGACATCCTCGAGTCCAACGGGTCCTCGTCGATGGCCACCGTCTGCGGCGGCACCCTCGCGCTGATGGACGCCGGCGTTCCGATCAAGGCGCCGGTGGCCGGCGTCGCGATGGGCCTCGTCTCCGACGGCGACCGCTTCGCGATCCTGACGGACATCGCGGGCCAGGAAGACCACTACGGCGACATGGATTTCAAGGTCGCCGGGTCGGTCGAAGGGATCACCGGCCTCCAGATGGACATCAAGATCCGGGGACTCCGCCGCGAGATCGTCGAGCGGGCGCTCGAGCAGGCGCGGGCGGGGCGGCTCTCGATCCTCCAGTCCATGTCCTCCGCGCTCGAGCGGCCGCGGCCGAACATCTCCCCGTACGCGCCGCGGATCTTCACGATGCAGATCCCGCGCGACCGGATCCGCGACGTCATCGGCTCCGGAGGCAAGACGATCCGCTCGATCATCGAGTCCACGGGCTGCAAGATCGACGTCGAGGACTCCGGCAAGGTGTCCATCGCCTCCTCCGACGAGGCGGCCGCGCTGAAGGCGATCGAGATCATCGAGAGCCTCACGCAGGAGCCGGAGATCGGCAAGGTCTACCGCGGCAAGGTCCGCCGGGTCGAGCCGTACGGGGCCTTCGTCGAGATCCTGCCGGGGCAGGACGGGCTGGTGCACATCTCCGAGCTCGCCCCCTACCGCGTGCGCCAGACGACCGACGTCGTCAAGGAAGGCGACGAGGTCACGGTCAAGATCATCGCGGTCGATCCGATGGGCAAGATCAAGCTCTCCCGCAAGCAGGCCCTCTCCAAGGAGGAGCTGGAGAAGGAGATGGAGCTCGCGCCGGTCGCCGCCGGCGAGGACGAGGGGCGCGACGAATTCCCGCGGGGATCGCGCGGGCCCGGTGAGCACCACGGCCACCCCAACCGCGGACGGGGCCCGAGGGGGCCGCGCCACTGATTCTCTGACCAGAAAGAGGACGCTCCGAAAAGCGCGGCGCTCGCCGCGCTTTTCTTTTTCCGGCGACCTCGTCGCCCCGGCGGCCGACGGACGGACTCAGTACGGCATCTCGTCGTCGCCGAGGCCGAGCATGTGGCCGATCTCGTGGACGACGGTGTCTCGGATCTCGCGGACGGCTTCGCCTCGGGTCTCGCAGCAGCGCAGGATCGGTCCGCGGAAGATCGCGATCTGGGCGGGCAGGTGCGAGACCGTGGACCCGCGCTCGAAGTACGGAACCCCGCGGAAGATTCCGAACAGCTCGTCCTCGTCGGGCGTGTCGGTTTCCTCGTAGTCCTCTTCGAGGGGCTCGTCCTCGACCGCGATGACGATGTTCTCCAGGTACTTGCGGAATTGCGGCGGAAGGCCGGCGACCGCCTCGTCCACGTACTTTTCGAATTCCTGGCGGGAGACGCGGCGCGAGCTCATCGGGTGAAGAGCCTCTCGAAGTTGGACGTCGTCGCCGCGGAGACGGTCTCCAGATCGGTCCCCTTGACCTCGGCGAGCCTCTTCGCGGTCTCGACCACGAAGGCCGGCTCGCACGGCTTCCCGCGGTGGGGCACCGGGGCCAGAAATGGCGTGTCGGTCTCGATGAGCATCGACTCGAGCGGCAGCCCCGCCGCCGATTCTCGGATGTTCTCCGCGGCGCGGAAGGTGATCATCCCCGAGTAGGAGACGAGGTAACCGAGGTCCAGCGCCTTCTTTCCGTAGTCCGCGTTCTCCGTGAAGGAATGGAAGACGCCGGGACGCTCGCGCGGAGGAAGCCGCCGGAGGATTTCCAGCAGTTCCTTGCCGCTCTCGCGGTTGTGAAGCAGCACCGGGAGGTCCAGGCGGCGGGCGAGGTCGAGCATCCATTCGAGCACCTCGACCTGCTTGTCACGGGGCGAATGGTCGTAGTGAAAATCGAGGCCGACCTCTCCGATCGCGGCAACTTTCGGCCGGCGGGCCAGCTCCTCGAGCTCGGGGCCGTCGCGGCCGGGATCGAAGCTCTTCGCCTCATGCGGGTGGACGCCGACCGCCGCGAGCACGCCCTCCTCTTTCGAAGCGAGCGCGACCGCGCTCTCCGAATCCGCAACCGTCGTCCCGGGCACGAGAAACCGACGGACACCCGCCGCCCGCGCCCTCTCGAGCAGCGCCGGCGCGGCGAGAGGGCTCGAGTCGAATTGAAGGTGGCAGTGGGAATCCGAAAGAATTTGTAATTTGTGATTTGTGATTTGTGATTGACCGGAGCCCGGATCCGGCCTTTCAGACTTGATCACGAGTCACCAATCATTTGACTCGCGAGCCTGGAGGGACGTCCGCCGCGACTTCGAGCAGCGACGGCTCGCCCGCCTCGCCCACCGTCGCCGCCAGGACCATGCCGTTGGATTCAACGCCCATGAGCTTCGCCGGCTTCAGGTTGGCGACGACGACGACGGTCCGGCCGACGAGCGATTCGGGCTCGTAGACCTTGCCGATCCCCGCCACGATCTGCCGCGTCTCCGTTCCCAGGTCCACGTCCATCCGGACGAGCTTGTTGGACTTCGGGACGCGGTCGGCGGCGACGATCTTTGCGGTCACGAGCCGCATCTTCTGGAATTCGTCGATCCCGATCTGGCCGTCCGACGGTGATACCGCCTGCGTGGTCTCGGCCGGCGGAGGGGTGGTCCCGGGAGCAGCGGCGGGATTCTCGCTCATGACTGTCTTCTCCTTCTCGTCGAAATAGGACGCGGTATCCGCGCGCGGGAAGAGGGGCGGCGCATCCGGCATCGGGAGCGCCGCCGGGAGCCTTCCCCACTCCAGGTCACCGGGCAGCGGGTCGCGCCCGGGGAGGCCGAGCGTCTCGAAAATCTTTCGCGACGTGGCCGGCATGAACGGCGACAACATCACCGCCGCGACGCGAACCGACTCGGCGGCCCCGTAGAGGATCTTCTTCAGAACAGGCGACGCGGCCCCCTCGTCCTTGCGGACCTTCCACGGCTCGCGCGCGACGATGTACCCGTTGATCCTCGTCAGGAAGCGCCAGACCGCTTCGAGGGCGCGGTTGAAGGCGAACTCCTCCATCGCCGCCCGCCACTCGGGAGCGTGCGCGCGGTACGCGGCTTCGAGGTCCTCTTCGGCGGCGGCGGTGTCGGGAGTCCCGCCGAAGGACTGGCGGCACAGCGCCGCGACGCGCGAGACCGTGTTGCCCAGGTCGTTGGCGAGGTCCGCGTTGAAGCGTGTCAGGAACGCCTCGTCGGAGAAGCTCGCGTCCTGCCCGAAGGTCATTTCCCGCAGCAGGAAGTAGCGCAGCGCGTCCGGGCCGAACCGCGCGACGAGCGCGTCGGGGCGCACGACGTTGCCGACGGACTTGGACATCTTCTTCTCGTCCCGAAGCCACCAGCCGTGGGCCCAGACCGTCGTCGGCAGCGGCAGGCCCGCCGAGAGCAGGAACGCCGGCCAGAAGATCGAGTGGAACCGGAGGATGTCCTTGCCGACTAAGTGAACTCTCTGTCCGTCCGGGTTCGCCCAGAACTCGCGGTAGAGGTGATCGTCTCCGGCGCCGAGCCCGAGCGCGGTGATGTAATTGGCCAGCGCCTCGAGCCAGACGTAAACGACCTGTCCCGGATGCCCCGGGAACGGGATTCCCCACTTGACCTTGGAGCGGGAGACCGAGATGTCCGTCAACCCGCCCTTGAGAAACGACATCATCTCGGCGCGCCGGGTCTCCGGCCTCACGAACCGGGGGTTCTTCTCGTAGTGCTCGAGCAGAGGGCCGGCGTACTTCGAGAGGCGGAAGAAGACGTTCTCCTCCGACTCCCAGACGCACGCGGTGCCGTGGACCGGGCACTTGCGCTCCTCGCCGATCTCCTTCTCCGTGTAGAAGGCCTCGCAGCTGGCGCAATACCACCCCTCGTGCTTCGCCGTGTAGAAGTCGCCGGCCGCGGCGATCCTCGAGATGAGCGCCTGGACGCCGGTTTCGTGGCGCTTCTCGGTCGTCCGGATGAAGTCGTCGTTGGAGATGCCGAACTTCTTCCAGAGGTCGTGGTAGCGCGCGACGACCCGGTCGGCCAGGGCGATCGGCGTGACTCCCTGAGTCGCCGCTGCCTTCTCGATGTTCTGGCCGTGCTCGTCGGTCCCGGTCAGGAACCGGGTCTTCTCCCCCATCAGCCGGTGGAACCGCGTCGCCGTGTCCGTCACGACCGTCGTGTAGATGTGCCCGATGTGGGGCAGGTCGTTGACGTAGTAAATCGGCGTCGTCGCGTAGAACGTCTTCATGGGCAAACAGAGTCTACAGTCGACGGTCCGTGGTCGGCAGCGGAGTCGACGATCCGGATGACGCCGAGGATCACGCCGGGACTCCGATTGCCCGGAGAACGCCGCGCTCGACATCTTCGAGGAGCGCTCCGGAGATCTCACCTCCGAGCGCGGTGTCGGAGACGAATCGCTTCGAGAGTGTCGTGACCTGTTCGCATTTCAACACGGATTCCCGGGCGAGGCCCCCTGTCCCCTTCTTCAGGTGGACATGGGTCGGCGCCGGCCGCAAGGTCGTGCTCGCCGGGATGATCAGGACATCGTCCGCAAACCGGTTCCTGGCGTTGAGGGAGATCACCAGTGCCGGACGTCGTTTTCGTCCAGGCTCACCGGGAATCTCGACCCAATAGAAGACGCCACGACGGGGAAACGCGTTCACTTCCAGAGCTCGCCCAGCGAGCGGCCCGCGAGATCGGCCCAGCGCGCATCCTCCGCGCGCTCATCGTCCGACCGCGAGACGTAGTACTTTTCGACTTCTTCTTCCAAAGTTCGCCGGCGCCGCTCCCGGAGCCAACCCGCCAGGGCTCGCTCGACGACTTCACTTCGGCTGACTCCTCGGGCTTGCCGGTCGCATTCACGGATCAACGACTCTTCGACGGTCACGGAGATCTTGGTTTTGGGCATATCCTACCTTTCATCCGATATCTTATCCTACCACTCGTTAGAATCACATCAGGCCGGACTCACGGAAGGAGACGCAGCCCTCGCAGCCGACGACGACGTGGTCGAGGAGACGGAGGCCGACGGAGTCGGCGGCGGCGGCGAGGCGGCGGGTGAACTCGCGATCCTCTCGGGAAGGCGAAGGGTCGCCGGAGGGGTGGTTGTGGTACAGGATCACTCCGGCGGCGTTGGCGAGGAGGGCGCGCTTCAGGATCTCCCGAGGCTCGACGACGGCCCGGTCGAGCGTTCCCCGGTAGATCTCGGGGTCGTCCTGGAGGAGGCGGTTGCGCGCGTTCAGGAAGAGCGCGCCTGTCCGCTCCTGGGTCCCGTCGCCGCGTGCACGACGGAGGTAGTCCTTCACGAGCGAGGGCTCGTTCAGGAGGTCTCGTCCCGAGATCGCGCCCGCGGCGAGCCTGCGTCCGACCTCGAGCGCGGCGACGAGCACCGCGCCCTTCGCCCCCTTGATCCCCCGTTCGCGGACCAGCTCCGCGCGCGTCAACGCCGCCAAGCCCACGAGTCCGCCATGCGTCGCGAGGAGCCGCCTCGCGCGATCGAGCGCGCTCTCTCCTCGGGACCCGGAGCCGAGAAGAAGCGCCAGCAGCTCTTCGTTGGAGAGCGCCGCCGCGCCCATGCGCGCAAGTCTTTCCCGCGGACGGTCCTCGGGCTGGAGATCCTTGATCTTCAAGACACTTCGAGCGGTCAATTCGGTCATGGGATTCGATGGAGCCTGAAGCGGCCCCGAGGAGGACTCAAAGATAATCGCATAGCGTGGAAGGGAACTTCAACTCGTCCGTGCGCGGACTGCTGATCGCGGTGGGCTTGGCGCTGCTGATCGCCGGACTGCTCTGGCCGTTCTTGTCGCGCTATCTCGGCAGGCTCCCCGGCGACATTGTCGTGCGAAAGCCCGGCTTCACGTTCGCCTTTCCGATCGTGACCTGCATCGTCATCTCGATCGTCCTGACTCTGCTTCTCTGGCTCTTCCGCCGCTGAGGCGCTCCGGAATCGGCCCCATCGTTCCGGCGCAGGGAAGGCGCGCGGCGGCGCCCGCGGGCGGATCCGGAACCGGGAAGGAGTCCGGCGACGCCGACGAGAGCTTCTCCGCGTCGGAAAGGTCGTAGAGGGCGAGAATCACCGGCGAGGAATCGACCCGGGAGCGGGAAGCGTCTCGCTCGAGAGGCCGGCCGATCCGGTCCAGGTAAGCGAGCAGGAGCGGCCCCTCGCTGAAGACCGGCAGGTCGTGCGAGATCAGGACCCAGACTCTCGGGCGGCCGCGGAACCGGTCGAGCTCCCGGAAGTACCGTCTCGGATCCTCCCGCGCGCACTCGCCGAGGAGCGTTTCGCCGGCAGCGCTCGCGCGAGGCTCGTGGAAGAGATAAGGCAGCCTCGCGCCGTAGAAGACGTAGAGCGCGTCGCCCATCGCCCGCTTCTCCCCAAGCCGCTGCAGGGCCGGGCGAAGATCCTCGTGGACGTACGGCGGCGGATTGCGGGCGACCACGATGATCGGACAGACGGCGGCAATGCCCGCAGCGATCGCTCCTGCCCATTTGAGACCGCGCCACGGAAGCGTCCCCAGGCATTCGACGCCCTCGCCGGTGAAAAGGAGAAGGAGGGGAACGGCAAAAGCGGTCACCCGGCCGGGAGCGAAAGGATAGAGCCTCGCCGCGGCAGCCGCGATCGTTGCGAGAAGCGGAAAGAGCAGGAGGAGCCCGGAGGCGAGATCGCGGCGGCTGAGCCGGACGATTCCGGCGAGAACGAGCGCCACGAAGAGCCATGGCAGCGGATAATCGAGAAAGGCGCCGAAGATCCGGACCAGCTCCCTGCCCGACCAGGAGAACGCTCCCACGGGATCGCGGGGCGGAAAACCCGAGGCCCAGAAGTCCTTCAGGTAGCTGCTCACTTCCGGCGTGACCGTTCGATGGACCGACCAGAGGACGAACGCCGCTCCGAGGGACCAGGCGACCGCCAGGAGAACGAGCGCCGGTAAGCCGGCGTCGAGTCTTCGAATCGCCGCGAGCAAGACGAGAGCCAGTCCGACTCCCGCCAGGACGAGGACGATGGAGTGCGAGAAGAGGCAGGCGGCAAGCCCCGCCGCGGCCGGCGCCAGAGCGCGGCGAAGCGTCAGGCGCTCACGGATGGAGGAAGCCGCGACGAGGAGGACGGCGGCCGTCGCGGCGACGTCGGTCGAGTATTGCTTGAGCTGCCCCGCGTAATCGATGAGGCCGGTCGCCAGCGCGAAGCACCCCGCCGCGAAGACCGCGCCCGGACCCGACAGCATCCGGCGGCTGAGCCGGAGAAAGAGGATGAGAGAGGCGAGGGACGCGAGGAATGGAAGAAGCCGTAGAGCGAGCTCGCTTCGTCCCAGAGTCTCCAGGAGAGCCTTCTCGACTGCAAGGAAACCCACCGGGGCGACCTGCGCCAGTTCGAGCGGGGACAGGAGCTCGCCGAAAGAGCGGGTCGACAGGTTCAACGCCACCGCCGCCTCGTCAACCCAGAGGGAGCCGGCGCGGAAATACTGGATCGCCCGCAGGGCGGCCCCGGCCGCGATGAGGAGAAGCAGGGGGCCGAGGCGCTTCACCGTGCGATCCTAGTCTTCGCCGTGCGGATTCTCCTGGCCATCCACAACGCCTACACCGACTCCGAAAGCGGCGCCGCCCACAGCATCCGCATCCTGATGCGGTGGCTCGCGGAAGCCGGGCACGAATGCCGCGTCCTCGGCACCGCCCGGTTCGACGCGCGCGCCCCCGAGCTGGACGCCCACCTCGCCGGGCTCGGCGTCGAGGTCGCTCGCCGCCGGCCGGAGCGCGGTTTCATCCGCTCGGTGCGAAAGCCCGCGAACGTCGCGGCCGGGCGGCCCACCGCCCACTTCACGCTGGCCGGGGCGCCCGTGACGATGCTGCTGACGAAGCACAACGACGCGTCGCGTCCCGACCGCCTCGAGTCGGAGCAGTTTCTCTTTCTGCTGGACCGCGAGCTGCGCGACTTCAAGCCGGACGTGGTTCTCTCCTACGGCGGCCACCCGGTTCTCCGGGAGGCGATGCCACGGGCTCGCGACGGCGGCGCGGTGACGGTCTTCACGCTCCGCAATCACGGGTACGAAGACGCCCGCCACTATGAGAACGTGGACCATGTCTTCACGACGAGCCCCTACCTCTCCGAGCAGTACCGCCGGAGGATCGGGCTCGTCAGCGCCGGGATCCCTTCGCCGATCGACTGGTCGGAGGTCCTCGCGACCGAGGCGGAGCGGCGGTTCGTGACGTTCGTCAATCCCTCCGCGCACAAGGGCGCCGGCGTCTTCGCGCGCATCGCCGACATGCTCGGCTCGTCGAGGCCCGACATCCCGATCCTCGTCGTCCAGTCCGCCTCGAGCGCCGGAGTTCTCAACGCCATTCCCGGGATCGATTTCGCGAAGTACCCGCAGATCCTCGCGGCTCCCCCGCTGCGCAAGCCGGCGGACTTTTTCGCCCTGACGAGGCTCCTCCTCGTTCCCTCCCTCTTCGAGGAGCCGTTCGGCCGTGTCGCCGCCGAGGCGATGGTCAACGGCATACCGCCGCTGGTGAGCGACCGTGGAGGTCTTCCGGAGACGGTGGCCGGAGCGGGGCGGGTGTTGTCGCTTCCCGAGCGGCTCACGGGCAAGAGCCTGGAGGTTCCGGGGGCGGAGGAAGTGCGGCCCTGGGTCGAGACGGTGTGCGAGCTCTGGGACGATCCCGCGAAATACACCTCGGAGTCGCAGCGCGCTCGGGCGGCGGCGGAACGGCTTTATGGAGAGGCGGCGCTGCGCAGGCAATACCTCGACTACTTCACGGAGGCGCTGAGGGTCGGGCGCGGTCGGGCTCTCTTCGAAAGGGCGAAATAGACCAAGGTCCGGGGTTGACACCCTTTCGAGCCGGGGGGAAGAATCCGGAACGAACGCGGACGGGCGTTCGCCTTTCGAACAAGGAGGGGACTGTATGCAGAAAGGGACTCAGATCAAGACCGTCATCTGCGGCGTGGCGCTGGTAGCACTGGCGTCCGTCCCGGTAGCCACCGCACAGACGAATCCGTGCTTCGGGAGCGGGTTCAGCGGCGGCGTCTGCAACCGGTTCGATTCGACCCACCAGACCAACAAGTACCTGTTCGGGGACCACTTCATCAAGTTCACGGTCAACGTCGTCACGCCGTTCGACCTGAACGTGGAGGCGATCCCGATCACCAACTCGGAGCTGGACAATCGGGTCATATCACCGCTGGCCCCGGTGGATTGCATCCCCTACGTCGGGGCCACGTCGAACACGAACCTGGGGACCTGCGTCTTCTACCATGTCACCAATCCGCCTTCGCCCTCGGCGTACACCGGACCCGTCATCGTGAAGATCTTCTGGGATTTCCCGACGCTGGCGATCCTGAACAACGTCCGCCTCTACCGGGCGCCCCTCGACGGGGCCGATAACAGCTGCCCGCAGGGCTTCGACTGCTACACGCAGGACATCACCGACCAGGTCTTCGCGGTCGGCGACCACAACTCCGACGCCGGCGTAGGCGGAGACGGAACCGGATTCTCTGACTTCGAAGCGGTCGATCAGACGAGCACGACCTCGACGGCGGCCCGCACCTGGCTGGGACTCAAGAACAGTGACGACGTCGGCACACGCTTCGACCTGCACGGGGTCGTCAAGAAGAACGGCACCACGGTCAGCTCCGGGACCCTGCTCGGCGCGCTCGGCGGAAGCTCCGGGTTCAGCAACGCGATCCTCCGGACCATCCCGCTCTCCACTCCCTCGAGCTCGTTCTCGAGCGGCGACACGATCAGCCTGGAAGTCTCGGCGCGCAACTCGTGCGTCGGGACGAGCCACAACTCCGGTACAGCGAGGCTCTGGTTCAACGACGCGGCCGCGAACAGCCGGGTCAACGAGCCGGGAGCTCCGACGATGTACCTGGTCGCGCCGGGGATCACGCTGAACCTCTCGTCCTCGGTCGGCACCGGCCCGAAGAAGACCAAGGACGTGCTGGTCGGAGCGCGGGACTTGACGTGCAACGGCCCATTCACGGCGTTCGGGACCTGGAGCGGGACGGTCCCCTAAAGGAGTTCTAGGTTCAAGAAGTTCAAGGTTCGAGGGAGCTCCAACTTGAACCTTGAAACTTGAACCCCGCGTCAGCGGGTATCGGAGAGGATAGGGGCGAGGTCCGAGCGTTTGAGGACGTCGTCGGACTTGGACTCCTTGCGGATGTCTTCGAGGAGACGGCGGGCCTCGGCCTGGTGGCGCAAGGCTTCGGCAGCAGCCCCGGTCGAGCGCAGGCACATGGCGAGGAGGTAGTGGGCGCGAGCCTGGAGGGCTCGGAGACCGAGCTTGTCGCTCCTTGCTAGCGCCCGCTCGAGCTCCTGGCTGGCTGCCGCGTAGCGCCTGGCTGCGATCATGGCCTCTCCGAGAGAGACGGAACTGTCTACGGACAAATACTTCAGCCCGATGACGTCGGACTCTCCCATGATCTTCTTCAGCGACTCGAGAGCGTGCTGCGATTGTCCTTCGGCGATCGCGGTCTTCGCAAGGTTGGCGCGGGATTGGAGATCAAACCGCCGGTTGGACGTCTTCGAGGCGGTCTGGAGTGCTTGCTCGTAGAGGGGCCTCGCGGCTCGGGCGTCGCCCCGATAGAGAAAACGGTCCCCCTGGAAGTTCAAGATCTGTGCGGCCAGGGCCTTGTTCTGCAGTTCGCCGGCGATTGTCATCGCTTCGGCGAGCGGCTTCTCCGCGGCGTCGAACCGGCCTGACAGGGCAAGAGCATGACCGGTGCCGCTCAAGATCTCACCCATCCAGAATCCGCGATCCTTTAGCTCCTGGAAGATCTTCAGCGCCTCCTCTTTCGCGTTCACCGCAGCGGCGTACTTGCCTTGGTACTCGAAGACCGTCCCCATATCGTGCGACTCGATCGCGGCCCCGCGCTTGTCCCCCGCCTCGCGCCGGATTTCCAGCGCACGCAGGTAATGTTTCAGCGCGTTGTCGTACTGTCCCTTGTTCGTCTCGGTCTCGGCCAGGTTGTGCAGCGTGTCGGCGATGTCGCGCGGGTTCTTGATCTTCTCCCGGATCTCGAGCGCCCGCTCAAAATACGTCTGCGCGTCGTCGTACTGCGCCTTGAAGAGGTAGACGTTGCCGATGTTGTTCAGGCAGAGCGCCTCTCCATTGGGGTTACCAACCTCGCGCTGAATCTGCAGCGACTCCTTGTAATCCTTCAAGGCCTGTTCATAGTCGCCGCGGTCCCGGTAGAAGCCGCCCAGGACGATCAGTGTCTGGGCCATTCCTTTCTTGTCTCCGATCTCGCGTTGGATCTGCAGCGCCTCCGTCAGGCTTGCCAGCGCGACATCGGGATTGCCCAGTTGCTTGTTGACCTGGGCAATCTCCCCCAGGGTGACAGCGATCCCACGCTTTTGGCCAACGCGCCGCTTGATCGCGAGCGACTCCTGGTAGTAGCGCAAAGCGTCGTTCGGCTTCTCCGTGAGCTTGTAGGCCGCGCCGATCGCGTGGAGGACGTCGGCCTTCTGCTCGTCGTTCTCGAGCTGGATGGCGAGCGAGAGCGCCTTGTTGAGCGGCTCGAGCGACGCCTGAGGGTTGCCGCTCTTGATCTCGACGCGACCCGAGGCAAGCAGCGCCGCGACCGACTTGGGATCGCGGGCCACGACCTTCTTGTAACGGTCGCGGGCCTGGTCGAAGCTCCCTGAGGACTCGTAGAGGGACGCCAGCTCGAAGTTGACCTCGGGATCGTCCGGCGACACCTTGGCGAGGTTCACGTACGCCTCGACCGCCTTGGCCGTGTCGTTGACGATCCGGGCGTGGGTCGCGGCGATCCGGTACTTCTCCTGCGCGGGAAGCCGCTCGGAGAGCTCCACGGCCTTGCGCGAGTTCTGCTCCGCCTCCGTGTCGTAGCCCAGGGCGCCATAGGTCTGTCCGAGCTTCGAGTAGGCGAGCGCGAACTCCGGGTCGGACTGCACGGACGCCTGAAACTTCTTGACCGCGTCCGAGGCCTTCCCCTGCCGCGAGAGCTGGAGCCCCTCGTTGTAGGAGCGGAGCGCCTCGAGCGACCTCGTCGAGGGCTTGAACGCCGTGGACTTCAACTCCTCAATGACGTCGGAGGAGAGCGCCAGGCCCTGGCGGATCGCCTGCGACAGCTCGTCCACCGCCTTAAGCAGGCTGTCCTGGCTCGGGGCCTGCGCCTTCAGCGGGACCGAGCGCTGCCGCTGGACGTCCAAGAGCGTCGCGTCGATGCGGATCTCGCTTCCGAACTTCAGGTACTGGCCCCAGAGGACGGTGTCGGCGCTGGAAAAGTCCGCGAGCTTCTTCAGCGTCGAAGGGTCGAAGGTGGAGTCGGAGGAGATCCGCAGGTCGCGGAGGATCTGGGCGAGCCGGTCGGACGGGACGGTCTGGAGCGACGTCGCCTGGCCGATGTCCGTGCGGAGCATCTCCGAGAGGCTCGGCCCCAGCCAGTCCAGCGACGAGTCGCCGGAGGCGTTTCGGAACGGCAGGATCGCCAGTGAGACCGCCTTCGGCCCGCCGAGCGGGGCAGGAGCCGCGCGAGAGGGCCCGCGCCGCCCGAGAAGCAGAAACGCTCCCGCGCCGAGGGCGGCCACGGTGAGCGCCGCGCCGATCCACCGCAAGGGATTGGGGCCCGAGACGCCGCCGGAGAACGCCGTCGTCCGCTGAAGGCGCCGGGACTCGCGGGACTCTTTCGGGGTCATGGGCCGGACGCGGTTCCCGTCGGCGTCGAGCAGGTCGAGGTCCGCGACGAGCTCCGCGATCGTCGCGTACCGCTTCTCGCGGTCCGTCTCGAGACAGCGCGCGACGACCGCTTCGACCGGTTCAGGAATGGAAGGGTCGATCGAGCGCAGCGGAGGGACGGACTGCTGGATCCGAGTCAGGAGCTCCGCCAGGTCGCTCGTCGAGCCGGCGGTGTGGCGGCGGCCCAGCAGCATGTCGTACAGGATCAGCCCCAGCGCGTAGATGTCGGCGCGCTGGTCCACGTCGACGCCTTTGGCCTGCTCGGGCGCCATGTAAGCGAGGGTCCCGACGACGGTCCCGGCGACAGTGCTCCCGCCGGCGCCGACCGAGCGCGCGATCCCGAAGTCCATGATGATCGCGTTGCCCTCGGGATCGATCATGATGTTGGAGGGCTTCAGGTCCCGGTGGACGACGCCGACTTCGTGCGCCGCGCCGAGCCCGGCCGCGACCTGGCGCGTGATCTTCAGGGCGCGGGCGATCGGGATCTTCCCTTCCTTCCGGAGGATCTCGGAGAGATCCGAGCCGGGGATGAAGGTCATCGTGATGTACTTGATGCCCTCGATCTCGCCCAGGTCGTGGATGCGCACGACGTTCTTGTGCGTGACCTGCCGGGCGAGGAGCAGCTCGCGCTTGAACCGGCGCTGCATCTCGGCGGCGGCTTCCGGCTGCAGGACCGCGTCGGGCCGGATGACTTTCAGGGCGACGGCGACGGCGAGCTCCTGGTCCCACGCGTGGTAGACCGCGCCCATTCCGCCGGCGCCGAGCAGTTTGATGACCTGGTAGCGGCTTCCGAAGTTCTGGCCGACCTGGAGCGGCCCGCCGCCGCCGGTTTCGGAAGGAGGCGGCGGCGTACCGATTTCCGTCAGGTCCGAATCCGACGCGGGCGCCGGAGAAAGACCTCGGGTCAGGTCCTCCGGGCCCGGCGCGGCTTTGGGACGGGGAGTCAGTAGCGCCGTCGCCACGTCCTTGTCCAGCGGGGAGTTGCAGACCGCGCAGCGGCCGCCGGGCGCCGCCGTGTCGCTTCCGCACCTGGGACAGAGCATTCCGTCCCGATTATGGCGCGACTTGCCTGCCGCTCCTCGAAGAAAGGATGCGCGAGTACAGGGCCTCGATCCGGTCGAGCCGGACCTCGGAGGAGAAGCCCTTCTCCACGCGTTCGCGCGCGCCACGGGCGAGCCGCGCGCCGAGGGCCGGATCCCGAAGGAGACGTCGGACGGCGGCGGCCATCGCCGGCACGTCGCGGGGCGGGACGAGCAGGCCCGACTCCCCGTCCACCACGAGCTCCGGGTTTCCGCCGGCCGCGCTCCCGATGACCGGGACGCCGAGCGCCATCGCCTCGCGGAGCGTCCCGGTGATGCCGAGGCCCTCGTAGGAGAGGTCCGCGACGATCTCCGCCGCGGAAAGCACGTCGGGCATGTCGGACCGAAAGCCGATCGGAAGGACGCGGTCTTCGATCCCGTGCTCGCGCGCGAATGCTGCGACCTCGGCTTTCTTGGCGTCGTCCTCGCAGGCGACGACCGCGGTCTTGAGCCCGGGGAACTCGCCGGCGAGGAGGGCCGAGGCCTGGAGCAGGTCCTTCCACCCCTTCCACTCGCGGGCGCCCACCTGGAGGAGCAGCGTCTCGTCGGGGGCGAGGCCGAACTCGCGGCGAACCCGCTCGCGGTCGGCCCGGCGCGGATCGAAGCGCTCGAGGTCCACGCCCGCGTAGACGACGTTGACCTTGCCGGCAGGCAGCCTGCCGGAGGCGACGATGACCTTCTTGATGTCCTCGCAGACGGTGACGACGGCGTCCATCCGGACGTGGAACTTGACCCGGTTGAAGGCGTCCAGCGGGAAGGAGACGCCGCGGTTGACGACGATCACCGGCCGGCGCTTCGAGAAGAACGTGGCGAAGAGCGCGATCGAATGCGCGATCCCCTTGTGCACGTGCACGACGTCCACTGCGCGCTCGTCGAAGACCCTGGCCAGGCGGCGGGCGCTGCCGATGTCGAACTCGTTCTTCAGCGGCAAGGCGATGAAGTCGAGCCCCTCCTCCCGGGCCTTCGCCGGCACGTCCCCCTGCTCCCGCGAGACGATCGCCACGCGGTGACCCCGCCGCGCGAGCCCCCGCGCGAGCTGGAACATCTGGACAACGCTCCCCGTCGAGAAGAGCCCCTTCTCCAGGATCTGGAGGATCGAGAGGGGTTTCATCGGGTGATCGGGTGATCCGGTGATCGGGCGATCGGAAGCCGCGAACTCCTGGCTCCTTCAATCACGCGATCACCCGATCGCAGATCGCAGATCCTCCTCAGTCTCCATCCGGCCATTCGCGGGTGGCGTTGTCGGGGACCAGGATGATCTTTCCGTACTGGCCGCCTTTCTCCATCCGCTCGTAGGCTTCGCGGGCCCGGGAGAAGGCGAAGGTGCTGTCGATTCGCGGGGTCAGCTTGCCGGCGGCGACCGCGAAGAGCATCGTCCGGAACTCGCCGTCGTCGGCCATCGTCGAGCCCAGGATCGAAATCTGCTTCCAGAAGATCAGGCGGATCTCCTCTTTCGGGTTGGGACCGGTCGTGGCGCCGCACGTCACGATCCGGCCGCCGTTGGCCGCGCACTTCAACGACGTCATCCAGGTCTTCTCGCCGACGCAGTCCACGACGAGATCCACGCCCCGCTTGTTCGTCAGCGTTCGAATCTCCTTCGCGATGTCCTGCTTCGTGTAATCGAAGACCGCCTCCGCGCCCGCCTCCAAAAGGCGGCGCGCCTTCCCTTCTCCCGACGTCGTCGCGAAGACGCGCCCCCCCGCGAGCTTCGCGATCTCCAGGACCGCGCCGCCGACTCCTCCGCCGCCGCCGTGAAGGAGAACCGTCTGCCCCGGCCTCAGGTCTCCGCGGGTCAGCACCATCCGCCACGCCGTCTGGTACACCAGGGGGAACGCGGCCGCCTCTTCGAAGGAGAGCCGCTCCGGGATCGGGAAGACGTTGCGGGCCGGCACGACCACTTTCTCGGCGAAGGTCCCCGGCACGTGCTCTCCCACGATCCGGAACGTCACGCAGATGCTCTGCTTGCCGCGGCGGCAGAACTCGCAGTCGTTGCAGTAAAGACCGGGTTGGATGAGAACCCGGTCCCCCGCCGCGAAACCCCGGACTCCTTCCCCGACGGAATCCACGACTCCGGCCCCGTCCGCTCCGGGAATCTGCGGAAGCGGGACGCCGGGAATCCCGTCCCGCACGAAGATGTCAAGGTGGTTCATCGCGGCCGCGCGAATCGCGATCCGCACCTCTCCCGGGCCCGGCCGCGGCTCGTCGCGCTCGCCGTACTCGAGCACTTCGTTGCCGCCGTGCTTCTGAAAAAAAACCGCCTTCATCGTTTTACTGAAGGTATCCCAAAGACTTCAGCTTCTCCAGGTACTCGCGGTCGGTGACGGCGGGCCGGCTCGCCGCGGGGGCGATTCGCGGACCGTACGTCGCGACGGCCGTCGCCTCCAGGGCACCGGCCGGAAAGAGCGGCGCGGCGGGCCGACCGGAAAGATCGGACGCCGGCGGCACGCCCGCGCGAGCGAGGATCGAAGGGGCCGCGTCCTCCGCGCGAACCTGGATCGTGCGGGCCGGCTGCCTTCCGTCGAAGACGAACACGCGGCCCAGCGCCGACGCGGCCGGATGGCTGTCCTGCGCCAGGACGATCAGGGCCTCTTCGCCGGCGGCCGCGCGGGAGACCTCGTTCTCGAGGAACCGGTGAAGCTGCTCCACCGCCATCCTCCGTTCTTCGCTTCTCCCGGGTGTCGCAGGGGAGGGGCTCGCCCCTCCCGCCCCGTCCCGGAGAATGTCAAGACCCGGCAAATAGACCGTCGCCACCTGATGCCCTCCGCGTCTTCTCTTCTCGAACTCCTCGAGCGCGCGGCTGTCCGCCGTCAGTCCGCCCGCGGCGCCGGCGAGGACCTCTTCGTTGCGGACGACGTCGCATCCCGGCCACGGCCCCGAGGCCCACCAGTTGACCGCGACGCAGGGAATTCCCGCCGACGCGGCCACCTCCCAGAAGCTCAACCGCCGGCGATCCGCGGCGGACACGGGCGCGCTCGACGCCAGGCGCAGCGCCGGCGCCACGCGCCTCAGGTACCAGGCGGTGCCGAGCGGAGGCCGAACGCCAGAGGGCGACGCGGCCGGCCGGACGCGGGCGAGCGCCCGGACGCCGTGCTCCGCAGCCGGCTCCCCGGTCGCGGCGTCGGTCCAGATCTCCGGGGGCACTCCCTGCCGGGCCGGCCACCAACCGGTCGGCGCCGTCCCGAGGAGCTCCCGGATTCCCGAGACTCCAGGGGCGTCGGAACCGTCGAGCGCCAGGCCGTCCACCGCCACGACGACGACCGGGCGGTTCCGCGGCGAGGGAATCGGGGCGGGCGCGGGAGCCGGCCGCTTCGTCGAGACGAGCAGGACGACCGCCGCGAGGATTCCGGCGAGCGCCGCCGCGAGGAAGACCCTCCGCCGCGGCGCGCCGGGGAGGACGCGCGAGTGCGCGTAGGCTCGGGCCAGGTACCCCGTGCGGACGCTTCGGGCCGCGAGCGTCGCGGCGAGCGCGACGGGCACTCCCCAGAGAAGGGCGCGCGCCGGGATCTCGCGCGAGAGGCTGTACGCGCCGCCGATCCAGAGGAAGAACACGGTCCCCGCCGTCGCCAGGCCCGCCGAAGTCGCGGCGCCGGCGGGAGACCGCGACCGGTCCGCGGCGAGCGCCAGGAGAATCGAGAGGATGGCCGCAGCCCCGAGGTCCGCCAGGAAGAGATGGACGAGGAGCGCGGCGACCGAGGCAACGGACTCCGAGAAGCCCGGCTCCGCCGCCGCCACCGCGGCGACCGACGCGACCGCGGCCGCGAGCGCGCAAAGCAGGATCGCCGGCAGGAAGAGTCCCCCGCGGCCCGCGAACGCCCGGCGAAACACGAAGTTCTCGACTCCGCCGTTCAAATATCCGAGCTCGCGCAGCCGGGTTCGAGCCTCCTCCAGCGAAAGGGGCCGGGCGGCGCCTCGGACGCCCTCGCCCCGGCCCTCTCCCGGGGGGAGAGGGGGCAGATCGGTCATCGCTGCCGGTCGCGCACGACTCGGGCGAGGTCGGCGAGGACGGCGGCTTTCCGGCCGAGCGGCGCGAGGGCGGCCACGGAAGCTTCGAGCAGCTCCTCGACCAGCCTGCGGGAAGAGGGCTCGCCGAAGAGCGTCGCGAAGTTGGCGCGGTGGGCGTCGCGGTGAGTGTCCTTGCCCATCCGCTGCGGGCTCCCGGTCAGGTCTAGCAGGTCGTCGGTGATCTGGAAGGCCAGCCCGAGGTTTCGCGCGAAGAGCGTCAGCGCCTCGAGCGTCTCCTCGCCAGCCCCGCCGGCGAGCGCGCCTCCCCGCACCGCGGCGACGAAGAGCGCCCCGGTCTTGCGCGAGTGAATCGCTTCGAGGTCCTCGAGCGTCAGGCCGGAAGGATCCGCGGCGAGGTCCGCCGCCTGGCCCGCGCAGCACCCCTCGGCGCCGATCGCGCGCGAGAGCTCCTCGACGACGCGGGAGCGCGTGCGGGCAGTAGTCGCCGGCGCCGACGAGGCCAGCTCGAAGGCCCGCGCGATCAGGGCGACGGCCGCGAGCTCCGCGGTCGCGACGCCGTGGACGAGGTGGAGGGCCGGGCGCCCTCGGCGCCGGCGCGCGTCGTCCATCGAGGGAAGGTCGTCAAGGACGAGCGAGGCGGCGTGGAGGTACTCGACCGCGACGGCGATGGCGGCCGCGGCTTCGCGAGGCGCGCGGACCAGCTCACCGGCGGCGATCGCCACGAGGGGGCGGAAGCGCTTGCCCGGAGAGAGGACCGCCTCGGAGATCGCGCGGGAAAGGTTGGGCGCCCGGTCCGAGGCGGGGGGGAGAGCGCGCGACAGGCCGCGCTCGAACGCCGGCAGGGCTTCAGCGGCGAATCGGTCGAAGGAGTGCCCATCACTGCGGCCGGCCGACCGCTTCGCGGGTTTCGCGGCCTTGGGCCACGGCCGGCGCAGAAGTGAGGCGAAGGGAGACCCCTCGCGCTCCCCCGTTCCCGCGGGAGGAGCGGCGTCAGGTTCCGGAGGGGCTTTCTTACGCGGCGAAGCTTCCCACCGCCTCCGTCTCCGACTCGTAGACGTCGAAGACCGTGATGAGCTGCGTGACCGTCAGCACGTCATTGATCTTCGGGGGAAGATGGAGGAGCTTCAACTTTCCGCCCTTGTTCGTGACCGACGTGTAGCATCCGACGAGCTCGCCGATTCCCGAGGAGTCGATCGTGGTGACGTCCTGCATGTTGATCAGGATGTTCTTCTTTCCCTGCTCGACGAGGTGATTGATCGTTTCCCGCAACTGCACGTCGCCGGCTCCGATCGTGATCTTCCCTTTCAGGTCCACGATCTGGACACCTCCGGCAGCCTCGCGCACGGTCGTCTTCATCGTCAGTCTCCCTCCTCCTTCTCCTTGCCCTGAGTCAGATCTTTGGTCAGGACGATTTCCATTCCGCCTCCGTCCGCTCGACGAAAGCGGACTTCATCCATGAAGGTCTTCATGTAGAAGATACCGCGACCCGAGGTCTTCAACCTATTTTCCGGAGCCAGGGGGTCCACGACCCGCTCCGGATCGAAACCGGCTCCCTCGTCCTGGATGCGGATTTTCAGGCGGTGATCGGTGACGTCCATCTCCAAGTGAACTCGTTTTTCCAGGTCCTGGGCGTTTCCATGCTTGATCGCGTTGGCCAGCGCCTCCCGCAATGCCATGAGAATCCAGTGAGTCGTCTCTTCGCTCAAGTCCCATCCCTCCAGCAACTTGCTGCAGAGATGCTGGGCCATTTCGATGTTCTCGAAACGACTCGAAAGAGACATCCGGATCGGACCGGTCTCGCTGGACGAGCGTGGTGAACTCATTGTTTGGTCGTTGGCGAGGAGAATCTTAGCCTATTTCTCGGCGTGCTACCCTGCCGCGTCGTGAAAAGGTCCCGGCTCCTCGCGCTTCTTCTCTCCTCCGCCGCCGTCCTCGGCGC
Organism: Thermoanaerobaculia bacterium; assembly: GCA_035259605.1. GTDB lineage: Bacteria > Acidobacteriota > Thermoanaerobaculia > UBA5066 > Gp7-AA6 > JAWOLE01. Next base: position 20,256 of record DATFWF010000188.1, read on the forward strand.
CGGCGCCCTGCTGCCGGCGCGGGTCGACCAGGTGGCGAAAGAAGTCGAGAAAGTCCGCGGCAAGCGCTTCGAGCGTTCGGTCCCCGCCAGCGAGATCGACGGCGGCGACCTGCGCCGTGTTCTGCGGTCCAAGCTCGGCGAGTCGTTCCCGGTCTCGCCTGAAGAAACGCTCAAGACGCTTTCGGCGTTCGGTCTGATCGAGGAGTCTCCCGGTTTGATCGACCGGTTGATCGAGTTCTACGCCTCGCAGGTCATCGCCTTCTACGACCCGGAGCCGCGCCGCTTCTACGTCGTCAAGGGAGCGGCCAGGGAGCTGGAGAAGGCCGGCAAGAAAGACCTCGAGGCCGAGGAGCTCGAAGCGCTTCCGGGGATGGCGGACATGTCCGAGAAACTGATCTTCGCGCACGAGCTGACCCACGCGCTCCAGGACGAGAGCCTGAAGCTGGACAAGCGGATGAAGAGCCTGAAGGACAACGGCGACCGCGCGCTGGCGCTGGAGAGCCTGCTCGAGGGCGAAGCGACGCTCGTCATGGTCCGCGTCGTCATGGCCGACCTGCCCGGCGCCGACGAGGGCGCCGAGGAGATGCTCGAGCCGCTGCTGACGGCGGGGGCGCTCGAGCGCACCGGCGTCCCCAAGGACATCCCCGACTACTTCGTGGACCAGCTCTTCTTCCCGTACTCGGAAGGGACGGCCTACGTACGGAGGGTGGTCAAGTCGAAGGGATGGACGGGGATGGACCGTCTCTGGCGGAACCCTCCGCAGACGACCTCGGAGATCCTCCACCCGGGAGCCGCGTTCTCTCCCGCCGAGGACCTGCTGCCGGGCAAGAGCGAGAAGCTCGGCCCGTCGGGCTCGCGCTACCTCTACTCCGACACGCTGGGGGAATGGACCGTCCGGTTCGTCCTCCGGCGCGAGCTTCCCGAGGAAGAAGCCGACGCGGCGGCGGCCGGCTGGCGAGGCGACCGGATCGCCTTCTATTCGTCCCCCCGCGGGATCGCCTACCTCTGGCGCCTGCGCCTGGACACCGCGGAGGCGGCCGGCAGGTTCGAGGCCGCCTGGAAAAAGGCGCGCAAGAAGAAGGAGCTTTTCCTGCGAAACGGAAAGGACGTTCTCGTCGCCTCCGGCTACGGCGAGCTTCCGGACCTGCCGGGGTTCCCGGCCGCGAAGTAGCCGGGAAGCCGGGGAGGCGCTCTGACGCCAGTGTCTTCCGCGGCGAAGGAAGATCGGAAAAGAAAGGAGCTCGCCAACCGCGCCCGCCGCCGCGAGAAGCTCCTCCTCGCCGTCCTGCTGTCGGCCGTCTTCTTCCAGGAGTTCTGCAGCGCCCGCCTCTTAAACGCGTCTTCCGACGAGACGATGCACCTGCCGGCGGGCTACACCTACTGGAAGACGGGAGACTTCCGGTTGAACCCCGAGCATCCCCCCCTCATCAAGCTCCTCGCCACGTTGCCGCTCCTGCCGATGAACCCGTACGTGAAGTGGGACGACCCGACGTGGAGCGGAGATCCGCCGGACCAGGTGCGGTTTGGGGTCCGCTTCCTCTACTCGAGCGATCCCATGCTCGGAAAAGGGGCGGCCGACCGGATGCTCTTCTGGGCTCGCCTCCCGGTGATGCTCCTCTCCGTGCTCCTCGGCTGGTACGTCTTCGCCTGGGCCCGCGACCTCTACGGGACGCGCGCGGGACTGGCGGCGCTCTTTCTCTACGCCTTCTGCCCGAACATCCTGGCCCACGCGCGGTTCGTGACGATGGACCTGGGCCTGTCCTGCTTCTTCCTGATGACGATCTACTACGTCTGGCGGTTCGCCCGCTCCGGCGGCCGGCGAAACGTGACGCTCGCGGGGGTCTCGCTCGGGCTCGCGCTCGCGACGAAGTTCTCCGCGATCATCCTCCTGCCCTCCGTCGTGGTCCTCCTCGGCATGGCGGTGGCCGAGCGCTCGGGAGGGAAGGCGGAAGGCCCGCCTCCCGTCCTCGGCGATTTCCCGGCCGTCCCGAACACCGGCCGGCGCGTGCTGCTCGCGGCGAAGGCCTACGGGCTGATGATCGCCGTCTCCTTCACGCTGGTGTGGGCGGTCTTCTTCTTCCCGAAGAGCCCGTTCTTCTACCTGGAAGGGATGTGGCAGGTCAACGAGAACCACGTCAAGGAGTACTGGGCGTACCTCGCGGGGAACTTCCGGCAGGGCGGGTGGAAGTACTACTTCCTCGCTGTGTTCCTGCTGAAGACTCCCCCGCCGACGCTGATCCTTCTGCTTCTTTCCGCGGCGCTGTGGAAGATCGCGCCGAGGATGAGATGGAAGAACGAGGGGTTCCTCCTCGTCCCCGGAGTGTTCTTCTTTGTTTTCACGACGCTCCTGGCCGACGACATCGGGGTCCGGTACATCCTTCCGATCTATCCGCTCGCCTGTGTCTTTGCGGCGCGTTTGACCGACTTCGCGCTGGCGCGGCGATGGCGGACCGCGGCCGCCGGGCTGCTGGCGGCGTGGCTGGTCTTCGGGACCGTCCGGATCTATCCCGACTACATCGCCTACTTCACCGACTTCGTGGGCGGCGCGGCCAACGGGCACAAGTACCTGGATGACTCCAACATCGACTGGGGAACGGACTTCAAACGGTTGAAGGAGTGGATGGACGAGCACGGCGTCGAGAAAATCCGCCTCTACACGCCGTGGTCCACGCTCCCCGGCTATTACGGGATCCAGTTCGAATGGTGGGATTTCCTCCAGGCCAACCCGGCCCCTCCGGGTCTTTACGCGATCAGCACCCACTCCCTGGTCCGCGGCCAGCTCGCCGCGAGGATGGCGGGCATGAACACCGACTGGCTCTTCAAGTACAAGCCGATTGACCGCGTCGGCTACGGCTTCTACATCTTCAAATTCGAGTAGGAGGTCTCAACCGGTCGGCACGCCTTTGAGCGCGAGAGGGATCAACACGAACATCTGGATCGAGTCGAAGACCCCGTGCGCCACGATGCATGGGAGAACGTTTCCGTAGAGGGCGAAGGTCACCGAGAGGACCGTGGAGATGACCAGGATCCCCACGAGGACCAGCGGCTGGCCGTAGGCGCCGTGGGCGGCCGTGAACATCAGGGTCGCCGCCAGCGCGCCGACGCGGGGCTGGAGGAACGACCGGAAGAAGAGCTCCTCCACGACCATCGCCGAGACCACGATCAGGATCCGGATCGCCAGGGGCTGGCTGACCAGCCACACGATGGTCGGGGAGACCTCGCGGGCCGGCGCCGGCGCGGCGTTGCGGTTGGCGACGTACCAGATCCCGATCACGACGAGGAGCACGATGATCGTCAGCAGCCACCCCGCGAATCCGATCAGGAAGCCGGCGCCGAGGTCCGAGGCCGGGCGCGGGCTCTTCGTCTTCAGGAACTCGGAGACCGAATGCCGCCCGGAGAGCGCGTAGTAGCTGACCAGGAAGACGATCAGGATCAAGTGGACCGCGAAGAGGGACAGCAGGGTCAGATCTTTCGACTCGGGCTGTGCCCCCGCGAGCCCGCCCGCGAACGGAATCGCGACCGTGAGCAGGAGCACCGCCGCGAGCAGGCCGAACGCGACCGTCCGGCGCCCTGGCTGGGTGAACCCGTCCTGGGCGAAAACGGCCCGGGAGCGGGCGCGGGCGAAGGAGAGCAGGATTCCGCCGCACCCGGCGGCAAGAAGCAGGGCGAAGACAGGATTGTTCATGTCGAGCGAGCGCGGAAGATATACCAACCCGGTGAATGAGAGTCGATAGCCCCTTGGGGAGACCCGCCGGCGCCGCGCGCGCTGCGGATAGACTCCCGGCCCGATGTCCGCGCGAGACGGTCAGCCGCTCGAGGTGGGAGGCGTCGCCAAGGCGTTCGGCTCCCGTCCCGCCCTGGCCGGCGTCAGCTTCCGGATCGCCGCGGGCGAGATCTTCGGCCTGCTCGGGCCCAACGGGGCGGGCAAGACCACCCTGGTCCGGGCGATCGCCGGGCGAGTCGTCCCGGACGCCGGCACCCTCACGCTCTTCGGGCTCTCCCCCGCCGACTCCGGCGCGCGCTCCGTCCGGGGCTGGGTCCCCCAGGAGATCGCGCTGTACCCGCTCCTCTCGCCCCGGGAGAACCTCTGGACGTTCGGCCGCTACCAGGGGATGGACGGTGAGAAGCTCGAAGCCGCGATCCGGAGCAACCTGGACTGGATCGGCCTGGCCGACCGGGCCGACGAGCGAACCGAGCGGCTCTCGGGCGGGATGAAGCGGCGGTTGAACATCGCCGCCGGGACGATCCACGGGCCGAGGCTCCTCCTCCTCGACGAGCCGACCGTCGGCGTGGACCCGCAGTCGAGGGAGCGCATCTACGCGATGATCGGGGAGCTCAAGGAGAGGGGCGTCTCCCTCCTCTACACGACCCACTACATGGAGGAGGCCGAGCGCCTCTGCGACCGGATCGCGGTCATCGACCACGGCCGGATCATCGCGGAGGGGACCAAGGACGAGCTGGTCCGCCAGACGCTCGGCGCCGCCCAGACCGTCACGATCGACGCGGCGGGCCCGATCCCGGAGCCGGTCCGCGAAGCCGTCCGCGGGCTGGGCGGGACGGTGGACGGGACGCGGGTCCAGGCCTCCGTCGAGGACGCGGCCGGTCGGATCCGCGAGCTCCTCCAGGTCTTCCACGACAACGGGGTCCGCATCCGAGACCTGAACCTGAAGAGCGCGACCCTCGAAGAGGTTTTCCTGAATCTCACCGGAAGGGAGCTGCGCGAATGATCTTCGCGGTCTTCCGAACCCACCTCTCGAGGCTCCGCCGCGACCGGGCGGCGTTCGTCCTCGCCTTCGTCGTGCCGATCGTCTTCTTCTCGATCTTCGCCGGGATCTTCGGCGGCACGCGGGGCGGCGGCACGCGGCGGATCTCGCTCGCCGTCGTGGACGAGGACGGGAGCGACAACTCCCGCCGCTTCGTGGCCGCGTTGAAGGCCGAGAAGGGCCTGTCGGTCGCGACCGGGAGGATCCCCGACGGCAGGACCACGGAATCGCCGTTCGACCGCGCCACCGCCGAGGCGGCCGTCCGAGCCGGGAATCTGCCCGCCGCCCTGATCATTCCGAAGGGGTTCGGCCAGACGCCGATCTCCTTCGGCGGGTCGGGAGCCCGGCCCAGGCTCGAGCTTCTCGCCGACAGCGCCGACCCGGTCGCGGCGCCCGTCGTCTCGGGTCTCCTCCAGGGGATCGCGGCGTCCGCGATGCCCGACGTCATGGCGCAGACCGGCGTCCAGGAGCTCGAGAAGTGGGGAGGCGGGCTGACCCCCGAGCAGCGCTCGAAGATGGAGGAGAGCATCCGGTTCCTCCGGGAGCGAAGCGCCGCGAAAGGGCCGTCCGGCGGCGCCGCGGCCGGTGGACTGGTGGACGTCCAGGTCAAGGACATCCTCGGGCAGACCAAGAAGAACCCGACCTCGGCGCTGATCGCGGCGGGGCTGGGCGTCATGTTCCTGCTCTTCTCGGCCTCCGGCGCGGGAGGCGCGCTGATCGAGGAGGCCGAGAGCGGCACCCTCGACCGGGTCCTCTCGACCAACGTCTCCATGACCCGGCTTCTCCTCGGAAAGGCGGCTTACCTCTCGGCCGTGGCGGTCGCGCAATTGACGGTGATGTTCGTCTGGGGAGAGATGTTCTTCGGGCTCGAGCTCCACCGGCACCTGCCGGGATTCCTGATCATGACGGTCGTGACGGCGGTGGCCTCCTCGTGCTTCGGCCTGCTGCTCGCCGCGATGGCGCGTTCGAGGATGCAGCTCGTGGCGCTGTCGAACCTCCTGATCCTCGCCATGTCGGCCCTGGGCGGGAGCATGGTGCCGCGCTATCTCCTTTCCGAGACCGTCCAGAAGATGGGGCTCGTGACGATCAACGCCTGGGCGATCGACGGCTTCATGAAGGTCTTCTGGCGCGACGAGCCCGTCACGCACCTCTGGCCGCAGGCGCTGGTCCTGCTGGCGGCGTCGGCGCTCCTTTTCGCCGGCGCGCGCCGCCTCGCCCGCCGCTGGGACGTGGCCTGACATGAAGAGGCTCCTCCTGTCGGCGTCGCTTCTTCTCGGTTCCGGCCTCCCGGCCGCCGCCGAGCCGGTTCCCGAGCCGGCTTCCGGCGACCACGTCATCCCGAACTTCCGCTTCGCCACCGGGGAGACGCTTGCGCAACTGAAGATCCACTACCGCACGCTCGGATCTCCGCGGCGCGACTCGAAGGGAATCGTCCGCAATGCCGTCCTGCTTCTCCACGGCACGACCGGATCGGGAAAGGGCTTCTTCTCGGAGAATTTCGCGGGCGTTCTCTTCGGGCCGGGGCAGCTCCTGGACAGCGAGAAGTACTACCTCATCGTCCCCGACGGGATCGGCCACGGCGAGTCTTCCCGCCCTTCCGACGGCCTGCGGGCGCGCTTCCCCCGTTACAACTACGACGACATGGTGGAGGCCGAGCGGCGCCTCTTGACCGAAGGCCTGAACGTCAATCACCTTCGCCTGATCATCGGGACGTCCATGGGGGCGATGCACTGCTGGATCTGGGGAGAAAAGCACCCCGACTTCATGGACGGCCTCTTGCCGTTGGCCGCCGTCCCGGCCCGGATCGTCGGCCGCAACCGGATGTTCCGCAAGATGGTCAGCGACGACATCCGCAACGACCCCGAGTGGAAGAACGGCGACTACGCCTCTCAGCCCCGCGGCCTGACTGCCGCCGTTCAGGTTCTCCTCTTCATGGTCTCGACGCCTCTGGCGTGGCAGAAGTCCGGCCCGACTCCGGAGGAAGCGGACAGGTACCTGGCCCAGCAGATGCAGGCGCGCGGCGCCGGCGTGGACGCCAACAACTTCCTCTACGCCTTCGAAGCCTCGCGCGACTACGATCCCTCGCCCGACCTCGAGAAGATCACCGCCCCGGTCCTCGCCATCAACTTCGCCGACGACGTCGTCAACCCTCCCGAGCTCGGCCTGATGGAGAAGCTGATGCCCCGCGTCAAGAGGGGCCGCTACGTCCTGATCCCGACTTCCCCCGAGACGCGCGGCCACACCACGCACTCCTGGCCCGCCGTCTGGAGCGAACACCTGAGGAAGTTTCTGGAAGAGCTGCCCGCCTCCTGAAACCGGCCACCTGATCGGAGGGACAAGGTGCGGCCCTCTCGGCCGCGATCCTTCGCGTCTCCTTGGGAAACCCCCCTGTTCGGCGGTACAGAGGACAGGGTCCAATTGACAGGGTTTTCCGGTGCGGCAAAGAATCGCCGCAGAAATGCAAGAAAAGTAAGCACTCAAGCGTATCCGGGGGGAGGACTGCGCATGGCCTCCCGTTCGGAAGAGCCGCGAAGGAGGAAGCCATGAAGGCAGTCGTGAACAGACTTCCCTGGACTGCAAGGTTGATCGGGCTGACCATCGTCATCCTGCTGGCGTCCTACCGGAGCGATTCCAGGCCCCTGGCCGGCGAGCCGTGCCGCGTTACCGGCAACGAGGCGATCCGCGTCGCCTATCCCCGCTATGTGCCGTCGGATCCCGTGCGGATCTCCGGCGAAGGCTTCGCGCCATCCTGCGACGTCACCGTGGTCGTGACGCGGCCGGATGGCTCCGCGGCGGCGGCGGACGGCGATATCCCGGGAAGCGGCAGCGTCGCGACGGATGAGGACGGCACGTTCTCCCTCGTCTACAACCAGACGGAGCTCCGCGGGACCTATTCCGTCCAGGCGCAGGGGGCCGCGGCCTCCTTCACCAGCGGTCCCTACGTCCAGACCGACGCCGAGGACTACCACCCCGGCGCCACGGTGACGGTGACGGGCGCCGGCTGGCAGCCGGGCGAACCGGTCACGCTCTGGTTCCGCGAGGTTCCCGACATCCATCCGGACACGACGATCGTGGCGCGGGCAGACGCCCGCGGCACCCTCTTCAACAACGAGTTCCGGCCCGGCAAGGATGACGGAGGTGTCCGGTTCTTCCTCGAGGCGTCCGGCTCGGGAGACTTCGCCGAGGCCTCCTTCAACGACGGCCCGCCGGCGGCCGGTGACTACCGCTCACACCAGGGCGGCGACTGGGGCGACCCCTCCACCTGGGAGCGCTTCGACGGAACGTCCTGGATCACGCCGGCGCCCTCGACTCCGGGCTGCGCCTCGCCCTGCGCCCCTTCCGCGGCGTCGGTCGAGATCCAGGCGACCCACGAGGTCTTCGTCGTGTCGGACATCACCGTGGACAGCGTCACCGTCGATCTCGACGGCCAGCTGACGGTCACTCCGGTGGCGACGGTGACACTCGCCAACGGCTTGCCGAACCCGGACATGACGGTCAACGGCGCGCTCCTTGTGATGTCGGGCGGGGTCCTCGCCCTGTCGAACTCTTCCGGCACGTTCCCGAACGCGGAGCTCGTGGTCAACGGCTCGGCGACTGTCGACGGCGGCCTCGCCGTCGGAAACCGGGCGTCGGCAACCGTCAACGGCACGATGTCGGCCGCCGGAACCGTCCAGATCGGCGGCGGCGGCGCCACCACCAAGGGGAGCCTGACCGTCGCGCCGAGCGGATCCTTCACCCTGGGCGGAACGGGTCTCTCCGCGCTCGGCTCGCTCGCCCTGCAGGGAGTCGCCGTCATCAGCGGCGCGTGGACGAGCAGCAACAATTCGGACATCACGATCTCTTCGACCGGCAACGTGACGGTCTCCGGGAGCATGAACCTGGGCTCCGGCTCCTCTTCCTCCTGGACGGTCAACGGCGCCCTCACCTACACGGGCATCGGAAACAGCAACCTGACCGGCGCAAGCAGCACCGCCAATCCGATGACGGTCAACTCCTCCGGGATCGTCTCGCTCGGGCCGTCCAGCGTCATCTCGAGCAGCACGGGCGGCCCCTTCACGCTCAACTCGGGAGGGCAGCTGCGCATCGGCTCGGCCGGCGGCATCTCGCTGACGGGAAGCACGGGAAACATCCGGACGGCCGGAACCCGCACCTTCAACGCCGGAGCCTTCTACACATACAACGGGACATCGGCTCAGAACACGGGGGCCGGCTTGCCGGCGTCGGTCGCGAAGCTGACGATCAGCAATCCCTCGGGCGTGAGCGTGGTGCCGGCGGCCGACAAGACCGTGACGACGGCCCTTTCCCTGACCGCCGGTCC